>JAERTK010000065.1 GCA_016844935.1 Desulfobacteraceae bacterium | reverse complement strand
ACCGTAATCCGTTCGCCGCCCCGGCGTTTTTCCTTGATCCGCATATCGATGATCAGTCCCGAGAGTGTGTTCATCAACGTGGTTTTCCCAGCACTGTTGCTCCCGATGACCCCCACCACCTGCCCTTCCCGGATTTCCATTTGGAAATCGTTTAAGGCCAAAGCGTTTTCAAAAAAGACCATCAGGTTTTGAACGTCAAGCATCTCGTTCCCTTTCACTCCGCCTCGCTGCCCAGATAGGCTTCTTTTACTTCCGGGCTTTCCATGACCTCAATCGCCAGGCCCTCGGCGATCTTTCGCCCGTAATTCAGCACCATTACCCGGTCGGCGATGCGGAAAAGTTCTTTGAGTCGATGTTCAATCATGATAATGGTTTTGCCCTGGTGTTTGAGCTTTTCAATAATGGGCACGATGCTGGCCACTTCCGCCAGACTCAGGCCGGAAAAGAGTTCATCCAGGATAATCAGGTCCGGACGGAGGGCCATCGATTTGGCCAGTTCCAGCCGCTTCAGATACCCCTGGGGCAGCGCACCCGCTTTTTTGTAGCTCACATGGGCGTCCCGTTCAAAACCCACTTCTTCCAGCAGGTCCAGGGCTACCGCGTCTCTATTCCCGTACTTGCCCCCAGCCAGTTTTTTAACCCGGGGAGAATAGAGCGGCACGATAAGGTTCTTGTAAGCCGGCAGCTGGTAAAAAGGCCGGACCATCTGGAAGGTTCTGGAAATTCCCTCTCCCACCACCTTGTAGGGAGGCCAGCCGGTAATGTCTTTTCCCCTGAATTCAATACGGCCCGCCACCGGCTTCACAAATCCCGTAATAAGGTTCACCAAAGTGGTTTTCCCGCTTCCGTTGGGGCCGATAACGCCCAGAAGCTGTCCTTCCTGAAGTTCAAAATCCATACCTGAAACAGCCGTTACACCGCCGAAGGTTTTGGTCAAATTGGATACCCTGAGCAAGGGTGCCTGTTTGGTCATGATACGTCCACCCATCTTTCCATCTGCTGATATTTCCGTTGGATATAGGCGAAAAGTCCCTCGGGCATCCCCACCACAAAGACCACCAGGAACAACCCGTAAAAAACCATCCTGAGAGCGCCAAGGGCCCTTAGCATTTCCGACAGTGGCACCAGGATAAAGGCCCCGATCAGGGGGCCGGCGAAGGTGCCTGTTCCCCCCACCACAGCGGCGGCCACCGGCATGATGGAATAGTCCAGAGCAAATCCAGGCATACCCGCGAACATGTCCATATGGGTGCCGAAGGCCCCGGCGAAACATCCCACGCACGCCCCCAAAAAGAGGACCTGGGCCTTGTACCAATAAATGTTAAGGCCTGCGCTCATGACAGAGCGATCATTGTCGCTGATCCCCTTGATCACCAGGCCGTAATCGGACCCCATGATCCGCCGAAATCCGAAGAGCGTCGCCAGAAGCGCCAGTTGAATAATAAAGAGCGCCGTCAGCTGGTTGGGAAACGGCGTCAGTCCCGTCAGCCCTTCCGTCCCGCCAAGAATTCGCGTGGCCTCCACCAGCCGGCTCAGCATGAGGGGCAACACGAGGGTCACCATGGCGAAGTAGATGCCGCGAAGCCGCAACACGGGCAGCAGCAGGACTGTACAGATCAATCCCCCCAGAATGGTGGCGATGGGTATGGTCAAAATGGGCGGAAATCCCGCATAGTAATTGAGCGAACCTGCCAGGTAGGAGCCGATCCCGAAAAAAAGGGCCTGCCCCAGGGAAAGAAGCCCAGCGCTCATGAGCATATCCCAGCTCATGGCCAGCAACGCATAGATGGCCGTGGAAATAATGACTTCTCGCCAGTAAGCGCTGAGCAAAGGCGAAAAACAGAGGAGACCCACCACGGGAATGGCCCCGGGAATTATCAGATAAAGCATTTCCCGGTAGCTTGTCAGCGCAAATATATCCGCCGAGCGGGCTTTGACGCCACGATCAATTCGTTCCTTACGTCTGTTCATAGTATTCTGCTATATTCTCTCTTCAAGTTCTTTCTGGTGGCTGAAAAGCCCCGACGGCTTCACGATCAATACAATGGCGATGGCGATGAGGCTCACCAGCATCATCCAGTGGGGTTCCAAATAATTGGCCGTAAAGGTCTGGGAATACCCGATGAGCACACTGGCCACCAGGATGCCCACGGTGCTTCCCAATCCCCCCACAATACACACGGCCAGGGCGTTGATCAGGACCTCGTACCCCCCTTCCACTGCAATGGTTCCCAGGGGCAAAATCACCACAGCCGCGATGGCCGCCAGTGCGCACCCCAGCGCCATACTCAGCCCCCCCACCAGGTCGGCGTCGATTCCAAACGTCAGCGCCGTCCGTTCATCCTGGGCAATGGCCCGGAAGGCCAGCCCCACGCGAGAGTGGTTGGTAAAGAGGTACAGACCGAGGGTCAGGGCCACGGCAATGAGGGCGATAATCATCCGCTGGTAGTCGATGTACACGTCACCGATACTGAAGCTGCCGTCGATGAAGACCGGCAGGGTATAGCGAAAGCCTACAAAATCAAAATACCGGAACAGCTCCATGATGGCCAAACCCAGGCCAAATGTGGCCATGACCTCGGAAAGCGGCATCCCCTTGATTCGCAGGATCACGCCATAGTAGATGGCCAGACCCATGAGCGCCGCCAGCACAATGGCAACCAAAACAGCCAGCAGGTAAGGAACACCCAGGGTGTTTAAAAGTATCCATGCGGAAAATCCGGAAAAAATATAAACCGCCCCGTAGGCGAAGTTGGCCACGCCGCTGATGCCGAACGTCAGGTTGAATCCCATGGCCAGAAGAGCCAGGATCGCACTGTTGACAAAACCATAGATGAGTGTACCTAATAACATGGAAGTCTCTTTTTTGAAGGGTTCAGTTTTCAGTTGTCAGGGTGCAGTGCGCGCTTCTCCTGACAACTGACAACTGATAACTGACAACTTATTTCAAGCTCTTGAGGCCTTCGGGCAATTGGATCTTGCCTTCTGCCACGGACGGGGGGTAAACAATGACCCGTTTTCCCGGCTCTTGCCACTGAATCATGCAGCCCAGGGCTTCCACTTCCGGGTTGCTGCCATAGATCACCTGGTGATCCTTGCCGAATTTGATGCGGCCCATGGCACCCTGACGGTCTGTTTTTTCAAGCGCCGCCACCACCTTGTCGCCATTAACGGATCCTGCCCGTTCAATGGCCTCTTTCAGCATATAAATCATCTCGTAGGCGGGGGCCGGGGAATGGCCCGCTTCAATGGGTTTTCCGTATTTTTTCTGGTATTTTTCGTAGAACTCCACAGATTTGGGGACTTTGGGGACGGGTATGTTGCCAATTTCAAAGATACAGTTCATGGCGCCCGCAATTTTTCCATCAAAGGTCTTCCAGGCCCCGGGGCCGGCAAGCGGTGAAATAAAACCGGCCATCAAGGCGGGGATATGCATGGTCTTCCACTGTTTCACCAGGATCCCGCTCTGGGGCATGTCGAAAATAGGCAGGATCACCTGGGCGCCTTTGGCTTTGGCCTTCATGAGACCTGCGGAAAAATCCGATGATCCCGTGGGATACTGCTGGCGACCCACCACTTCCCATCCCATCTTATCAAAGACCAGTTTTTTCATGAGGTCGCCTGTCTTTCTGGCCCAGGCCACATCCTGGTTCATGATAAAAACCTTGTTGAAGCCGAATTCTTTGTTCAGGTAGGCCATGGTGCCGCCCAGGTATTTGATGAGATAGACCGCGTTCAAGCAGGCCCTGAAAGTGTATTTGTACTTGTCATAATTTGTCATCACCTTTTTCTGCATGCCCGGACTCATGGCCGTCCCAAGGATCATGGGAATCTTGTATTGGCCCACCACATCCATGCAGGCGATGGCGCACTCGGACCTGAATGATCCGAAAACGATAAAATCTGCCTTGTCCTCCAGAATCAGCTTCTTGTGGGCCCGGATGACGTCACTCACAGGCACTCCGGGTTCCGCCCCCCGAGCATCGATGGCGACAACTTTAAAGGGGCGCATTTCACTACCCACCTTGACGCCGCCCGCCTTGTTGATTTCATCCACAGCCATGTTGACGCACGCAAGACCCTCTTTCCCTTCAAGGAACCCCAGTGATGTGGGCACCCCGAGGATTATGGGTTTGGCGGCATGGGAACTCTGAACCGGGACCAGCAAAGCAACGAGCAAAAACATCACAACAGACAAAAAACAGGCACTCTTTTTCATGGAATTCCTCCTCATCAATAAAAGATTGTGCGTATCCGTCAAGGACCCTCCGTCCTTTGAACACCTTTTCAAACAATCATATTCTACAATGCCGAATCAAACAACCGACCGATCTGTCTCATGAAGATTTCCAGGTCGGCGAGATCATCTCCGGTAATGATATCATACATGCGGCCGTAATCAATCTCCCAGTACCGATGTACCAGCAGATTTCGAAACCGCGCCATTTTAGCAAGTCTCGAAGCCACCTCCTGATCTATCAACTGGTGCTCGCCAAGTAGTCTAAAACACCCGGCATATTCCTCGGGAACCTGATTGAGTGTTTTTGCCGCCACATGAAGACAGGTATCGATGGCCGCCTCGGTGACCACAATGAGCCGAAAACCGGCAATATCCTGACTGTCCCTGTCTTCCAGAAATTCGGCGCGGGGCATGGCAGCAAACTGCCTCAGCCGTTCGATGGATTCCCGGATGTCCCTGAATTTGGCGTAGACCTTTTCCGTATGGATGCCGGTCATGCCATAGCCTCCAGCATATATTTTCGTCTGAGGGGCGCCATATCCAGATAGATCCTTGCCACGCGGGTCATGAAACCAACCATGACGCTTTCATCCCGCACAAATAAGAGTCGACCCCTGATCACATGATAACAAAAAGAAATGGGCGCCCGATTGATAACTTTAGCTTCAACCGGAAAAGGATGGCTCAATGTTTCTTCAATCTTTTGAGAAAGCCCGCATTCATAATCCCAAAAATCGGTCGACCCGACACCCTTGAGAAAGACACCCAAATCAATGTCCCGAAAAAAAGCCCCATCCAGAAAGGAGCCGTAGAGAAACGCAAACAAAACCCTCTCATCCTGTCTGACCACCTTCGTGATTATTCTTGTCAGGTCTCGTCGCTGCTCCTCACCGAGAGTGTGGCATTTTGTCCTCATCGTGTAAACGCCTCCCATGACGGTGGCAGATTTTTATCATTTTGAGGTAACCCGGGTCAAGGGACAAAGTTCCGGCGCAGAAAAGTGTTTTTCAACCCTTCGAGACGTTCGATTTAACGAACGCTTTTTGTTGCCAGAACACACGACTGCTGGAGAGAAGGGCCGACCCAACGCCGAGGTCCAAAAAAGCCACACCCAGCAGGACGGCAAAGGAGGTGTGCGCCAGGCGGGACAAAACCACACCGGCAGTTATCATGAGGAGAAGGAGGACAAAAAAACCGGGGCTGAAAAACTGCCAGATTCTGGGATTCTTCAAAGTGGAAATGCGTGTCAGATTTTTTCTGCAGCTCCTGGAAAACAGGAGCCTGCCTTTGACAACACCCAGCAAGAGTCCTACCACCGCCACCACCCAGGGCCAGACGGGGCCTGGAAAAAGGGAAATGGATCCCGCCAGAAGGCTACCGCCTTTTATCAGCAGAATAACCCCACCCAGGCACCAAACGAAAGCAGCCAGAAAATTCAGCAATCTGACACGAGCGCTCCTTCGGTTCCGATCATTCAATGGGATGTTTACATCATCTGCCATTCTGAATCCATGTGGAAGACATGGCGTATTCTAAGACGGCCGGATGTAAATGGTCAAGAACTTGTTATTGTGAAAATGATGCGGGGACCCCAATGAGAATTGCCGATTTTGGCGTATGGCCATTGTGATTTTCATGGAACTCTGATACAAGATAGCCCTTCACCGTAAAAAATGATCAGTGAACGGTTTCAAAAAAACCATATCATACACCATGAGGAAGGAGAAACCCATGTCTGGAAACTTGCAAAACGGATCCGGCAGTGCTCCGAAAAAGAGCCATGTTACTGAATTTATTCTGATTCTGTTGTTGTTGCTGTCGGTGGTGGGCATTGCACTCACCGATTACAGTCCCACCAAAGGATTCTGGTACTGGATGATCATGGCCCCTATTTTTTGCATAGCGACCATCGCCATTGAGTGGCCCAACTTGAACCGCCGGGGAGAAGGCAAGGGCCGGCTGGTATGGACCCAGGTCTTTCACTGGTTCGCTTACCTGATAGTCATATACCTGGTCTTCCTGCTCAGTGCTACGGACACGGGACGGCTCAACAACGTGGACGTGGGGCTCGTAGCCCTTCTGATACTCGCTTTTGCCACCTTGAGCGCCGGCATCACCGCCAGCTGGCGGATCTCCCTTGTGGGGGTTTTCTTAGGCATTGCCGTGGTGGCCATAGCCCTCGTGGAAGAATATATCTGGGCCCTGCTGATTCCGCTGGCGCTCATCATTATCGGCGCCTTTCTCTTTCGCCGCCGAAAATCAAAAAAAGCGCAGGGGGTTTAGGACTTTGAGAGACAATACGGAACTTCTGAACATTGACCGAGACAAATGCAAGAAAGACGGCATCTGCGCCGCTGAATGCCCCATGGCCATCATACAGATGGACCACGGGGTGGAGTACCCCCGCCTCATGCCCGGTACCGAAGAGGTCTGCCTGAGATGCGGGCACTGTGTTGCCGTCTGCCCGCACGGGGCTCTCCAGCACGCCAGCATCCCCATGAAACGATGTCCCTCCATTCAAAAAGATCTGGCCGTTACCCGGGAACAAGCCGTACAGTTTTTGCGATCCCGCCGCTCCGTCCGGCTTTACAAAGACAAACCGGTTGAAAAGGAAAAAATCCAGGAACTCATTGACATCGCCCGGTACGCGCCCACCGCAGGGAACCGGCAAGTGGTCAACTGGCGGGTCATTACCGATCAGAATAAAATCCATCAACTGGCGGAGCTCACCGTTGGCTGGATGCGCTTTGTCGTGGAAAAAGGTCCGAAAGCAGCCCACCCACCCTACTTC
>JAERTK010000064.1 GCA_016844935.1 Desulfobacteraceae bacterium | reverse complement strand
TTTCTCTTGATCGGTTTGCTGATGTAGTCATCCATGCCGGCCTCCAGAAAGCGTTCCCGGTCCCCTTTCATGGCATTGGCCGTGGCCGCAATGATGGGGACCCGCTTCTTTTTGGTGTTTTCCTCCCCATGCCGAATGGTTCTGGTGGCTTCCAGTCCATCCATCACCGGCATCTGGCCATCCATCAGGATAAGATCGAATGTTTCCGTTTCAAATGCCTGAACCGCTTCTCGGCCGTTGTTGGCAACCACAACCCGGTGTCCCATTTTTTTGAGCATAATACTTGCCACTTTCTGGCTCACCAGGTTGTCTTCAGCCAACAGTATGAGCAGCTTGGGGTCAGCTTCCTGTTCGAAAACCCTGCTTTCTTCAACGGTAAACCGGGTCACAATCTGTCTTTTGGTCTCTTTTTTTGGGTCGTCCTTAAGATCCAAAACGATTCTAAGGCAGTCAAACAGGACAGCCTTTTTCACCGGTTTAGCGAGAAAAGCCGCGAATCCGCCTTCCCTCAACCGTTCCGCATCACCCCGCTGGCCCATGGAGGTTGTCATGACGAGGATTGTATCTTTGATTTCGGCGTCATTCTTGATTTTTCGCCCCAAGGTTTCCCCGCTCATTTCAGGCAACTGCATGCCCAGTATGGCAATGTGAAACGGGTTCCCCCCGCCTGCCGCATCCTTCAGTTTGGAAAAAGCCTCTTCGCCCCCCTTCGCTTCCTCCAAAGAACAATACCAGGATTCCAGATATTCCCTGTAAACCATTCGGTTGATGGCATGATCATCCACCACGAGAATGTGCTTTCCTTTCACATTCTCCAGACTGGGAATATCCGTTGCTTTCGATTCGGACTGTTTTTCCTGAACAACCGTAAACCAGAAAGTGGATCCTTTCCCTTCCTCGCTCCGAACGCCGATTTCCCCACCCATCAGTTCAGACAGCTGCTTGGAAATTGTTAGTCCCAGACCGGTTCCTCCGTACTTGCGGGTTGTAGACGCATCCACCTGGGTAAAGGATTCAAAGAGATTGGCTAAACGGTCTGAAGGGATGCCGATTCCGGTATCCGTTACTTCAAAAAGGAGCGTGACGGATTTCTCTGTTTCTTCCTTGACGTCCACTGATACGGAAACCTCTCCCCGTTCCACAAATTTGACGGCATTTCCCGTCAGGTTGGTTAGGATCTGGCGGAGCCGGCCCGGATCGCCCTTTAAAAGGCATGGGACCCTTTCATGAATTAGACATGCGAATTCCACGCCTTTTTCGATGACTTTCATTGCCATCACATCGCTCAGGTTTTCAAGGGTGAGTCTCAGATCGTAATCGATGGTTTCTATGTCGAGCTTTCCCGCTTCGATCTTGGAAAAGTCAAGGATATCGTTGATCAACATTAAAAGTGCATCGGCGCTGGTTTGGGCGGATTGGGCAAAATCACGTTGTTCGGCGGTCAGGTCGGTATCCAGGAGCATATCGATCATGCCGATGACCCCGTTCATGGGTGTGCGAATCTCATGGCTCATATTTGCCAGGAATTCACTTTTGGCCTTGTTGGCATTTTCAATCTTCCTGTAACTCTCATCCAGCTGTTGGGTCATTCGATTGAAGGCTAAAGAAAAATCACCCATGAAATCTACCTTTTGAGTGAAGTCTCCATTGGCAATCTGCTCAGCCTGCCAGGTCAAATGTCGCAAGCTTGCGTGAAGGGATTTGATGGATTGGGCAACTCTCATATTCCCTTTCGGGGGAGGATGGTTCAGATCTCCTTTGGCAAGGGCGAATGCAAAGTCCGTGAAGCTATTGTATTCTCCGATAAATCTGTCAATGAATGCCGCGAGCTGTTTGATTTCGTTGTCAGGATAATCCCCGGGGAGACTGATTGGCGCAGGTTTTTCCCCATTTAATATCCGGTAAATTGCTTCGGTTATCCCGTCAATGGTTTCTTCATGCACTGAAAGCATCGCAAACCACCTATACAATGGGTTTTACATCAAAACGACAAACACGATCACCTGAGCACCAACAGTCAATTTCTTCTACGAGAAAATCCCGCCCCGTGTGTTCGGACAAAACGCCTTTTATAAACCCCTCGTCATAGGTGCAAATCTCTTCGTTGCATATGGGCAGACCTGAACAATCCAGATCCTCAGCCACTGTCAGCGTAAAGGTGAGGTTTTCAATATCCGCTGATTCGACCCTTAAGATACCAATCCCCAGATCTTTTAACGTTTTTTGAAGATCCGCAATGAATTCGTTGAAGGTTTCTTTTTGGGTAATAATGTTTTTGTAGAGTTCCCGCCCCGCGTTTTCTCCCGCCTGGAAAAATATTTCATCCGTTTCATGCACGCCCACATGACGTATCAACACATCCCGCAGTGTAAACTGCATTAAACGGTATACATCCACCGTTGTTTTATTGCCGAGATTGGGCCGACCTTCTTCGATGTTTCCCAGCATACGCCAATGAAAAGCAGACTCTGTTCTTTCTTCTTTAAACATATTCGTCTCCTTTCTAGAACTTCTGTTTCCAATTTTGAAACCCATGCCCGCGGGAGCAAAGATTCATGAGCAAATACTTTCACTCTATCCCTGTTTGCATCTCATATGGAGCGCATTTTGTCAAGATCGGCGGACAGAACACAGGCATACCCCTTTTACATGCCTCTCTTCTTCAAAGGATCCAGCGTTTCCCGATATTGTAAAGACTGATCAGGAACAGGGCCACGCAGAAAAAGGAAAGGGCTGTGAAATCGACTGCAAATGGCATCAGGTGATTGCCATGGAAGGTTCCGTGGAGGATGTCGACGCCATAGGTCAAGGGAAAAAGGTAGGACAGTGGCCGCAAAAAGACGGGGAGTTGTTCAATGGGGAAGAACAGCCCGCAAAGAAAGATCATCGGGAAGCGGAAAAAGTTGGAAAAGGTCTGGGCCTCAAACACCTCGCTCACGGAAACTGCCACAAACAGCCCCAGGAAGGTGGAACTGGCGGCGATAAGAACGATAGCGGGGATAGCGACGCTCCAGGCAACATGAGAGAGGTCGGTGAGAAAGGCCGCCAGAAAGATGGGAACAAAGGCATTGACCATCCCGAACAGGATGGCGCCCGCTGTCTTAGCCAGCATCAGGAGTTGCAGGGGTATCGGGGCCAGGAGAAGCCGGTCAAAGGATCTTCCCTTCTTTTCAAATGTGACGGTTACGGAAAGGAGAGAGGTGGTTCCGAAAAGGATGGAAAGGGATACCACGCCCGGAACAATGGAAAGGACGTCTTTCAACCCATCGGATTTGATAAAGAACATCCCTGTCCAGGCCAAGGGGAAGATCAGACCCCAACTGACGTTGGGCGGTTTGAGATAGTAGGCGCGCAGGTCTTTGAAAAAGATGTTCCAGAATGCGATCCAGCGTTTCATGGGCGACCTCCGGATTTTTCTTTTTCCTTTTTCATGACATCCGCCTCGATTCCCGTTATCCGCACAAAAATATCTTCCAGGGAAGGCCTTATCCTTCGGGCCTCTTTGACCTCGGCCCCCTGATCTTCCAGATACCGGACGATCGGCCCAACGCGAACGGGTTCGTCTGCTTCCACCCGAACCAAGCCATGCTCAGGGATGGTGAAATGGAGGGTGTGGAAAGATTCGGAGAGCCTGCCTTGTATGTTATTCAGTGAATTTGCATAGGCGATCTGAACCACATGCTTTTCCTGAATCGGCTGAACCAGATGCTTCACCGTATCGATCCGGACGACGCGACCGGACACCACAAAAGCAATACGGTCGCAAAGCCGCTCAGCTTCTTCAATGTAGTGGGTGGTCAGGAAGATCGTGGTTCCGGCCAGGTGCAGATCAGAAAGCAATTGACGCAGTTGCCGAGCACTGGCCACATCAATGCCGGTGGTGGGTTCATCCAGAAACAGGATTTGGGGTTTGTGAATGATGCCCGCGGCAATGGTGAGCTTGCGCTTCATACCCTTGGAATAGCCGCCGAATTTTCGCTCTGCCGCCTCGGCAAGACCGAATGTCTCCAGCAGTTCACGGGCACGGCTTACCCGCTCCTTTTTCCGCATACCATAGAGGGCCGCGCAGAACACCAGGTTGTCGAACCCGGTCAGTTCCGGATACAGGTTGCTTTCATCTGGAACCACACCGATCAGGTGCTGGGCCGCTTTTGGATTTCCCGTACAGTCGATACCTGCAATCCGGATACTGCCCGAGTCCGGTCGGGCCAGACCCGTGAGCATGTTGATGGTGGTGGTTTTGCCTGCCCCGTTGGGACCGAGGAATCCGAACAACTCCCCCTCGGGCACCTCAAAGCTCAGATCTGAAACGGCCCGCACATCGCCGAATTCCTTGCTCAGCCCACTCACGATTATGGCGCCGGTCGTGCTATCATTCAATAGAATACGGCTCACTAAGGTCATCCTTCCGGAACGCATAACCTTCCTTTGCCGACCGCCTGAAGGGTTTTGATGAATACAAAGGCAATAATCAGGATGGTGAATCCCATGAAGATTCCCGCCAGTACTTTAAAAAAGGCAAAATGGGTCAGTTCATACATGAGCGCCGTGGATAGCGTAACTGCATCCAGTGGAAAGGTGTAGGCCCACCACGAAATAAAGAACGGAACTTTGGCGAATTTGTCGACCATGGTCAACAGCATGAGCACTGTGAAGACACCGAAATAAAAAAGAATTCTTGAAAAGGGGTCCAGCGAATGGGTCAGTTTGATATAGGCAATAAATCCCACGGCGGCGGGTGCTATCAGGATAAAGAACGTCGGTACCAGTTTGGTGGGAAGAGGGTCATGAAAAATGACCCGGTACATGAGGATCGCCATTAGCGCAATCCAGTAAATGATTCCAACACTGAAGAAAAACCATGAAATTTCCGGGTTGGCCACCCGGGTTCCGGCCACCGGTACCAGAATGGGGCCTACCACTGGAATAAACCAGGCCGGGTTGAACGTGGCAACCTTATAGTTCTTGTGAAACCAGGAATAGAGGGTCCGAAGAAGCAGCAACAGATGAATGACGATGCCGATCCACCACGTTACCGTTGAAACAGCCGGGTTGACGCTCAGAAATGCGATGGCAAACAGAAGAAAACAGATGGAATAGGCCGGGAAAAAATGCATGCGCACGGGATGATGAAACTCCACCTTCACCTCATCGGGATATTTAATCCATTTCAGCCCGTACATGATATTCAAAAAGACAAACCAGGCGCTGACCAGATATAACAGGGTAATGCCCCAGAAAGTGCTGAAGTGGAGCACATGGGCCATTTTCTGCAAAACGATGGAGAGTCCCGCCAGTCCCATCACCGAGGCAAACAGGGTAATGGGAAAATATTTTAAACGATTCGATTGATATTGTTCCATGTTATGAGAATCCATTCTTCAAAGGGTTTAAAGTGAGCCGAGGATCTTCGCCAAAACTTCCCGTTTGAGATGGTTCAGTTCAAGGTTCAATGTGCCCCGGGCGACAATGGCCATATCCGAAAATGAAATTTTTTTCATTTCAACACCCTCAGGGTTGGCAAACCATTGATCAATTTTCCATTGGGTGTACGTCGAAATATAAGAAACTGTTTCAAGGTATAAACAAATACTGTGCCAAGAAAGAGCCCAACGGGTGTTATCGGAGCCTGAAAATTGCGTAAGAGTTTGAAACACCATAATAATTAATTTTCCTTTTGGACGGATCCACCCTCATTTTTAGAGGAATCGAATGTGAATTGACAAGTGGAGGCCCGCTACATACCCCAAGAGGTAACGTTATGATCGCCATGGTAACGTTGTGGTAACGGTGCGTGGACGCCGGAGATGTCCATAAGTTCTGATTG
>JAERTK010000063.1 GCA_016844935.1 Desulfobacteraceae bacterium | reverse complement strand
TTTCCGAAGTGGTTGCACGGCTCAAGGGTCACATAAAGGGTCCCCCCAGACGCACGGTTGTCAATCTTCCCAAAGGCGTCAACCTCAGCATGGGGCATCCCTGCCTGGTGGTGATACCCGTTGGCAACCACCCTGCCCTCTTTCACGATGACGGCACCGACCGCGGGATTGGGGGAGGTTCGGCCCACGCCTTTGCGGGCCTCCTTGATGGCCAGTTTCATAAATTTGGCATGGGCTTCTTTCATTTGTTATTTTCAGGATCCTGTTTGGATTTAAGAATCTCCTCTAATTCCGCCATGAATTCATTGATGTCCTTGAACTGCCGGTAAACGGATGCAAACCGTACATAGGCCACTTCATCCCATTCCTTGAGCTTGTTGATGACCCGCTCGCCCACTTCTGAGCTGACAATTTCCTTCTTCCCCAATTCCTGAAAATAAAGCTCAATGGAATCAACAAACTCTTCAATCCGGGTCACGCTGATGGGCCGTTTCTGGCATGCACTGCCGATACCCGCAATAATCTTATTTCGGTTGAAAGGTTCCCGCCTGCCATCCTTTTTAACCACCATGGGGAGGACGTCTTCCAGTTTCTCGTAGGTGGTAAACCGCCTGCTGCATGCCAGACACTCCCTGCGTCTGCGAATGGTACGACCATCTTTGCTCAATCTGGAATCAATCACTTTGTTGTCGATTTTGGTGCAATAGGGACATTTCATGTTTCAAACCTCATGATTTCAATCTTGGCCTCGTCCAGAATGGTGTCTGACAGATCATCATCATACCCTTCGTCAAAAAAGATTCTTTTGATGCCGGCATTAATGAGCATTTTGGAGCAGATAACACATGGTTTGTTGGTGCAGTAGAGGGTGGATCCGGCGATAGAGATTCCATGGTAAGCGGCTTGCACGATGGCGTTTTGTTCAGCGTGAAGGGCTCGGCACAGTTCATGCCGCGTGCCGGATGGGATCGAGGCTTCCTCTCGAAGGCATCCCACTTCGATGCAATGTTTGAGACCGGCGGGAGCCCCGTTATATCCGGTGGACAGGATTCGCTTTTCCTTGACCAGAACAGCACCCACATGCCGTCTCAGGCAGGTGGAACGGGTGGCGACCATCCGAGCAATGGACGCAAAATATTGGTTCCAGGATGGTCTTTCATATTCCATATTTTCAGAGTGTTATATTATTTCATTGATGTTATGCACTAATTTAGTCCGGCGCACCCAGATAAGGATAGATGGGGAACGCTTCACATATTTCGGAAACCATCCCCCCAACCCGCTCTGAAAAAACCTCGCTTTCAGGGGCGCTGAGAATTTGGTTTATGAGTCCCGCTATCTGCCGGATTTCTTTTTCTTTTATGCCGCGGGTGGTCAGTGCGGGCGTCCCCAGTCTCAGCCCACTGGTGATTTTGGGCCCCTTCTTGTCAAAGGGAACGGCATTTTTGTTGGCCACAATGCCGGCCGCTCCAAGAGCCTGCTCTGCTTGGAGACCGGTGATCCTTTTTTCGGTCAAGTCAATGAGGATCAGGTGATTATCCGTGCCGCCGGAAACGAGATTATATCCATGGCCCATCAGTTCTTCAGCGAGCACATGGGCATTTAGCAGGACCTGTTTTTGATAGGCAGCAAAATCCGGGCGGAGGGCTTCTTCAAACGCCACAGCTTTCGCCGCAACAATGTGCATCAGCGGCCCCCCTTGTGTTCCCGGGAAAACACTCTTATCCAGTTTGGCACCATTTTCTTCGGAACAGAGGATCAATCCGCCCCTGGGGCCCCGCAGGGTCTTATGGGTGGTGCTGGTGATAAAATCCGCCTGCCCCACCGGGGAAGGATGAAGACGGGTGGCAACCAGCCCCGCAATATGGGCCATGTCAACCATGAAATAAGCGTCTACCTCGCGAGCGATTTCTTTGAAGAGCGAAAAGTCAATGCGCCGTGGGTAGGCGCTGGCGCCGGCGATAATCATCTTTGGCCTGCTTTTGCGGGCCACATGGCGGACCTGATCGTAATCGATCCGTCCCGTTTCGGGATTCAATCCATAAAAAACGGGCTTATAGAGTTTGCCCGAAAAGCTGACGGGACTGCCGTGAGTGAGATGGCCACCGTGGGAAAGATCCATCCCCATGATGGTATCACCGGCTTCAATGAATGAGAGATATACGGCCATGTTGGCCTGTGAACCGGAATGGGGCTGAACATTTGCGTGTTCTGAATCAAACAACCGGTTGGCACGGCTACGAGCCAGCCGCTCGACCTTGTCCACGAACTCACAGCCACCGTAGTAGCGCGCTCCGGGGTACCCTTCGGCGTACTTGTTGGTCATGACATTGGCCTGGGCTTCGATCACCGCGCGGCTGGCATAATTTTCAGATGCAATCATAACCAGGCTTTGCTGTTCTCTTTTAAGCTCCGCCTGAATCGCCCCGTAAACTTCAGGGTCCATTTCTTTTAATGTCGGTTCCGTCAAAACTGCCCCCTGCACCCTTCATTTAATCCGTTTCAATGAGGTTCAGCCGCAGCTTGTGCCGCCCGCCTTCAAAGGGGGTGCTGAGAAAGAGGTCCACCATCTCAATGGCAATGCCTCTGCCAATGACACGTCCGCCCATGACCAGGATGTTGGCGTCGTTATGCTCCCGGCTCAGCCTGGCGGTAAAAAGGTTGTGGCACAGACATGCCCGGACCCCTGCGTAACGGTTTGCCACAACGCTCATTCCGATGCCGGTGCCGCAGATGAGTATTCCCCGCGCATACTCGCCTTCGGAGACGGCCCTGGAAACTTTGTGGGCCACCCTGGGGTAATCCATGGAGTCCTCGCTGAATGTACCGGCATCCGTAATGCGGCAATGGCCCCTTGTCTCCACGAATTTCCGGCAGATTTCCTTCAGTTCAAAACCGCCGTGATCCGATCCGATAATAATGTTCATGGATGCCCCCTTTATTTCGCTTTAATTTTCGTAAGCTGCAAATATCAAAGAAGCATTGGTGCCCCCAAACCCGAAGGAATTGCTCATGGCAGTCCGCACCCGGGTCTTTCGGGCCACATTGGGCACATAGTCCAGATCGCATTCCGGATCGGGGGTTTCATAGTTTATGGTGGGCGGAATGATGCCGTTCTTGATGGTCAGCACAGAGAAAACGGACTCCGTTCCTCCCGCACCGCCCAGGAGATGGCCGGTCATGGATTTCGTGGAGCTGATGCTGAGATTTTGTGCATGCTCCTTGAAAACCGCTTTAATGGCTTTGTTTTCCGAAGCATCGTTCAGCTGGGTTGATGTGCCGTGCGCGTTGATATAATCGATATCTTCGGGGTTTAAACCGGCGTAGTCCAGCGCACCCTTCATGCAACTGATGGCGCCTGCACCCTCGGGTTCCGGCGCGGAAACATGATGGGCATCACCGGAAAGACCATAACCGACCACTTCCCCATAAATGGATGCGCCCCGTTCAAGGGCATATTCGAGCTCTTCAAGGATAAGGATACCGGCTCCCTCCCCGATAACGAATCCGTCACGATCAAGGTCAAAGGGTCTGGACGCTTTTTCGGGTGCATCATTGCGCGTACTGAGCGCCCGCATGGAACAGAATCCCCCTACAGCCAGCGGCGTGATCACCGCTTCGGCGCCTCCGGTAAACATGACATCCGAAATTCCCTCGCGGATGTACCGATAGGCTTCTCCCACGGCATGGGCGCTAGCGGCACAGGCGGTTTCTATTGAAATATTGGGACCTTTCGCCCCGAATTCGATGGCGATCTGGCCCGGCGCCATGTTGGCGATGATACCCGGAATGAAAAAAGGGCTGATCCGCTTGGGGCCCTTTTCCTGGAGAATCGAATGGTAATGTTCCAGCATTCCCAGTCCTCCAAGCCCGGACCCTGTTACGCAGCCCACACGGTTTGCATTCTTACCATCAATGGTGAGGCCGGCATCTTCATGGGCCATCCTTGCGGAAGCAACAGCATAGTGAATAAACACATCAAAGCGCCGGATCTGCTGCTTGGCCATGAAATCCTGCGGGTTGAAATCCGTTACTTCTCCAGCAATTTGGGATGCAAAGCCGGAAGCATCAAACTTTGTGATGTCTCCAATCCCCGATTTTCCGGAACATGCTGCCTCCCAGTTTTTCTCAACCCCTGTTCCAAGGGGCGTCACCATTCCCAACCCCGTTACCACAACCCGTCTGGCCATTTTATCATTCCTCCCCATGCAATTCTGGCTTTCAGAAAAATGTATCGAACTCACCAGAGGGAAAAACTCTGCAGATATTTTACATGAATTTGGCCATTCTTTTAAAAAAATGGCACTGAACAATCATTATCAACCGAGTGCCGCCTTAACATAGTCGATGGCATCCTTGACGGTTGCTATCTTTTCAGCATCTTCGTCGGGAATGGAAATATCAAACTCTTCCTCCATGGCCATGATAAGCTCAACCTGATCCAGAGAATCAGCTCCCAGATCATCCACAAAAGAAGCCTTGGGAACCACATCACTTTCCGGAACATCCAGCTGCTCGCAAATAATTTTCCCAATTTTTTCATCCACAGTCGACATATCCTGTTACCTCCTCAAAATTGACCTTTCATTTCTTTACATATACATGCCACCGTTAACATGAATAACCTGTCCGGTAATATAGCCGGCGGCACTGGAACAGAGCCAGTAAACCGCTTCCGCCACATCCTCCGGTTTCCCCATCTTACCAAAGGGAATCTGCTTTAAGAAGTTTTCCTTTGCTTTTTCGGGGATCACCTGGGTCATTTCGGTGTCAACGAAACCGGGGGCCACCGCATTAACATTGATTCCACGGCCGGCCACCTCCCTTGCAATACTTTTGGTGAATCCCATGATGCCAGCCTTTGAGGCGGCGTAATTGGATTGACCAAAATTTCCAATCTGCCCCACCACTGAAGAGATGTTCACAATGGCGCCGCTCCGCTGTTGACTCATGGATCGAATAACCGCTTTGGTACAGTTAAACACACTCTTCAGGTTTACGCGCAGCACATCATCCCAGATTTCTTCGCTCATTCGCAAAAGGAGGGTATCCCGTGTAATGCCGGCATTATTGATCAGCACATCAATATTTTCGAATTTTTCAAGGATTACACGAAACAGTTGGTCCGCCACCTCGAAAGAGGAGATGTCAGCTTTGTAGCCCTCAGCTGCCACCCCGTTCGCCTTTAGTTGGCCTATGGTCTCATTGCAGGCATCATCAGAAGGATCAAAATGAACAATCACAATTCTGGCGTTTTCGTCCGCAAACCGGTAGGCGACACTGCGGCCGATCCCCTTTGATCCTCCCGTAATGACAACAGTCCTGGTATTGGCATCACCCATGATAATTCCCCTTATTTAAAGACCTTGCTCAAGATTGTAGGATTTCAACCCCTGACTCATTTTTATAACAGTTTGATTCTGGGCATATTGCGCCGCCATATTGACGGCATTCCCAATGGCCTTGGCGGAAGATCCCCCATGACAGATGATACCAATCCCATTAATGCCCAGAAGGGGTGCGCCGCCGTACTCCTCATAGCTCAATTCCCGGGCGAACCGGGAGAAAGCTTTTCGGCCCAGCATGAAAGCCATACGGCCCAGAAAGGAACGCATTAACTCCCTTTTCATGAGCCGTGCCATGGATTCCGCTGTCCCTTCCGTCAGCTTGAGGGCCACATTTCCCACGAACCCGTCACACACCACAATTTTGATATCGCCCGTAAGAAGATCCCGCCCTTCAATATTCCCAGCGAAATTCAAGGTGCTTTTTTCAAACAAATCGTACGCATAGCGAACCAGCTCATTTCCTTTGCTACCCTCTTCCCCAATGTTCAGGAGCGCAATCTCAGGATCATCCATATCCAGGCAGGAACAACCGAACGCATGGGCCATGACCCCGAACTGGAAGAGCTGACCGGGCCTGCAATCCACATTGGCACCTGCGTCAATCAGAATAACCGGTCCTTTTTCTGTGGGGACAATGCTTGCGATGGCCGGCCTTTCAACACCGGGAATCCGACCCAGGGCCAGAACACCCGCGGCAAGGGTTGCTCCGGAATTACCAGCGCTGATCACCGCATCAGCAACGCCTTCTTTTACGAGGCCGAATGCAACGCGGATGGAGCTGTCCTTCTTTTTTCGAAGGGCTTTCAAAGGGGATTCATCCATTGCCACCGCATCTTCGCAATGATGAATGGAGACGAGGCTGTCCCTCGTGCGAGCACCAACGAACCCTGTCAGCAATGCCTCATGCCCCACTAGGATAACATGAATGCCAAATTTCGAAGCGGCTTCAAGTGCCCCCTGGACCACCACTTCCGGAGCGTCATCCCCTCCCATGGCGTCCACGGCTATCTTCATATTAGGTCTCTTCAGTTTGAATGATGGTCTTGCCCTTATAGGTGCCGCACTCAGGGCACACATGATGGGGCAACACAGGCTCATGACACTGGGGACAGGTTGTTGTTTTAGGCAATTTTGCCACGTCGTGGGTACGTCTTGAATCCCGCTTTGCTTTTGATTTTTTCTTCTTCGGTACAGCCATAACTAAAATTTACTCCGCTCGCCCTTTTGTTGGGAAAAATTTTCCCGTGGCGTTATAAGGATTGATGGTTAATGCGCTTAAAATAAGATGTCTACTCTGTTTTCAATTCTTTCAGTTTTAAAAATGCAGGGTGTCCGCTATTTCCGGAACATTTGCAGGTTTCCATATTTTGGTTGGCCCCGCATCGGGCGCACAGTCCCGCGCACCCGTTCTTGCAAAGAAGCTTCATGGGCAAGGACAGATAAATCTGCTCCCTGATGATATCGTCCAGATCAATTTTTTCAGCGGCAATAAATCCGACCGCCAGTTCATCTTTCTTCAACTCGGTTTCATCCCGGGCTGATTCCGGCGGTACGGACCGCCATAAGGAAAGCCTGAAATCACGGTTTACAGAAAAAGTGTAAGTCTCCAGGCATCGATCACAAACAAGCCTGAGCTTCCCAGTCAGGCGGCCAATTACCAGGTAATTCTTACCTTCCCTGGAAACTGAAATTTTTGCGATCAGAGGACCTTCCAGATCCTGAACCTGCACCAGATTCTGAACCTGCACAGCGCCTTCATTTTTCCGCCACCAATCGGATTGATACTCAAAATTAAAATGGCGAGGGCTTCTTGAAATGCTTTGCAGATCAATGATCATTACGCTTAAACCTTAAAAAAAGCAGCATAATAGGATCTCTCCGGATCAAAAAAGGTGAGTATATAAAAACCCAATGTTTTGTCAAGAAATTTTATCCCTTTTCCCCGTGACGAAATGAGACTGATTATTTTGCCGGATCTGCTGAAAAATCCAAATTATCTATTTTTTCTTGACACTTATACCAATTCTTTGTTAGAATTGCAAAGCTTTTTATAGTTCATTTTGAATCATCTTTATGGATCGTCTCCCTTTTCTGCCCTGGCGGGATCACGGCATTTGCGGTTGGCGAAGGTAAAAGGCGTCGTTGCCATGTGGAAATTTCGAGAACAATTGAGTTACTCCGGAAAACTGAGACGATCCATCTATGAAAATCTCAGGGATGATATGGAACGTCGTCTCTTGAAAATGGCGCTCATCGATTCCTATAACCGGTTCAGGGGAAATGATGTTGAATACCGTTTTGTGGAAAAGAGTGAGTTAAAACCAAAATCCAAGAAAATGGAGAAGGAGTCCAAGCTTTTCAAAACGTTCCTGGTGATCATTTGTGAAAATGTCGTTAAAGATGAGCTGAAGAATTATATCCGGTTCTACCAAGAAAACAGCGTTACGAAAAAGAACCTGGAGTATTTCGCCGACTTTACCCTGTATAACAAGTTCCATAAAAATCTCAAATATTTCGATTCTCCAAAGAGCGTCGATTTCCTGGAAAAGCTGCTGGACATTGACTACGCCCTGCTTATTCAGCAGGACCCCACGGTTCGAAAAAAGAACCGGTATTCGCTGACACATTTTCACGTTAAAATAGACTGGCCCATTGCCGATGCCGCCGAAACCCTCGCGAAAGGGTTGCGGTATATCCAGAACAACCTTTACGAAAAGGGCGATAAAGCCGCCCGTGTCCTTCAGAACAAACTTTTTGAGTATTACGGGTGTCACCACAGCGTCGGGGGCAGGCGGACCGCCGGGCTCATTGCCGCACAGCTCCTGAAGCATTCGGATGGCATCTGCACCGTGTATGTATCCAGTTCGGAATCGAGGATCCTGTATCGGTATTCCGAAAGGGGTGTTTCGAAATTCTTTCTGGTCCAACTGACGGAAGAGCAGCTCGTACCCATTTCCGAAACACAGGGGTTCCATGTGGATTTCCTGAAACGCCACTACCTGTATCCCGGTAAAAAGGGCTATTTGGCCATCCTTGAGGCCGCTTACAATCATACGGTTCATTCCAGGCCACCAAAGGATGGAAAACTCAGGAAAATAAGGCCGGCCTACAACTGGCTTGGGCTCAAAGAAGAATTCCTGCACGCCAAAATGACCTCCCCCCATGCAACACCAATCCCTTACAGCTGGGTCTACGCCACGGACAGATAAGAAAGAATTTTTGACCACAGAAGTGGTTAAAAAATTTTGAGTTTTCACAAAGGAGGTATTACTTTTTTCAATGGAAAACACTAAAATTATAACCCGATTCCCACCAAGCCCCACAGGCTATCTTCACATCGGCGGTTCCAGGACGGCCCTTTTCAACTGGCTCTTTACAAAACAGCAGGGCGGGAAATTCATCTTGCGCATTGAAGATACCGACGAAGAAAGATCGTCAGATGCGGCCACCGAAGCGATCATTGAATCCATGAAATGGTTGGGGCTTTCCTGGGATGATGGACCCTACTTTCAATCCAGACGATATGACCTATACAATGCCGTAATCGATCGACTGCTGGATCTGGATCAAGCCTACCACTGCCATTGCTCACCCGAGGTCCTGGAACAGAAAAGAAAAGAAGCGCAAAAGAAGGGATTGAAGCCCAAATATGACGGAGTCTGCCGGAGTCTGGGGCTTGGGCCTGCACCTGGATCTGTGGTTCGCCTCAAGACCCCGGGTACGGGAACGACGGGGTTTGATGACATGGTCAAGGGCCCGATCCGTTTTGAAAATCAGGAGTTGGACGATCTCATTATCAAACGATCAAACGGCAGCCCCACGTATCACCTGGCCGTGGTGGCCGATGATATTGATCTCGGTATCACCCATGTGATCCGGGGGGATGACCACGTGAACAACACGCCACGTCAGATCCTTATCTATAAGGCGCTCGGAGAACCCATTCCCCATTACGCGCACCTGCCCATGATTCTGGGACCTGACAAAGCCCGGCTCAGCAAGCGCCACGGGGCCATGAGTGTGCTGGCTTACCGGGACATGGGCTATCTGCCCAACGCCCTGCTGAACGCCCTTGCGCGGGTGGGCTGGTCTTACGGGGACCAGGAAAAATTTTCCATGGAAGAAATGATCGAAAAATTCTCCCTCGATCATGTGGGGAAATCAGCCGGGGTCTTTAACACCGAAAAACTATTGGATCTCAATGCCTGGTACATCCGGGAATCTTCGGATGAATTTCTGGTGGAGCAGGTGATCCCTTTTCTCGAAAAACTGGGAATTTCGGAGCCTGATCTGGCTATTCTAAGGGAAATCGTGCCGCACCTGAAGGCCAGGAGCAAGACGTTGGTTGAAATGGCCGAAGGGGCGAAGTTCTGTTTTCATGAAGTAATGGAATACGAGAAAAAGGGCGATGACAAGTTCCTGAAAAAAGGCGTTGCGAAACTGCTTAATGACCTGACGGATGCGCTTCGGGAGACCAACCCCTTTGATCAGGAAAATCTTGAAAAAACCTTTGTATCTTTCCTGGAAGAAAAGGAAATCAAATTGAGGAAAATCGCTCAGCCCCTGCGGGTTGCCCTGACCGGAAAAACCGCCAGTCCCGGCATCTTTGAGGTCATGCAGGTCCTGGGAAAGGAAAAGGTCATCAAACGGATTCTAAAGTCGGTAGATCACATCAACGCCAAGTAAGGATGGATGCGTTTCTTGTTCCCACGCTCTGCGTGGGAACGTGGTTCCAGGAAGCTGACCCGGCTAAGCCTTGACATCCGACTTCTTTTATACAAACAATGGAAAATGCGCCGCCATATACAAGGGGTAATGGTGAATACTGTTTTCATGGTCAATATTGAGGTTTCGCGCGCTCATTATTGATCTGTATTCGGGATTATATTTTCCAGAAAAGACTTTTAGACTTTTTGCCTGGGTATTTCTACCGGATTTCACTTCTACGGGAAGAACTTTCCCGTTTGCTTCTCTTAGAAATTCCACTTCAGCAGTTCTTTCTCTCCATGAATATATTTTATCTACCCCTGCGCATCTGAATTCCTGCGCAACAAAACTCTCAGCAAAATATCCTTTGTATGTACCATAATCATAATCCAAGATGGCTTTTGGGGGCAACTGGCTTATTGAACCTAACAGGCCTACATCAAAGCAAAACAGTTTGAAACAGTTATCTTTTGCGTAAGCCGAAAACGGGATCTCCCCGCTATTCACGATGTGGGCTTTAATAATTAAACCGGATGAATCGAGCCAGTCAATTCCACCTGCCAGCCTGGAATATGCCTTAAGCCCTGGCACAACACCTTTAAATCTGAACTTGGGAGCCGAACCGTCCTGTTCCTTTGCCAATTGGGAAGGAACATTTCTCCAAATGCGTTCAATATGCATTGAATTCTGCTTTCCGGAATGCTTGGCAATATCAGCAACATAATCTCGAATCAGGGCATTATGTTTTTGTCTTACCAGCAAAAGAGCGTCAAACAGATCATCTTTATTGTCAGCATATGTCTTAACAACTTCGGGGAGTCCGCCAACTACAAAATAGCGTTTTAACTGCTCCCATAGATGAGAATGAACGAGCGATGGAATAGAATCTGTTCCTGTGAAGTCCCTAAGAAATCCGGAGTACCTATTTTGGCCGGAGGCCTCCAGAAATTCCAGGAAACTCATGGGAAACATTTCCAAATATTCTACTTTACCGACCGGAAAAGAACTTTCTCCAAGATGCAACCCCAGTAATGATCCAGCGGCACATATGGCAAGGGCAGGCATACTCTCATTAAAATATTTAAGACTTGTCAGGGCCTTTGGACATGCCTGAATTTCATCAAAGATCAAGAGATCCTGATCCGTGCTAATGGATGTATCAAGATAGAAATTCAAGTCCTGCAATATTCTTTTTGGTTTCAAATCTTTTTCAAATATTTTGCTTAACGATTCATCCTCTTCAAAATTAATATAGTGATATCTGCTAAATGCGTCTTGTCCGAATTGTTTTAAAATATAGGTTTTTCCGACCTGCCGCGTTCCTTTTAAGATCAAGGGTTTTCGTACTTCTCTGTTATTCCACTCGTGGAGCTTGAGAACAATATCTCTCTTCATACACGGCCTCGTTTAGTGAGATTTTACAGAAATCAATAGTGAACGTGAATATATGGTACTACTTTATATCTCATCTTGTAACTTAATGCTACCACTTAATGCTTCATAGGGCCGTGCGAAACGGAAAAGAAAGTTTTTGGACCACAGAATATCGAATAAGTAATGTCGAATTTCGAAGGTTCACAATCACTTCCACTGTTCTGAACTCTTTATTCGATATTCGACATTCGCTTTTGTGAATTTCAATTATCTATGGCCACCTTCAGCCAACCCTCTCCAGTCGGCATGGCACATATCGGTGTAAAGGCGTACCCAGGGGATCCCGGTGAGTATTCTTGGTTAACCGGTTAACGTTGATACCGTATGTTTCACCTTCGTAATTGAGCCCAAAGCCATGGGGAATCAGAACGGTTCCCTGTCGTACCTGCCTGGAAACCTGTAGATCCCCCACCGCTTCACCGGCTTCGGTCACAACCCGTACGGAATGGCCGTCCGACAAACCCAAACGTGCCGCATCATCGGGGTGAACCGCTACAGTACAGGCCCGTTTCCCCCGGTTCCACTCCGGATTTCGCATGAGGGTATTGGCATTATAGTCCATGTGCCTGCCAGCATTCAGGATCATAGGGAATTCTTGGGATGGGATAAGCTGCTCCTGTTCCGTTTCTGCGTTGATGCCCTTAGCTGATGCTGCCAGTTCCGGGATGTAAACTTCAATTTTACCGGAGGCGGTTTTAACGGCCGCCATATTGCCATCTGGGTCCACCTCACCCACCCAGAGTCCCTGGGGATTGTCCATGAGGGCCTGAAAAATACGGTCCCCCTGATCCATCCCCGGTTCAAATCCTGCCATCGCGGCATTTTTTCGAAATGCTTCGGGTGCGGTCATCAACATTCCCCACAGAGCGGGAAGCGCCGCACTGTTCCACACCCGGCCCAGGGTCTTGGCCAGCACGAAGGGCATACTTTTCATGGCCCGGGGCTCCGATGCTGCCCATTGCATCAACTTCGCTCCGAAGGCGAGGCGGTCACCTTCGGCGGCCTGGTGTAGGTCATCCGGAATATCGGGAACCAGACCCAGTTTGTCGGCCAGAATCGTAAAAATCTGTGACGCTTCCAGGCGCGGGCCTTCCGATTCCACCACCGGCCCCCGCATTTGAAAATAGACCTTCGGATAGGTCCATGGGAAAAAGGTGCCGTCCCAGGATTCGTAAAAGGTGCGGCAGGGAAGCACGTAGTGTGCCAGTCGAGCCGTTTCACTCATGACAATGTCGTTCACCACCAGGAGGTCCAGTTGTTTGAAGGCCGCTTCAAAGGCGCCCGTATCGGCATAGGACCGAAGGGGATTGCAGGCGCTTATCAACACCGCCCGCAATCGATCGGGATGGTCGTTCAGGATCTCTTCCGGCATCACGTTGGGGGGAAAAGAACCAGCGGCGGCGGGGGGCATATCCGTTGCCACCGTGCGCCAGATTTTGGGATTCCGCTCGTCCGCGTGAAAGCCCATGGGCATGACCATGCCGGGGATGACATTACCCCCGGATACGCAGAAAAGACCGCAAACGGCGCCCAGGATGCTCAGGAAATAGGAGTTCAGGGTACTGTTTCGGCCCATATAAATACCCAGATCCGGATGAATACACCATCTGTTTGTGGTCATGAGCCGGCATACCTCGCGTACCGGATCGTAATCGAGATCACAGACCTTTATGGCCGCCTTTATATCAAAGTCTTCAAACCAGGGAGAAATCTGTTCCCAGCCGGCCACATGCTGTTCCATGTAACCTTTGTTCTCCCATCCTTCATGAAGAATCAGGGCGATCATGGCCTTGGCCAGCAGCGCGTCCGTTCCGGGACGGACCGCCAGATGGATATCGGCAATGGCGGCGGTTTCACTTTTCCGGGGGTCCACCACCACGAGGAGGCGTTCGGAATCTTTGCTGAACCCCTTGAGCACTTTGCGGGCCTGGGGCATCTGGTGGCTCATCATGCCGTTCCAACCCCACCCCACCAGCATCTGGGCGGCGTGCTCATGGGGTATGGCCACATTGTACTGCTTTCCCAGCATTCTGCCGAACACCCACCATGAACCGCTGAATTCCTGTCCGGCGGACGAGTAATAGTACTGGGAGCCCATGGCGCGCAGAAGGCTTAATGCGAATGCCACCTCAAAGTGCCCTCCCTGCGCGCCGCCCCCCATATAGGCCAGGCTCCTGGGGCCATGTTCGCCCACCAGGGATTTCATCTTATCTGCGATTTCCCCAATGGCCTCTCCCCAGGTAATGGGTTCAAAACCGTCTCCAACCCGCTTGAGCGGTTCGGTGAGTCTGTCTCCGGGATACTGGTGATACATCACATTAAGCCCTTTGCGGCAGACATATCCCTGACTGCGGGGGTTGTCCCGATCCGGTTTAACCTTTGTGATACGGTTGCTTTCCACATAAACCTCAAGCCCGCAATTCTGGGCGCACAACACGCAACCGGTTTTCTTCCACTCACTCATGGCTTTCTCCTGGTAAATCTAATGTTCATGAAATGGATTCAAGGGCTGTCAAAACATCTTCAACCGGTGGAAAATCCGCAGGGTCGGCGGAAAGATGGCGGTATTGAATATGGCCCGAAGTATCGATGATAAAAACACCCGCCAATTGTTTCACATCCCCTTCGGGAAGTCCCACCAGATTGCCCTTTGCCATGGCCGAAAGGCCTTTCAACGCCAGGGATGGCGAAAGAAAATCCAACGCACCCATCCGTTTAAGTCCATAAGCCTCATAAAGTTTCCGGTCGGGATCGCACACCATCTCAAAGGGGAGTGCAAATTTTTTGAGGAATTCTTCCGATTCATTCGGGGGACCCATGCCCACCAGCAACACGCTGGCTTCGGCTTTCTCAAAATCGCCCGCCTTGTGGCGCAACTGCGCCACTTGCTCTCTGGCAAAAGGTCAGCCGAAGTGTCGAATAAATACCAGCACAAGGGATTCTTTTTCCCAAAACTCACTCAGTTTCTTCTCGCTTCCATCGGACAGCATAACGTTTCGGTCCAGGGCCTTTTTACGGATGTCGGGCATGGAAATGTATTCCTTTCATTTTGTTTTCAGTCAGCAAGCCCATACTTTTCCCTGAGCCTGTCTGACAGATCAATGATGGTTTTAAAAGCCTTTTCAACGGTTTTTTCCCCATCGGGGTTCACCAGACAACAGGTTGCGGGAGAAAGCAGGCTTCGGGAAAACAGAAACTCCCTGTCGATCCCTTTTTTAGAGAGCTCCGACCACAGCGCTTCCAGACGGTTTTCGAGGGAATCCATGTTTTCATTTTCAAAGGGTTCAAAATTGGTGGGAACAATTCCCCACACCAGGACCCCGCCTCGGTCTAGGAATCTCTTGACTGACGGCGCATAAGCAGCAAAAACCTCTCCATTGGAATAGACATCAAGGGAAAGGACGTCGAGATCCTGAGACAACAGAAAATCCCAGTCCGGGTTGCCACACAAGTGGACACCCCTGGGCCGGTCAATCATGGAAAAAAACGTCTCCATGTCGCCCCGAGCTGCCTGGTCCCCGTATCCCGCCATGGCACTGAACAGAAATTGGAGCCCCGGTTCATCCACAAACATGAATGCGTTAGGGTTCCTTTTTTTGAGGCGTTCCAGCTGAATATTGACCCTTTTGGCCATGAACTCCAGCATGAAGGGCCGGACCATGTCGTCAAAGAGAATCGGCCGATCATTTTCATCCACCACATTGAATCCAAAGCTGATGGGGCCCTCCAATTGTCCTCGAATGGCCGGCCTGTCAGACAGGTCCAGCTCCAGGAAACGTTTGTAAACAATCGAATAGGTATCGCTGATATCAAAATACTCTGGTTCATCAAAATGGCTCATGCTCTCTTCGATTTGGTCCACAAATTTTTCCTGTGAAAAGCGAAGGGTCTGCTTATCCATATCGAGCAGAATACCCGGGAAATGTTCCGAAGCCTGGACATACATATCCTCATAATAATTGTAACGGGGGAGTTGGGGCCAGAAAGGGATATCCAATGAAAGGGCCAGCGAAAGGGCTCTTTCCACGTTTTTGTGGGGCATCACGGCCATGGCCGTGGTCAGCAGGTTACCGGGGATGGGCATCTTTTTTTATCCTCAAGGGAATAACATCCAAGGGTCATCAACAACCAACACCCGCCCATTAGAATGGATTTTGACCAAAATCGCAAACTTTTTGAGCGAATAATTGACTTGGGTTTCACTTGATGCCATATTGCGGCCCAGCAGACCCAAACGTCGTCATCACTATAATTTAAGGAGGTCAACCCAAATGGCAGACTTGACGGAAAAAAACCTGGCTTATGCATTCGCCGCCGAATCAAAGGCAGCTATCCGAAATGAGGCCTTCGCCAAAAAAGCGGAATCCGAAGGCTACACCCAGATCGCCCACCTGTTTCGCGCCATTTCCGATGCCGAATCGGTTCATGCACGCCGGTATCTCCAATTGATGCGGGGAAAGATCGGATCAACGGAGGAAAACCTGGAAAGGGCTTTTGAAAACGAAATCAACGCCAATGTGGAGGAATACCCCAAACTCATCAAGGATGCCACCGATGAGGGGAAAGAATCTATCGCCAAAGCCTTTTCCAGATCACGGGACGTGGAAAGCGGCCATGCGGACCTCTACAAAAAGGCCATGAACCATATGCTGGAGGATCGGGAAACCGACTACCATGTGTGCCAGGTCTGCGGGTTTGTGTCTGAAGACGCACCCAAAGACAACTGCCCGGTTTGCGGGGCCGTTAAAGAGAAGTTTACGCAGGTGAAATGAGGGCACAGACCCCCATCGGACTTTCGGACGATGAAAATGAGCCGACTTTATCCGCACGGGGGATCAGTGATGCCCTTTCTCGATCATCTCCCCGAGGGCCCTCAGATGGGCCTTTTCATCGTCTGCGATCTGTTGCAGAAGATTCCGATTTTTTTCATTTTCCATATACCCTGCGAACCTGACGTACAGATCCAGGGCTTGGGTTTCCAGCATCATGGCCAGGGAAAGGATGTCGACCGGGGACTTCATAAGGGACCGGTTCCTTTCAAGAAATTCCTCCGGAACAAAGCCGCCCTCCATGACCGATGCCGCCCCTTCCCGTCCAACCGTCCCGGTGCTTTTTCCGTCGGGCCACAGGCGTTGAAACAACTCCAGAAGCCTGCTCTGATGCTTTTCCTCAAAACCGGCCAGTTTCGTTAAAAGGGCTTTCACCTCCTGATCCCCGTTTTCACGGGCAGCCATGAAATAAAAAGCCGCCAGCCCCTTTTCCATGGCGAGAGCAAGGTCAAGCACCTCATCAGGGGACATGTCCCTGGCCCTGGACTCATTTCCAAAATCAACAGAACCCTCAGCGGTAAGCCCCTTCCAGGCTTTGATGCCGCCTTTGAGGTTGTACACCTCATTAAATCCCTGGCCCGCCAGAAGCTGGGCCGCCGCCCGGCTTCGCCCGCCGATGGCGCAATAGGCCAGGACCGGCTTTTCCGGGTCCAGGTCTTGAAGACGGTCGGAAAGCTGCGGCAGGGGGATCAGGGTGGCCCCCGGTATCCGGCTTTCCTCATATTCCCGGAGCTGACGGACATCCAGCAGGGTATAGGTCCCTTCTGAATGTTCAGCCATGTAGGCTCTGGCTTCTTTCGGATCCATGCTTTCAACTGGCATAAAAAAATTCTTCCACTTCATGTTATCAGGATCCCGTTTACAAACGCCTCTCGCTCCGTTTACACCTTATTTTTCAGGTAGTGCAGCCGCTATTTTTTTCCCAAGGGCCACGCATGCGGAAATGCCTTTTTCATCGGGCACATATTGAAGCCTCACCCCGGGGTCAATAACATCAAATTTCATTTCTTCCAGGGCTTTGGTTACCAGCTTTACGGATTCGCCGCTCCACCCGAACGAACCGAAAGGGGCCGCGATCTTGTTCAGGGGTTTCAACCCTTTCATATAGGTCAAAAAATCGGCGACCGTGGGGAAAATATTGTTGTTGAGGGTGGGAGACCCCACAATAATGGCGCCGGCATCCAGGACCTCCGTTATGACATCGCTGCGGTGACAGTTCCTGAGATGCATGGGTTTGGCATTCACCCCTTCCTGGATCAGTGCGCCGACAATGGCCTCGGCCATGGCTTCGGTGCTATGCCACATGGTATCGTAAATCACCAGGGCTTTCCGTTTGGGCGCCATTTTACTCCACTCAACGTAGCGATTAATGATTTTTGATGGGTCCTTTCGCCAGATGATGCCGTGGTCCGGGCAGATGGTGTCAATTTGCAGGCCCATCTCCGTCACCGTATCCACCAGTTTCAGAATGAGCGGGGAATAAGGCATCAAGATATTGGCGAAGTATTTTTTTGCATGGGGAAAAATATCATCTCCGATCTGATCGTCAAATTTTTCAGGACCCGCATAGTGCTGCCCAAAGGCATCACTGGAAAAGAGCAGTTTGTCCTCGTTCACATAGGTAAACATGCTGTCCGGCCAATGCAGCATCCGGGTCTCCATGAAGGTAACGGTTCTTTTGCCCAATGACAGGGTCTGAAGATTTTCAACGGGCTGATAATTCCATGCTTGGGAAAAATGTTTCGATAAATTTTTCTGCCCCATCTTGGAACAATAAAGAGGTTTGTCCTCACCGATTTTGTGCATCACCCGGGGCAGACTGCTGGAATGATCCATCTCGGTGTGGTTACTGATCATATAATCTATTTTTTTGGGGTCGATGATGGCGCTGATATTGGCCAGGAGCTGGTCCCCGAACTCCTTCTTAACCGTATCAATGAGGGTAATCTTGTCATCAAGGATCAGATAAGCGTTGTACGTAGTGCCCTCATATGTGGAATACCCATGAAAATCTCTGATATTCCAATCGGTAACGCCCACGCTAAAGATTCCATCCGCTATTTTTACTGGTTCCATTGTTCACTCCTGTTCAATAAATTTTGGGGTTCACCATATCATCGCTGATTTCAGTCTTCATGGCAACCCGTTTTCCAAAACCTCTACCCTTCCAGGCATCCGCCGCACAGTCGCAAACCATCTTTTGCACTCAGTCTGGAAGCCATGGTCGGTTCCCCGCAGCGATCGCAAGATTTTGATGGTTCAATTTGTGCCCTGGGGGGCAGGTCCTCATGAATTTCGCGCACATCAAAAAGTGCTTCTTCCGTGTTTTCCATGATATCCCGACTCCGCTTCAGGTGAAGCGCCTGAAACCTTTCCTTTTCCGCATCCGTTGCATCCCCTTTTCGGATTTTACCCATGAGTTGACGGTGTTCTTCATTCAACTCCAGGGCGCCGGCTTTGAGGGAAACCCGAACGCCGTTTCCGGTTTTTCGACTGAGCAGGGTCAGCACCTGCTTGCCGTAATCCTTAAAAAGGAGATTCCCTTTCCCATAGGTACAACCGGTTAAAACCTGGACCGCATCCGCCCCGCAGGCGTTGGTTTCAATGACAGCCACGATCTCCTCATCCTCTGCCCGGTTTTCCCTGAGCCATTCCATGGCCTTCAAACTGGATCGGTACCCGATTGACAACCCCGGGCATATGTGCCCATGGAAAGCGGCGCATTTTTTAAAATCTTCCGCTTGAAACGGATCATTAATTTCCATAGAATATTCCTTTCTATATATCAGTTATATTTGACTGCCTGATCGTATTATGGCTTTTTTATATTTTTCCTCATTTTCTGTCAACAGATCAGTCGGGAGCTTCCGCCATGAAACCTTTATCTGTCAAAGCATTTCTCTTGTTTCCATCGCTTCTAATCATTCCTATCTGTCTCAGTTTTTTCCTCTTTGGGACAGCAAATGCCCAAGGCCTTCACGCTTCTGACCTGGTTTACAGGGGTGCCTTTTCCTTTCCGACGGGAGATCAATGAGCTTATGGAGGGCATGCCCTCGCCTTTTACGGAAACGGGGATCCATCAGGATCGTCAGATGGGTACCCCGGCTCACTTTATACCGCCGGCCATGCCGTACAGGGGCTCGCAGGGGAAATCAATATCCCGACACCTGTGGTTTCACGTAATTTCAATGATCTTTCCATGGCCGGGGTTCTGCAGGATCCAACCGACATCACCGGCGGTCTGAAAGACAACTGTGTTTACCACGAAGGCTGCATTTATCGTGAACTGGCAGGCCTGGCTTTCTTGCCGAATATGGATCGAATCGCCTGGAACCTAAGGGACTGGTACAACGCCACCGCATATGATCAGGATTCCCTGGGGTGGAGCAACACGGATATGACCCATGCACAAGGGGTATGGCATGTGGGAGAACGGCATCATGTTCTTTTTCATAATGCACGCACCTGCAACTATCTTT
>JAERTK010000062.1 GCA_016844935.1 Desulfobacteraceae bacterium | reverse complement strand
GTGGGCCGGTGCAGGTGGGGACCGGTGAAGGGTGCCTTGCGGAACTGTCTGATGGAACGATTTATTACAATTCCCGGGCCTATTTCTTAGACGGAAAGCGCCGTATTGCCCGGAGTTATGATGGGGGAAAGACTTTTGAGGATTTTGCGGTGGACGATACGCTGATTGAACCCACAGGTGGCGGATGTAACGCCGGCATGGCTGGTTTTCCAAAGAAGCACTCAGCAGGCAAAGACTTGATTCTCTTTAGTAACCCGGCTAGTGATGAAAGAAAAAAACTCACTGTTCATCTAAGTCGCGACGGGGGCCGAACCTGGCCTGTGTCAAAAGTCATCCATGAGGGGCCTGCGGCGTATTCTTCCATGGCGATTTCAGAGAATGGCACTATTTTTGTTCTCTATGAGAATGGTGAGAGACACCCTTATGAAAAAATTTCTATGGCACGGTTTCACTTGAAATGGTTGGATTTGTAATCCATCTTTTTTAACTTAATCCAACTGGTTCTCATGCTCTTGTGTGGGAAGGAGAAACAAGCATGCAATACAAAAAAGAAGCGGCATTTATCAATCGAAACGAGGAATTGGAGTTGTTGTCCGCCTGGATTGATGAGCAACCTGAACATATCCTGTTTTTCTACGGCCCCAAGTCCAGCGGTAAGACGACCCTCATATACAAATTTGTCGAGAGACATATGAAGGATGAGCGAAGGTTTTCCGTTAAGCTTTTTAACCTGCGCGAGATGCTGATCGTTAACTATGAAGATTTTTTGCAACGCTTCTTTCAGATTGATGAACCTGTCCAAAAGAATGCCAGCCAAATTCGGCATTATGACTTGAAAGTCTTTAAGTTGACCGTACAAACGCAACAGAAAATCAAGAACAGACAATTGGACCCTTTTGACGTTATGAAGGCTGAGCTGGAAGATTTAAACAGTCGGGGGGTAAGACCGATCATCATCATCGACGAACTGCAAGCGCTTGACTCCATTTACTTTAACGGCCAGCGCGAGCTCATCAAAGAACTGCTCAACTTCTTTGTGGCCATGACCAAGGAAAGCCATCTCTGCCATGTGTTGCTTTCCAGTTCGGATGGGTATTTTATCGAGAAATTGTATAACGATAGCAGACTCAAGAAAACCAGTGTGCTCTTTGAAGTGGACTATCTGCCGAAGGAGGATATTGATTACTGGCTTAACAATCTGGAAAAGGAATCTAAAATCAGCGATTATACATTGACCGGACCCCAGATCGAATATATCTGGGATCATTTCGGGGGAAGCATATGGGAGATATCAACCCTGTTGGGGCAGTTCTTGAGGGTATGCCGGAACGGAAAAGTAGAAGACACGGAAATGAAAAGAATTATTGAGCGCTTTATGCTCCAGGCCGGAAGCTATTTTGAGGATTATGCAGGTGTTAAGAAACATAAAGAAGCTTTGTTGCGCGAAATACAGAAACACTGCTCAAAGGGCTGTTTCAAGGAATGGGAATTGATATCGGTTGTGGAAAATGGTTTTTTCAACGAGGACTCGCTCCGGGATGAGCTGAATGACATGGTGAGACAAAACTTTTTGTACTATAACCCAACCCTCGCGGAATATAAACTCCAGGGCAAAAGTATGGCGCTGGGGCTTGAGGCGTATGTGGAAATGGTTGAAAACCGTAGGCGGGGTTAACGCATTTCAGAAAGGTGAGGAACTCTGGTTAAAGCAAGGACGTCGGAATCTTAATGGATATGTGCTGGTGGATGCAACGCAGTAGACGGACCAAAGGCCAAGCCGGATGGTGTATTTATTTTTTGCCGAGGCCCTTAACTTAACACACCATTACGAAACGGAACCTGTGATTGAGGAATCAAAGCGTTTTGCTGTCATGCGGGGATGAGGATTACGATGCGGACCTCGTGCAATCTGCCCCTCTAACCAAGGGTAATTGATCCAATAGGTCGCCATGAAAGCAATTCTGCCATTCTCATTGAACCTGCTTGAATATTCTGAAAGTGACTTCTGGATTTACGTTAATATCAAGGAGGGCGCAGAAATACTACCAGGCATTGCCCGCGATTGTAAAGAGGCTCATACCGTTCTATGCCAGGCAGCGACGGAATATTGTCCGGACGATCTCGATAATTTATTGAATGGTTTGGCAGGTAATCTTTTTCCTTCTCATCTCCAGAGCCACCTTTCAGCGTGGGTACTGGATATGGGCAACGTCCAGTTCCATGGTATTTAGGTCAGACATGATAAGGCTTATCCTGCCCGATAACGATTCCATTTTCACAATTTGTGTCGACTATTACCTTGCCAATTTCGCGAACCTGCTGGGCGGCTCGTTGCTCATTCCGACCATTCATGGCTGCTATCGCCGCCACGGGGGAAACAACTTCGGTAGCCATCCCGTGCTGGGAGCCATCAATTCGGTCGGGGACCTTTCAAAACACCCACCCCATGATGACTTCAGGCAGGCGGTCATGCAGCATGTGATTAACAGACATGAGCAGTTCGAGGCCTTGTTAACGCCCGTCGGATTATGCCAATTTTTTTTCAGGGTCGCGACCTTGAAAGAGTTCATTGGCCTGCTAAAAACATATCCGCATATATTCAATAAATCCCGGGCTTACTATTTCACCAACTATTCAAGTTTAAAAAAAATCGTTTGGACTTAAAGATGCCATATATGAAGACAACGGTTAACCTTCATGCCGTACCGAGCCCGGCGATCAAATAATTTCACTGTTAAACACCCAGCTATGCTGGTGGGCATGATGTGCCTCACACTAATCGCAACCCAAAAGCTCTTAGGATTCGGAGGTGCCGCCATCGAAAAGAAAGATGTACTTGTTTCCAGTGAACGCAGCCATTATCGCATCCCTTCCATATGTATTTCTAACGGGGGTGTTGTGTTGTGTTTTGCCAATCGGCGAGTGGATACGGTCGCCGATGGTGCCAAAGAAGTCCATCTGGTTATGCGTCGAAGTGCGGATGGCGGGCGGAATTGGGAACCCATCAAGGACCTCTTCGCCAAAAGGGGTTGGGATGCAGCCATGGGAACGGCCACTATGGATAGTAGCAATGGGACAGCCATGGTTTCTTATAGCAGAAATCCCCGTGCTGAACGCGCTGATGCCCGAGTAGAAAATAGCGCTGTTGAAAGCGGAGACTTCATGGCTATCAGCAGAGATGAGGGGAAGACCTGGGTCCATGAAAAGATGGTCATTCATCTTGATGATGGCGGATACCGTGGGCACAGCCATGGGTCCTCGCCCGGGATCGTTCTCATTTCCGGGCCCCATCATGGGCGGCTCCTGGCGCCCGCTCGATTTCAACACAAACCGGGTGAAGCACTCCATACCCTTCAGAATCATCACTACAACTGCACCCTTTACAGTGATGATCACGGTAAAACCTGGCAAACCGGTGGGCCGGTGCAGGTGGGGACCGGTGAAGGGTCTCTCGCGGAATTATCTGATGGGACGATTTATTACAATTCGAGGGCCTATTTTTTAGACGGAAAGCGTCGTATTGCCTGGAGTTATGATGGGGGACAGACTTTTGAGGATTTTGCGGTGGACGATACGCTGATTGAACCCACAGGTGGCGGATGTAACGCCGGCATGGCTGGTTTTCCAAGGAAATTGTCAGCAGGCAAGGACTTGATTCTCTTTAGCAACCCGGCTAGTGGTGAAAGGAAAAAACTCACGGTTCATTTGAGTCGCGACGGTGGCCGAACCTGGCCTGTGTCAAAAGTTATCCATGAGGGACCCGCGGCTTATTCTTCCATGGCGGTTTCAGAAAATGGAACTATTTTTGTTCTCTATGAGAATGGTGAGAGACATCCGTATGAAAAAATCTCTATTGCAAGGTTTGACTTGAAATGGTTGATAAATTGATGGGCACTTTTTAAGCGCGGATGTTGTGGGGATTAGAATCAGGGGCGGCCGGAATTCAGGCCGCCCTTGCTGTTTCCGGGTCAGGTGGTTACACCCTTACCGTCCCGTCAGACCTCTCATGACCTTGTCATAGTATTCAAGCCGTTTGGAAGCTCTTTTCACCAGGCTGTCCGCTTTTCTGATGTCGTCGCGTTCGTAATTTCCATCTTTGATGATCTCATCCATTTCCAGCATCAAGTCAACGATATAAGTGTTTTTGCGGGCTGCATTACGGAAATCAACTCGGAGTTTCAGCATCTGGTTTGCAATCTTGGCCTGGTTATTTTGCAAGGAGAGCCCATATTTCTCCATGCGTTGTATGTCTTTGCGCAGGTCACGCAGCAGTTCCTTTCTCCGGGGGGTGTATCTGAATCCTTCCACGGGTTTTCTGGTGGAGAGAAGGCGCAAAAAACCGGAGATTTGTTCATTTGCCGCATCGGGAAGCAAATGCAACATTGATTCATGGTCCACTGTTTCCGCTTCGAGTATGGGGAGTCCGCCGCCATAAAGGTTAAAAGCCGACATTTTATTTTCGCTGACGTATCCTCTCAAGGATTGCCAGGCTGCGACGTACTGCGTTGTGGTTTTCCCGGAAATTTCTTCTTCCCCGAATTTGATGTTGAATTGTTGGTGATCAATATTTGCGTTTGAAGCATGGTGCCCGGCGGCGTGTGACTTGTCATCCGTCCATCCAAAGTCCTGGCCCACAAAGAAAATTCGGTTTAACCCGAAAAAATGGAGTATCTTCGTTAGCGCAACAGCGACATTCCCCTCCGGATTGATGGCAAATGCCCCGGGAAAAAGGTTGGCTGCCACCCCCCCCTCTGTCCAGCACGGTATTTTTATGCCGGGATATCTCTCCACCACCTTTTTATCGGCGCACACAAGATAGACCATTGTGATGTTTGCCAGCCATTGGGCAGGTATCTTTTCGAAGATATGATGATGGGCCTCCTCCTGATCTATTAACATAACGAAATCAGGCTTGACACCACCTGCGTACAGCGCGGGAAGCGCTTGAAGGGCCGCGCACAAAAGGGCGCGGCCTTTACACTGTTTAAGCGTGCCAAAGCCGCTTTCCAGGGATGGCCCCGCTCCGATAACAATGCCGTCCAGTCCATGGGCGATATCCTTGAGATGATCCAGGTGCCCATGTTTTAACGCATCTCCGGAATTGTCAAGCTCGTGCATGATGCATTTTTTGTGAATTGCTTTTATGGAGTCATGTGTTACTTTCTTGCGCGGATCAAACGGTGGTGGTTTCATCGCTTCCTCTCTGTTTTTTGACAGCGGTTCAAAAAGCCGTAATCGTACTTTTTTAGGGTCGGTTTCAGAAATGTCTGATTATGAGTAGGAAAATAAACAGGACTATAGAAACGCAAACCCTTTATGTCAAGTCCGGTCTC
>JAERTK010000061.1 GCA_016844935.1 Desulfobacteraceae bacterium | reverse complement strand
AAGAAGCCATCAAGATGGGGGCCGACGCGGTATCGGTGCATGTGAATATCGGAAACGGCCATGACAACGAAATGTTGACCGATCTGGGGCGCATGGCCCGTTCGGCTGGGGAATGGGGCATGCCGCTTCTGGCCATGATCTATCCCCGGGGAGAAAGCGTGAAAGACGAATACGACGTCCAGGCCGTGAAACATGCAGCGCGCCTCGGAGCCGAACTGGGTGCGGACATGGTCAAGGTTTCCTACACCGGCAGCGTTCGGAGCTTCAAGGAAGTGGTAAACGGGTGCCATGTGCCGGTCATTATCGCGGGGGGACCTAAGATGGGGTCGGACCGCGATATCCTGACCATGGTGAGGGGGGCCATGGATGCGGGGGCCGCAGGCACTTCCATCGGGCGGAATGTGTTCCAGCATGAGAATCCTTCGAGGATCGTATCGGCCCTTTCGGCGATCGTTCATGGGGATGCATCGGTTGATGAAGCCATGACTGTTTTGACCGCCGAGAAACCCTGGCAGTTGGATGGAAGTACCATGCCTCCGGGTATGGATATCCCGGTGTCGCCCATGTTGGCGGCAGCCGCCTAAAGGGCATGTTCGATGATTTCAAAGAAGGGTGAAATGCATATGAAAACAGGGGTGACAACAAACATGGCGTCTGAAAAGGACGAAGAAGCGGGCTGGGGGGACCTTGAGCTCTGCCGGAAGGATATTGATGCCATTGACACAGAGATCCTTTCGCTTTTGAGTCAACGGCTTGACGCGGCGGCGGCCATCGGGCGGATCAAGGATAGAATGGGGTTGGCGGTTTTTGATCCCGTGCGCGAGAAAACGATCCTTGACCGGATGGCCGAAAAAAGCTACGGACGTTTGACACCGGCGGCCATCAGGGATATTTATACACGGATCATTTCCGCAGGGCGGGCGGTCCAGGGGCCATTGAAGGTCGGTTTCCTGGGTCCGGAAGCGACTTTTTCCCACCAGGCCGCCATTTCCATTTTCGGGAATTCAGCCGAATTTTGCGGGTTTCGAACCTTTGAAGATGTTTTCGGCTCCGTGGAAAAGGGTCACTGTAATCAGGGTGTTATTCCGGTGGAAAATTCCCTTGAAGGCTCTGTTGCCGGCGTTTGGGATCTGTTTAACAAATTTGATCTGAAGATATGCGGAGAATTCTATCACCGGATTCGCCTTAGCCTCATGGCCCGAAATAAAGACATAAACGGTATCAGAAGGCTCTATTCCCATCCCATGCCCCTGGCACAATGCCGGTCATGGCTCAAAAGCCATCTGCCGGATGTGGCCTTTGAATCGGTGGAAAGCACCTCCCTTGCCGCCAAAATGGCGGCTGATGATCCCACCGGCGCGGCTTTGGGCAGCCGTCATCTGGCGGAAACCCTGGGGCTCAGTATCTTAAAGGAAGACATCGAAGATGAGCCCCATAACGTGACCCGGTTTCTGGCGGTGGGGAACAGTGAACCCCGACCCACCGGAAAAGATAAAACCACCCTGCTGTTCTTCCTGGACCATTCTCCGGGGGCGTTGGCCGGGGTGCTTTCGTCCCTGGCCGAAAGAGAGATTAACGTATGCCGCATAGAATCGAGACCCATGCCCATGCGGAGTTGGGAATACCTGTTCTTTGTGGATCTTGAAGGGCACCGTGAGGACCCTGCCATGGCAGAAGCAATGGCTGAGATGAAGAACCTGTGCGTTTTTGTGAAGTGGTTGGGGTCTTATCCGTCGGGGGATGTATCATGAAGGAAGTCTGGGTTAAGGCGGATCCATGGCGGAAGGAGTTGGTGACCACGGCCCTTGAAGGGGGGGTGGATGCGGTGATGGTGGCGCCCCGGGACGTGTCGAAGGTGGCGGAACTGGGGGTTATCCCAACGGTTTCCGATGAAGGGGATATCCGGTGGGAAAAGGATGTGGTGGCGCTTGAAATCGCGTCCTCCCGGGACGAGGACAAAATCGTGGACATGAGCCGCCAGAAGAAGGTGGTGGTGAGGACCACGGACTGGAACGTCATCCCCCTGGAAAACCTGGTGGCCAGGACCCGGAATATTTTCGTGGAAGTGGATTCCCTGGAAGGTGCCCGAATGGCGCTGACGGTCCTTGAAAAGGGCGTGGACGGCCTGGTCATTACCGCCACTGATCCGGTCCGGGTGAAAGAGATACTGAACCTGGTAAAATCCCAGCGGCAGAAACTGGATCTGTGTCCCCTTGAAATTCAATGGGTGCGACCCTTAGGCATGGGAGACCGGGTATGCGTGGATACCTGCACCATGATGGAAGAAGGGGAGGGGATGCTGATGGGAAACAGCAGCAAAGGGCTTTTTCTGGTGCATGCGGAGAGTATTGAAAATCCCTATGTGGCGCCCAGACCTTTCAGGGTTAACGCCGGGGCCGTCCATGCTTACGTCTCCCTTCCCGAAGGAAAAACAAGCTATCTCTCCGAACTGAAAGCCGGTACAGAAGTGCTGAGTGTCAACTGGCAGGGGGAGGCCCGGTCCCTCGTGGTGGGCCGGGTAAAGATTGAAAAACGGCCCCTTCTGCTCATGGAAGCCATGGGACCTGAAGGGCCCGTGAACATGATCCTGCAGAACGCGGAAACCATCCGCCTGGTGGGAAAAGAGGGCCAGGCCATTTCCGTGGTCAACCTGGCGCAGGGGGACGTGGTTCTGGGCCGGGTTGAAGCGGCGGGCCGGCATTTTGGTCACAAAATTGATGAATCCATAATTGAAAATTGATGGCATATAACTCATGATCTGTATCCCCATTATGGCGCGTGACACGCGCGATGCTCTTGAGAAAATGGCGCAGGCGTCAGCCTTTGGCCATTTGATGGAAATTCGTTTGGATGTCATGGAAACATTCGATCTGGGCGAGATCATCAGGGCTGCTTCAAAGCCGGTGATCGTGACCTATCGATCCATAAAAGAGGGGGGAATCGGACAGGCCCCTTATGACGTTCGCATGGATTATCTCAGGGAAGCCGTGAGACTGGGGTCGGATTTCGTGGACATTGAATATGCGATGCCTTCGGAGCACCGAAAAAAATTGTTTGAGGACCGGAGCCATTCAAAGTTGATCCTGTCGAAACACTTCTGTGATGGAACCCCTTCAAGGGAAGAACTGGCGGAGCTGTTCAGAGAAATGGCGGCCACGGGAGCGGATGTGGTGAAAATTATCACCCATGCCAAAACCAGGGAAGATAACCTGGCCGTGCTGGGCTTGATCCCTCTGGCGGCTAAAATGGGAGTGGCCATCGTGGCCTTTTGCATGGGGCCCCTGGGGCGTATGAGCCGGGTGGCCTGTCCCCTCTTGGGTGGGGCTTTTACGTTTGCGTCTCTTAAAAGCGGCCAGGAGTCGGCTTCAGGCCAGGTACCCGTCAAAGAAATGAAAATGATACTGGAGGCCCTGACCCCATGAAAAGTCAGCCCGCCGGAATTTACGGGGTGCTGGGAAACCCCATTGGCCATTCCCTCAGCCCGGTTATGCACAATGCGGCCTTTGAAGCGGCAGGCGTTAACGCCCTGTATGCGGCTTTTGAGTCGTCGGATCTAAAGGGAAGCATCGCAGGGATGCGGGCTTTGGGCATTCGCGGCATGAGCATTACGATCCCCTTCAAGATATCGGTCATCCCTCACCTGGATGAACTGGATTCAATGGCGGAAAAAATCGGCGCCGTCAACACCCTTGTGAATAGCGATGGTCGGTTGAAAGGGTACAATACGGATGGGCTGGGGGCCATGAAAGCCCTCCAGACGAAAATCGATCTTTCCGGAAAACGGTGTGTGTTGGTGGGCGCTGGTGGTGCCGCCCGTGGGATCGGTTTTATGGCCCGGGAAAGCGGCATGGAGCTGGTGGTCGCCAACCGCTCAATGGACCGCGGCCGCGCCCTTGCGGATTTTCTGAAATGCCCGTTTATCCCTTTGGAGAGAATTCGGGAGATACGGGTGGACGTTATGATTCAGACCACGCCCGTGGGAATGTTTCCACACGAGGATGAGTTCCCTGTGCCGGCTGATGTGTTCCGAAAGGAGATGGTGGTGATGGATGCCATTTACAATCCCCTTGAAACCCGTTTTCTGAAGACCGCCCGTGCCCATGGGTGTGACACCATCAGCGGGCTTGAAATGTTCATCCATCAGGGGGCGGAACAGTTTCGTCTGTGGACCGGCGTTAATCCCCCCATGGATGTTATGCGGGCGGTGGTGAGAAAAGGACTTGAAAAATAAACAACTGGAGCGGAAATGAACAGTGGAAAAGCAGCACCGGCCGGCCACCATACGGTGACCATCCCAGGATCAAAAAGCATTACCCACCGGGCACTCATCGCTGGCGGTCTGGCGACCGGGAAAACGGTATTGAAAAATGATCTGAGATGCGAAGACACCCGTCATACGGCCCATGTCCTGAAAGCCATGGGCGTCAAAATGGAACGAAACGGCGAAACCCTGACCATGAAGGGGATTGGTGGCGGGGCTTGTGAACAGCCTTTTGAAAAAGCGCTGTATCTTGGCAATTCGGGGACTTCTTTCAGACTCCTTCTGCCGGTGTTGGCCCTGGCGAAAGGAAGATTTCTGATGACGGGAACTCCCCGTATGCGGGAGCGGCCCATGGGGCCTCTGGTGGATGCCCTTCAGAAACTGGGCGCAAGGGTTTACTGCACAAACCATAACGGCCTTCCCCCCGTTCACATCGCATCGGACGGTATTCCGGGAGGCGCCGTGTTGCTTCCGGGGGATGCCAGCAGTCAGTTCCTGTCAGCCCTGCTGTTGTCGGGTCCCTATGCGGAAAAGGATGTGGAGATCACCGTAAAGGGGGACCTGGTGTCGCGGCCCTATGTGGATGTGACCGTTCATGTGATGGCGGCGTTCGGGGTAGAGGTGGAACGGGAAGGTTATGAGAAATTCAGGGTTCCCTCCGGACAAAGGTATGAGCCGAGAGACTATACGATTCAGGGGGATGCGTCCTCCGCTTCCTATTTCTGGGCCGGTGCGGCCGTTACCGGAAAGACGGTGACCACCTGGAACATTCATCCCGGGGGACGACAGGGTGACATCCGGCTGCTGGAAGTCTTTGAGGCCATGGGATGTGCTGTGACCCGGGAATCGGATCGGGTAACGGTTACGGGGGGGGCGCTTAAAGGGATTGATGTGGACATGGGGGCCATGCCGGACATGGTACCCACTTTGGCGGCTGCGGCCCTGTTTGCACAAGGAAAGACCACCATTCGGAATGTGGGGCATCTCCGTTTTAAGGAAAGCGATCGGCTGAGTGCCGTTGCGGGGGAGTGGCGGAAGTTGGGGGGAAGGGTGGAGGAATTTGAGGATTCGCTGGTTGTTCATGGCGGGCATAAGCTTTGTGGTGTCAACGTGGACCCCCATGACGATCATCGCTTGGCCATGAGCCTGGCGGTGGTGGGTTTGAAAGTGCCGGGCGTCCGAATCCAAAATCCCGCCTGTGTCGGAAAGTCCTTCCCCGGGTTCTGGGATTTGTGGGAGGATTGGGGGGATAACGTGTTTCAAGGATAAGGAGGAGATGGAAACGTGAACGATAAAGCAAAAAAGAAGGTCCTTGTACTGCTGGGGAGTCCGCGGAAAACAGGAAACACCGCCATTCTGGCCCAGGAAATAGCCAGCGGCGCCGAATCAGTGGGAGCTGCCGTTGAAACGTTGTACATAAACGGTATGGATATCAAGGCGTGCCAGGCGTGCTGGACCTGCCAGAAGGAAGAGAGCAAAGGCTGCCCCATCGACGATGACATGCAGACGATCTACCATAAGCTGAGTGAAGCGGACTCCTGGGTCATTGCCAGTCCGGTTCACTGGTTTAACATGTCAACCCAGACCAAGCTGTGGCTGGATCGTTGTTTTGCCCTGCAGAAATACGGGGAAAATCCTTTTCGAAAAAAGATCGCCATCGCCATGTCTTTTGGTGACACCGACCCGTTCACCTCGGGCTGTATCAATGCCATACGGTCCTTCCAGGACAGTTTCAGATATGTTGGGGCGAAGATTGTCGGAATCGTGTACGGCAGTGCAATGAACCCCGGGGATATCAGCGGGAACGCCGATCTCCTGAAAGCGGCAAAGGAGCTGGGAAAGAAGTTGTGAACACAAAATTCACCAGCAGCGGGTTGATTTCCAAAACCCGCCCTGCGCATTCTGCTTTCCCCGGTGCTCACACCAGTGCGACCCCGACCGCAAGACCCACTCCATAGAATAGGTGGTTGGCCAAGCTGGAAAGAGGAGCCCTAATGCCTTCGGGAGACCGCCTGCCAAACACTCCCAACCCCATGGAAGGGAAAACGAAGAAGTAGGAGGCTACCGTCGTCGCGAGGCCATAGGCAAGGGCCCATGCCGGTGAGGCAGGCCCTCCGACCAAGAGATCCCAACCGAGCACATAGGGGAGCGCGAGGCCCACGCCGATGGTGTAGTGCATGAAATAACCATAGAGAGTCTCGTTTGCAGCCTGTTTCATGTCGCTTGGATGCCCATAGCTGAAGCGCCCGCGTGCCCAACCCACTGCCATCCGCCCAATCATCCCCACGTCTATTTTCGAGAGCATCCCCGTTCTGGCGAAGAGATGGTTCAAGGAATCCATCGCCAACGTCCCCAATACCCCGGCTACGACTCCCGTTACGACGGGATCCATCGTCCCTCCAATGTCCGCATAGGTGATACCAAGCGGCCCAGAATGCTCAGCACACGTGTACGTCTGAGGTTCGTACCGCTGTCACCACGATTCGGAACTAACGACAAGGTCACCAGCGCCTCCTCCGGCCCCCGCGAGGACCGCATGACTTTCAGACGTCTGGTGCAGCGTTTGGTTCGGTTTTCTGCGTATTTCTAATTTGGTTTATCTTTTCTTGAATCCAAAGATTGACTAGGGTTTCGCCACTAACACCATGTTCTTGAGCTGTTTGCCTAATTATGGATGAAAATTTTTTGTCTATAGGATAGTACC
>JAERTK010000060.1 GCA_016844935.1 Desulfobacteraceae bacterium | reverse complement strand
CAATACCTATCTCAGGTACTTTGACGGATACGGCGCCATCATCGTGCAGCTCAACGTGGAAGATACCCGCAACGGCGTTGCGGAATATGTGGTCGAAAAATATGGCGAAAAATGCATCATTGAATTGAAATGGGGCCAGGGAGCCAAGGATATCGGTGGTGAGATCCAGGTCACCAGCCTTGAATACGCCCTTTTTCTCAAAGACCGCGGTTATGTGGTGGATCCTGATCCCACACTACCCGAAGTGCAGGAAGCCTTTGAAAACGGTTCCATCAAATCCTTTGCACGACACAGCCGACTGGGCGGCACCAATCTTGATACCGTGGACCAGGTGCGGGAAGATTTCATGAGCAGCGTGGATTACCTGCGAGGATTGGGTTTCAAACGGGTTTCACTGAAAACCGGCTCCTACGGTATGGAAGAGTTGGCCATGGCCATAAAATTTGCCACCGATGCCAAGCTGGATCTTCTGACCATTGACGGTTCAGGCGGCGGAACGGGCATGAGCCCCTGGAACATGATGCAAAGCTGGGGTGTACCGTCCATCAATCTCCACGCCAAAGCCCATGAATATGCCAGCATGCTGGCCGCCAAGGGACAAAGAGTCGTGGATATGTCCTTTGCCGGCGGCTTTGCCCTGGAAGACAGTATTTTTAAGGGGCTGGCACTGGGTGCCCCCTATACAAAACTGATCTGTATGGGACGCGGCATCATGATTCCCGGATTTGTGGGGGCAAATATACAGGGCGCACTTAAACCCGAAGAACGTGCCGCTGTAAACGGACACTGGTCTGAGCTACCCAAATCGGTACTGCAGGTGGGAAGCTCCGCAAAAGAAATCTTTGCCGGATATTTTGATGTGCAAAAGAAAGTGGGTAAAGATGAAATGAAAAACATCCCCTATGGGGCCATTGCATTCTGTACACTGGCTGACAAACTGGGATGTGGAATGCAGCAATTGATGGCAGGGGCCAGGAAGTTTTCTCTGGACAAAATTGCCCGAGGCGATCTCATGAGCGGCAACCGTGAAACCGCAAAAGAAACCGGCATTCCCCACGTGGCGGATGTAAACGACGAAAGTGCCCGAAAAATTCTTAACGGCTGAAAAACAGTCCATGCTTCGATGAAATAATGAAAAAGCCCTCGGACGTCCATTGGCCGCCATGCCACCTAGGGTTGAAACCCTAGGCTATTACCTGCCGTCCCTACGGGACTGGTCCCAGCGGGACGACGGGAAATAGCCCGGCTCAGGCTATCGTTTGCATATCGGATTGCAGATAGGTGGTCAGATTAATGTTACTGTTGGCAATGTTGAGTTTTTTCCGGATGTGTTCCCGGTGCCGCTTGATGGTAGCAGCGGATACACCCCGCATCCGGGCAATTTCCTTGGTCTGAAGTCCATTTCGGATCAGATTGCAGATGTTCACCTCCGTCGGCGTCAAAGACAGGTATTTTTTCGACAGGTTGTTGACGAACGGGGACACAATCTCGTCAAGATTGCTCTTGAGCACCTCGATATACTTCCACTTGCCTTGGGGCAGATCCAGGGCAAGGGCATGCAGCAAAGGCATGATAATCTTGTCGATATTGGTCTTCACATCCCTATAGATACCCTGCTTTTCCTCTTCGATTCTTGCCAGAACGGCACGAAGCGCGGAATTCGCATCCTTCAATGCTTTCCGTTCCAACATCAACTGCTGGTTTGTTTCCTGTAGTTCAATTTCCGCTGAAATCCGCATGGCCGTGCTGCCGATACGTTCGGACAGGGCCTCCAGCAACGCTCTCTCCTCATGAAGAAAAGGGCCTTCATCCGCCGGTGGACATTCTTTAAGATAGAAGATGGCCACCTCTCCCACCGCTTCATTGTACATGAAAATCCTGGACGATTGGCGCCATTTGGTCATTTTAAATCCGGTGCTCTTATATGTCTCTCCTTTTAAAACAATCCTGGCGCAGGCACTTTCGGGATACTGCCACGAATAGGGCAAAAAGTTCACCAGATCCCTTAACAAATCTTCAATGGAATCAGGATGAAGCTCCGCCAACTGGGCAATACCATACAGACAGTTCAACTCTTTGATCCGTTCACGAAGTGCTCTCATGAGTTTTGAGGGATCGGTTTCATGATTAAGGGGAATCCGCCATAAACGGAAGAGATCCCGATTTACGTTTTGGAAATTTTTGCCGGCAGATTTGGGTAAAGAGGTATTTGGTGGGATCATGGACATCTCCTGATACACTCACAGATGGGTCTTTAATAGGTATTTATTAGGCCCTGATAAGCCCTATCCTTTATGGGTATTAAAGGGGTATTTTTATTGCCTTTACGGAGCGTATCCTGACCGATACCCTACGCGCTGTCAACCTTAAAATGTCAATCAAGGGAGGTTTATATGTCGAAATCAAAGTTGGCCTTCATTCTGGAGGGGCGCAAAAGCCAGCCCCATCAACTCATCGAAGTGCTTCAAGATGTTCAAGCGCTGGAGGGATACATTTCTGAATCGTCCATGCGGGACATATCCGAAGCACTGGGCGTGCCCCTTACGGAAGTCTATGCCGCGGCTTCATTTTACAAGGCCTTTTCCTTGACGCCAAAGGGCAAAAATGTGCTCACCGTATGCACGGGAACCGCTTGTCATGTGCGGGGTTCAAAAATGGTGCTCAATCAGGCTACGGGTCAGCTGGGCGTTGCCCCCAATGAGATGACGGAAGACGGCCTCTTTACCATCGAGCAGGTGAATTGCCTGGGTGCCTGCGCTCTGGGACCGGTGGTGACGGAAAACGGGTCATGCTACCATCACATGAATGCTGGCAAGGTAAGAAAGCTCATCAACAAATTAGGCAATTCATCAACGGAGGGACATCCGCATGCACAAGATCAACAGCATTCATGATCTGGAAGCCCTTCGGGAAAACCTTAAAAATTACCGGGAAAGTTTTCGAAAAACCTTGATTCTGTGCGGGGGAACGGGATGCCAGGCATCGCGATCCGGTGACCTTATCGACAACATCAAGAAGGAATTGGTTAAACAGGGACTTGCAGCGGATGTCCTGGTACGGCCCACGGGATGCCATGGATTTTGTGAACAGGGCCCCATCCTGGTGGTGGATCCTGAAAACACCTTTTACTGCCATGTCTCTCCTGACGACGCCGAAGAAATCGTCCAAAAGGCCGTAGGCAAGGGCGAGGTGATCGAACGCCTGCTCTACACGGATCCGGTTTCCGGGAAAACCATTGAAAAGGAATCGGATATTCCCTTCTACCAGGCCCAGGACCGACAGCTGCTGGCCCAGAACCGCCAGGTGGATCCCTGTAACATTGAAGATTACATTGCCATCGGCGGCTATTCGGCCATCTCAAAGGTGATCTCGGGTATTTCCCCGGAGAATGTGATCGAGGAAATTAAACAATCCGGCTTAAGGGGCCGCGGTGGAGCCGGTTTTCCAACCGGCCGAAAATGGGCCCAGTGCAGTGAAGCACCCGGGGATGAAAAATACGTGATCTGCAACGCTGACGAAGGGGATCCCGGCGCCTACATGGATCGCAGCATACTGGAAGGGAATCCGCATCTGGTACTTGAAGGCATGATGATCGGGGCCTGGGCCGTGGGCGCCTGGCAGGGTTATGTGTATGTGCGAAACGAATACCCTCTGGCCGTGAAGCATATTCGCGTGGCCATAGAACAGGCCAGAGAAATGGGCATCCTAGGTGAAAACATTTTCGGGACGTCCTTATCCTTTGACGTGGAAGTGGCCCGGGGGGGCGGCGCATTTGTCTGCGGAGAATCAACGGCCCTCATGGCCTCCCTGGAAGGGAAGGTGGGCGAGCCGCATCCAAAAGACGTCCATTCCGTGGTGGACGGTCTCTGGCATAAACCCACGGTGTTGAACAATGTGGAAACCTGGGCCAATGTGCCGTCCATCATGGAAAATGGTGCAAAACGCTTCGCTCTAAAGGGCTCTCAAAACAGCAAGGGGACCAAAATTCTGGCGCTCACCGGTCACATCAAAAACACGGGATTGGTGGAAGTCCCCATGGGAACCACTCTGGAATCAGTGGTGTTCGACATCGGCGGCGGCCCTTCAGGCAAAGCGGTTCGGGCGGTTCAGACCGGAGGCCCTTCCGGCGGATGCCTGCCCCCGGAAAAACTGTATCTGCCGCTTGATTTTGACGCCCTTGCGGAAGCGGGATCCATGGTGGGCTCCGGCGGCATCGTGGTCATGGACGAAGACACCTGCATGGTGGATGTGGCCAAATACTTTCTGACCTTCCTTCAGGATGAGTCCTGTGGAAAATGCGTGCCCTGCCGCCTGGGAATCGATCGAATGCTGGAAATCGTGACGGATATCACGGAAGGCAACGGCAAACCGGAACAGATAGATCTCCTGGAAGAACTGGCCTGGACCGTCAGTGAAACGTCACTGTGCGCATTGGGGAAGACAGCGGCCAACCCCGTACTCTCCACCTTGCGTTACTTCCGGGAAGAATATGATACGCATATCAACGAAAAAAAATGCCCCGCGGGGGTATGCCAGGCCCTGATCACTTACTGGGTCGACCCG
>JAERTK010000059.1 GCA_016844935.1 Desulfobacteraceae bacterium | reverse complement strand
CAATTCATGCAGATCGATATCCGTGTGATCCCTTTTTTTGAAGTCCCCTTTGAGAAGCGATTTCCCCATCTGGTTGAGTTATTGCGACGGTTGTCTTATGGAGAGGCTTTGAAAAAAGAACCTTCTTTTTATGAACTGATTGACACCATGGGGACCATCTCCCAACACGCGGATACCCCTTCGGAACTGAAGGAACTGATCAGCCCTTATGTGGATAAACTGGAAAACCTAAAAGAGCAGGCCCGGGAACATCTCCTGGCCCGTCGCCTGGATGAGCTGGATAAGATCCTATACCGGATTGAAGATCAGTTTGAAGATCTGGAAGGGGCGCTCTGATCCGCCAGGTCGGGCTATAATAATTGGAAGGGAACCGCTTGGTTCAGCCGTATCCCTTCGAGGTCAATTTTCACATCATATACCAGGACTTCCACACCGTTTTGAACTGCCTTCCGCAATTCCTTGCCGTAAGCCGGGTCAATGTGGTCCGCCGGTTCAAAACGATCCGCGTCCATCCTCTGAATGAGGTAAAACATCACCGATCGATCCCCCTGTTTGACCTGATCCTGCAGTTCAACCAGATGTTTTAGCCCCCGTGAAGTCACGGCATCCGGAAAAGATGCGAGACCCTCCGTTACCAGCGTGCAGTTTTTGACCTCTACGAAACACCGCTTTTCACCCTCTTCCAAAAGCAGATCAATGCGGGAATTTTTGCCGTATTTGACTTCTGACCGAACCGCTTCATAACCGGCCAATTCCGGAACATCTCCTGCCAGAACGGCCGCCTTGGTCAGTCGGTTGGGAACAATGGTGTTGACCCCCACCAGGGAGGTTCCCATATGGATCATTTCCCATGTGTACTTCAGACGTCGGGACGGTTTGTTATGCCGGGTGAGATATACGGTGCGCCCCGGTTCACAGCACGCCTTCATACTGCCCGAGTTGGGGCAGTGGGCAGTCACCACATGGTTGTTTCTAAGCTTGACGTCGGCCATGAACCGTTTATAACGTTTTATCAGTATGCCTTCTGTAAGTTTGGGCCATTTGATAAAGGCGCCCTGATTTTTTTCCGTTTCAGTCATGAAAGTAAATCTCCCTTGTGCGGATCAACTATCACATGTGATGGATGTTTGGCAAAACTTTCTTATGGTAAGGTGCTCGACTTGTGGCACCCTGGTTTCTGAGGGTTGCTGGGGATTTTGATGGGTCTGGGTGTCCTGTTTTCCCTTTTGCTCAGGGCAATCAGGACATCGTCGATATCGGAATAAGAATTGCCAGATTCCCAGGTTGTTTATATTGACTCTAATGTTCCGAAATGTTAAAGGATTTGTCGTTTAAACCGGATTCTGACATGGTTTTTTGAAATTCCCACACATATTTGGAGAACCAAATTGAGTGAAATTAAAAAAAATGGTCTGGTGCTGGACGAAGAAGCCCAGAAACTCTTTGATCAGCTGGGCGGCATAGACAGGCGCGAGCGCGGTCACAGTGCGTCCGGCACGGGAGAAGGCCTTTCTTCCGATCCTCTGGGTGAAGAACAGGAACTGATGGATTTGTGGCGCATTGTCCTGGTGGACTTTGTGTATGTTCTGGCCCAATTTCTTTCAAAAATTAAACTGCATGGGGTGAATTCGGTTAGAGCCGAAGATGTGGCGCCCATAATCGATATGCTGACCAAAATCCATGAAATGAGCGATCGGAACGGCAGGGTCCTCATTCGTTATCGGGGTATGAGAATGCCCGATGAAAAATTCGATTTTGAGCGTGTGGACTATGTGGTTGCCTGCGAGGGCTTTTCAGCAGATATTCCCATCATAAAGGCCCTTGCAAATCGTAAGGGCATTGCCATGAGCCATCTGCCGGGTAAATTGAAAGCCGCCTTTGATCGGTTTCCTTCTCTGAACGTCAATTCCGTCTGCTTTACCCTGGGGAAATGGCAGCAGCCAGAGCGGGATTTAATGTGGACGACCCTTCAAGCTGCCGGGCAATTTTTCGGCGCCTACAAGAGCAAAATACCGCTTAAAGGCGATGGGAATACGGATGATGGCTCATTTTCGGTGGTTTATAATGACAGGGGCGAACCCGATCCGAACCTGACGCTTCTGGCCGCTGCGAACAGGCTCAAGGCTGAAAATATACAGGCACTGGTCCAAAAATTGCGGGGGTTGATGAAACAACCGGAGGCAATGGATGCGTTGGAGCAATATGTAAGTGCTTATGATGCACTGTTTGCATTTAAGAACGTTCAGGAAAAATTGCAGAAGCCGCCTGTTGAGATCAACAACCTGAGGCGGCTGGTAGTCGGCAGCGGTGACGAAGTCTTTACGCCTGAAAAAAGCGAGGTCGTGCGCATGATCGCACAGCGTCTCGGCGGTTCTCCTCAAAAACTTGTTCAGACCATTGACAGTGTTTACGGTAACGACTTTTCCGCCATGACCCCGGAGAACTTGAATGCACGCCTTATGAGAGTATCTCATTTACTGGATTCTCCGGGCAATAATCCTTTCAGCCAGAAGACTGAAAAGGAGGTGCTCAGCAGTGTTGAAAAACGATTGGGGCAGGTGCGTGATGATGTATTTGAAGCACTTGCCGTAAATCAGCCGGAAGCCGGTGTCGGGGACGATCAAGGAAGTTCTGCCGTCCAAACACTGACCCAAAAACTCCAGGGCATGGTGGTTTATTTTAAAAGGCGGGTGCTGACCAAGAAAAAGATAAAGAACATGGCACACACCTCCATTGATTTCGATGCAGAGGATTATGAGACAGTCGCCAGGGATTTTGATATTTCCGTTGAAGAGGCAAAAGCGTTTTTGGAATTGCTGAAAGGATGTTTTGACGGGGCGGGAAATTTCTTGAGAACCGGGCTTGAAAAAAATATACCTCACATGGCAAAATACGGTGTCAAGATTTTCGGGTTTTTGTGGCACTATCTCCGAAAGACTTTGAGTCGCAAGGACCGTGTTGCCTTTCTGAATTCCCTCCAGACCTTGATTTCAAAGATGCAGCAAACACCGGCTGCCCTGACCCTTCTGCTGGAGGATTTTTGCAGCACGCCGGACGAAGTGCTGTTTTCGGATCGGAATTCCCTTATCCTGGCCAACGTTTTGCTTCGAAAATACAATAAGGAGATTCATAACGATATTGAAATTACCCCCGAAGAAGTCCTTTTGGTCAGGGAAGGTTTGAGTTCTGAAGCTGTGAAAGCCGCGGGGGACGTCATCGATAACTTGACGGATGCCTTTTTCCAGAAGATCAGGACCATTCACGGAAAACTCCTCAAGGGGTTTCAAAAGGGGGAAGAAGATGAGGGTATGCCGTTACGGTTTCTGCTTTCGCTGGAGCGGGAATGCTACATATTCCTGGCTCTGATCGGAAGACCCCCCGGTCATACTGTGATCAAGAGTGCTGTCAAGACATACGGCAACCCTGGATCGGAGATTTACCGCAAGAAAAGAGAGAAGGGGTTTGAAGCAGCCTGTCTGAAGCATCTGCGCGTTGCGGTGCGGGGGTTGTCCCGCTATGAGGACCAAAACGACCTTTCTCTTTTGATGGAAGTCAGAAATATGGAAAAGGCTTTTTTGGCAATCCGGAAGGATCAGGCTTTCAAGGATTCGGTTCAAAAAGCCATGCAGTGGCTTGATTCGGCCATTGATGCTGTTTCTGGTCCATGACCATACAGCTTGATTGGCGAGTCTGTGTTACTTTTTGCGCTTGAGCAGCAGCGCGACCCTTGCCAGGAAGCGTTTTCGGGCAATGGGTTTGGTGAGATAATCGTCCGCTCCCGCGCCGAGGCCTTCCAACTCCGATTCTTCTTCATCTTTTGCCGTCAGCATCATAATAGGGATAGCGCGGGTGTCCTCCTTGCTCTTCAGCTTTCTGATGAGCATAACACCGTCCATTTCCGGCATTACATAATCGGTGACGATGATGTCGGGGTTTTCGGTAGACGCCAGTTTCAGGGCCTCCACGCCGTTTTCTGCCGTAATAACGAGATAATCCTCTGATTCCAGAAGATGCCGGAGTAATTTCAGCACAACGAGATTGTCGTCAACCACCAGAATTTTTGTGGGACAGTCGGTGGTGAACATGCAGGAATCGTCGTCTACATGCTCGTCTTCAGGGATCGAATTTTCCTGATCCGGCGAGTCTCCGTCAGGGGGTTGGGAGCCAGTTGTGATCTCCGGCGGGGCGACGCGAAAGACCTCGTCGATGGTGGTTAGCCCCTGAATGGCCTTTTGAATGCCGTCAATGGACATCACGTGATATCCCGCCTTTTCCGCCGTTTTCTTGAGCTTTTCGCTGGAGACACCACTGCTGATGACGTCTTTGAGATCAGAGGTGAGGGTCAGCATTTCGAACAATCCAAGCCGACCTGAATAACCGGTGTGCTGGCAGGCTTCACACCCCTCGCCTTTAAAGAAGGTGACATCTTTCTTTTTTCCAATGTAGGGTCTGATTTCTTCTAATTGTTCCGGAGGGAGTTTATCGGGTATTTTGCAGGACTCGCAGATTCTTCTCACGAGCCGTTGTCCGATTACGGCAACCAATGAAGACGATACCAAAAACGGGTCAATGCCGAGATCCATGAGCCGAACGACGGCGGACGGTGCGTCATTGGTGTGCAGCGTTGAAAAAACAAGATGTCCGGTCTGTGCGGCTTGAAAGGCAGTCACGGCGGTTTCCTGATCCCTGATTTCGCCGACCATCACAATATCCGGATCCTGTCTGAGAATGGACCGTAACCCTTTGGCAAAGGTAATTCCGGCGGAGGGGTTTATCTGAACCTGGTTGATGCCGGTCACATCAAATTCAACCGGATCCTCTACGGTAATAATGTTCACTTCCGGGGAATTGAGTTTGTTTAAACAGGCATACAGGGTCGATGATTTTCCGGATCCGGTGGGACCGGTCACAAGGATGATGCCCTGGGGCATTTGAATGGCACGCGTAAGATATTTCAGGTCTTTGTTGGAAAACCCCAGATCTTCAGGGTTCAGTTGCGCCGTGGCGGGGTTGAGGATCCGGATGGTGACTTTTTCGCCGTAACTGGTTGGCAGGGAGGAAACCCTCAAATCAAAGACTTTCCCTCCCTGTTTTACCTGTGCCTTGCCATCCTGGGGCCTTCGTTTTACGGCAATATCCAAATCGGACATGATTTTGATTCGGGAAGCCACTGCGGCACGGATATTACTGTCCGCGCGCATGATTTCCCGCATAATGCCGTCCACGCGGTACCGAACCACCAGTGCATTTTCCTGGGGTTCGATATGGATATCGCTTGCTTTGAGTTTGATGGCGTCTGAGATAACGGAATTGACAAACTTGACAATGGGGGGAAGGTCCCCAAGATCCTGAAGCTCTCTGATGGGCGTCTCTTCTTCTTTTCTTTTTTCAACGACTTCAATATCATCTTCTTCCGAACCGAATTCCACGCCCAGATTCATTCCCAGGTCCGGTTTCGGATAGTATTTTTCAATGCTTGTGACGATATCCCTGGAAGGGACGACCGCGCGATCAATGGGTAGCTGCGTAAAAAATCGCAGATCCTCCAGAGCATAAAGATCCAGTGGGTTGGTCATGGCTATCAGGAGCCGGTTGCCATCTTTTTTCAGTGGCACGACCCCATGCTTTTCGGCGAGTTCAGGGGGGATGAGCTTAATGATGTCATTGGGAATATTGGCTTTGTCGATCCTGCCATAAGGCAATTTAAGGCGCACCGCCAGGGCCTTGGCGATGACCACGTCATCGGCAACACCCATATCCATAAGAACCTCCCCCAGTCGTTTTTTGCTGGATTTCTGGGCTTTGAGGGCTTTGTTAAGGGTCTCCTTATCGATCAGACCTATCATTACGAGGTATTCACCCAGACGAAGGGTTTTTTGGGGTGATTTTGCAGCCTTTTCAGGTGTGGTTTTCACATTGTTCAAAACGGCGATGCTCCAGAAAGTTGACGGTTATGAAAAAAAAGATTTGCAGACCATCGAAGCCGTAATATGGACTGTTTTAGGACGAATTTCAACACAAATTTTTCCCTGACCCGCGTTTGAGGCAAATTGACGATTCTGGCCGCCGCAGGTTCTGATGCGCGACCAGGCATTTTCTGCGTTCGGGGTGTTGTTTGAGGTAAGAGCTTCTTAATTATTTGACACTTGTCACATGAAAATGGTACAAGTCCCCAATATTTCAAGAGATGTATCTGAATGACTGCGAGGCATTCCCATGAAATGTGCGTATCATCCCCAGAAAGAGGCAGCAAGCCATTGCAGTATGTGCCGAAAACCCCTTTGTGAAGAATGCGGGGAGCAGAAATCCGGGGACCGTGTTGTATGCAATCGATGTGCCGCATTGTCAGCCGCCCAGGCCGCCGCAAGCGGTGAAGATGCGCGGCAAACGGAACATGAAGAGAGAAAATCGGCGGCGGCCAAAAAAGGTAAAAAACCTCATGTGGCAATGATCGTCGTTGTCATTCTGTCCGTTATTGTTTTACTGGCAAATATTTATATGTATATGGGACCGAGCGTTCCACAGGTGGATGAATTCGACCCTTATGAACACCCTCTGCTGGCGCTCGATCTCGTAAATGACGGCATTGAAGATTACGCGGGAGACCATGGGGGACAGTTTCCTGCAAAATTAACAGATTTGCTTGGGAAGTATCTCCCGTACGAAAAAATGACGGCACCAGTGCTTGATATGTTCGCCTACAAGCGCTTTTCCCCCACATCTTATGACCTTCGGTTCAAAGACGCAGATAATGTGGAATTTTCAGACATTGTTTTTGGTAAGGAGGATAAATGATGCCTGGACGGATGGAAAAAACCGCATCTAAGGGATTTACCCTCGTGGAGATCATGATAAGTCTTGCCATTCTGGGCATTCTGGCAGCAATTTCAATCCCCAATTTCAGGTCATATAAGGATAAGGCGGAATACGCGTCCATGATGACAACCCTGAAATACCTCATGGATGGCGAGGACTTTTACTTTCTCGATAACGGCGCTTTTTATGCCGTCAATATCCCCAGCGGGACGGCGATGGAAGTACCGGAGCTGGCCTATTCATTTCCTTCCGGACATAAGAATCGGTATAGGATAGTCGTAACCAACAATAATCGTCGCAACCGTTACCGGATAACGGTTTTTTGTGATTTTGATTCAGATGGAGATGGTAGAGACGACAGGTTTACCGCCACGACGAATATTGTGAACGGTGAAGTGAGAAAAAACAGGTTGATTGTAAAGACGCGATAGCCCCCCTAGCGGCCCTGCGCGTCCAACCCCTCTTCGATCAGTGCCAGCACCCGCTGTTTCTCTTCCGGAAACTGATACCCTTCATAACCGTGGCTGAACAGATACCCCCCCCGACGGTTCTTCCAGTAATTGCCCGCATGATCGAAACAGACTTTGGATGAGACCTCCAGCGTTTCCATGGTCAGCTTGAGCTCCTGAAGCTGCTCTCCGGGGGACAGCGGTATAAACGTCTTTTCCCGGACTGCTTGACCGAGTGGCGTTCCGGGCCATGACCGAAAGGGTCTTGAGCGGATGTAGTGGGGATTGATTTCGTTGAGTACCCGCGCCGTGTTGCGGGCATGGTTTTCCCAATTAGCTTTGCCGCCCACACCGGGCATCCAATATTCGGAAACCTGGAAACCCGCTTCCATGGCCTTTTTGCCCCCCTCCATATGGCTTTCGGGGGTGGCGCCCTTCTTAATCATCTTCAGAACCGCTTCGTCACCGGATTCAAGGCCCAGGTGCAATCGGTCCAGACCCGCTTTGCGGATATTTTCAAGGGTCTCCGGACTTTTCTGGGCCAGTGTTTTGCTTCTGGCGTAAGAGGTAACCCTGTTGATGGTGGGGAAAGTCTCCCTCAGGTATTTCAATGCTGCCATCAATGGTTCCGCTTTCATAATAGGGCTGTTTGCATCTTGTAAGAACGCCGTTTTACCCCCGGACAACAGCCACTGGTAGAGCATAGTAAACCCATGGTGGTACTCGAGTTCCGGAACCCGCCGCATCAATATGATGGCGGCCTCACGGGATATTTCACCATTCTTCCCGGTTTTCGAGGACAGTTCTTTCAGGTCATGGACCAGCCGGGCCATGGCATCGATGTCCTCTTTGATGTCCTCCAGGGTGCGCAACTCGAATTTCTCGTTTTTGTACATTCCACAGAAAGTGCAGTGGTTCCAGGGGCAGTTGCGGGTAAACCGGACCAGGAGGGAATCGCTGCCGCCTTCGCTGGGGGGCCTGTAGACGCCAGTTTCAAAGTTGTATGGGTGATGGTTGTTCATGGGTTGGTGCTCCTTAAAAATAAAGATAGCGGCGAAAAAGCGCGGCCGGTTCAATTCCGGGCCGGGAAAACCTTCTGCCTGTAACATCACAAAATACGACTTTTCTGCCGGATTGCAATTCGGGAAATTGATTTTGCTTCAAAAAGCCTGGCTGTTCGGCTGATTTTCTTCTGATTGACACTTCAGAACCCTTGTGTCACATTAACCGGGGATGCGTGCGAAAAATTTTCCCCGGAATCATAAGCCTGTAAGGGAGGTATCCATGAACTATAAGCGACTTTTGAAACCGGAAAGTATGGCCGTGATCGGGGTGTCACTCCACAACAATCGACATCCTGCCAATATCGTGTATCGCAAAAACCGGCTGCGGTATCCCCTGAAAGTGTTTGCTGTTAATCCAAAGGGTGGAAAGATCCAGGGGGAGCGGCTCTATGAACGACTGGGTGATATTCCGGAGAAAGTGGATCTGGCAATCATTGCCGTTCGAGCAGACCTGGTGCCCCGGACCCTGGCCCAGTGCATTTCGGCAGGTGTCGGGGGTGCTGTGATCATCTCCGGCGGATTCGCGGAGGTGGGGCAAACAGCACTGCAGGATCAACTGGTGGAAATGGCCTTGGCAGCGGACTTTCCGTTTATAGGACCAAACTGCCTGGGCATTTTCTCACCGGAGCACGTGGACACATTTTTTCTGCCCCCCGAGCGAACCGTACGGCCGGAGCCCGGCAATGTGGCGCTGGTCAGCCAGAGCGGTGGTGTGCTGGTGGACCAGATGGTCAATTTTGCGAGTGGAGGGGTGGGGCTTTCGGTGGGGATCAGCGTCGGTAACAAGGCCCTGGTGGATGAAGTGGCACTGCTCGAATACTTGAGCTCTGATCCCGGTACGGAAGCCATTGCTTTTTACCTGGAAGGCTTCAAAAAAAATGGAGGCCGGGCATTCATGGAGGCCGCCTGTCGATGCCAAAAACCCATTGTAGTGCTGAAATCAGGGAAAAGCCCTGAAGGCGGGCGGGCCGTTTCGAGCCATACGGCGTCTCTTGCCGGCGACTATGCCGTGTTTTCTCAGGTGATGGCGCAGTTCGGGGTCATTGAGGCGCGGACCCAGTTTGAACTGGTTTCGTTCTGCGAATCCATCAGCTGTTACCAGGATACCATCAAGGGAAATATCGGTATCATTACCGGCAGTGGTGGCCATGGCGCACTGACCGTCGATTTTTGTGCTTCCCACGGGTTAAAGGTCCCCTTGCTGTCGCAGGGATTGCAATCAGAGATCAACAGGAGACTGTCTTCCAGCGTGCAGACCATCGCTGCAACGGGCAACCCCATAGATCTTACCGGAAGCGCCGTCGATGATGATTTTGTGGCGGCGGCCGATTGCCTCAGTCAAAGCCCCGAGGTGGATTGCCTGGTGCTTCTGGTCTTGCCCTATTCGCCTGGTACCACTTCCGATCTCGGTGCCAGATTAAGTGAAGTCTGCCACAGAGAAGGTAAGCCCATGGTGGCCTATGTGCCGAGCCTTGAAAGATACCGAATGCTCATTGAAGGATTTGAACTAAACCATATTCCGGTGTCTCCGGCGATTGAAGGCGCCGTTTTGATGGCCAGCGCCATGAGGAGGGAATCATGCTGAACGCGGAGATTCTTGAGATATTGTCAAAGTCCAGGCACCACGGCTGGGTACTGGAACCTGATGCCAAACGCATATTGTCTCTTTCCGGGATAACGGTTCCCCCTTTTACACTGGCCAAAACCATTGAAGAAGCCCTTCAGTTTGCGGAAGAAAACGGATATCCGGTGGTGTCGAAGGTGGTATCCCCCGAAGTGGTTCACAAGACAGAAGTGAAAGGTGTCGTGCTGGACATCCGTAACAAAGCGGCCTTGGCGGAGACCTTTCACCGGTTAAAGTCATTTGATGGCGCCAGGGGGGTCCTGGTCGAGAAGCCCGTTCAGGGAATCGAGATGATTATCGGTGCCAAAATCGATTTTCAGTTTGGCCCGGTGATTCTCATGGGGATGGGCGGCACCGGTGTGGAAATTTACAAGGATACCTCCCTAAGGATGGCCCCCATCACGCCGGAAGATGTATTATCCATGCTCAAGGGTCTGAAAGCCCATCGGCTTTTTACAGGTTACAGGGGAGCCGAACCCATCAACCAGGATGCACTCTGCCGAATGCTCGTGGCTTTTTCCCATCTGATTATGATGCTGGATGAAAAGGTTTCGTCCATTGATCTGAATCCGGTTTTCTGTTCACCTGAAAGCTGTGTGGTGGGTGATGCGAGGATTATGCTGCCGTCATAGGAAAAATTTCAAAAATTAATTGACCCCAGTGAAAACAGAACCAGGCCGAAAAAGATTCGCCTCGGGTTTCTGGGGTGTTGGGGGAATGGTTAATGGGAAATTCACACATCCATTTCCATGACCTCCCTGATCACCTTCAACAGTTCCAGTCGGTCAAAGGGTTTGCTCAAAGTGCGCAGCGCTCCAACCCCTTTGGCCATTTTGAGGTAGGACTCGGGGCCGATTCGGCCGCCGCCGGAAACGGCGATAATTTTGACATGGGGGAATTCGTGGCGAAGGTCACGGATGGTTTCGATGCCCTCTTTACCCGGCATGATGAGGTCCGTAATGACAAGGTCCGTTGGGTTTTCCCGGAATTGCTTGATCCCTTCGTTCCCCTCGTGGGCGTCTACCACCCGATACCCTTCCCGCTCCAGGATGTTGCGGAGTAATGCGCGAACGATTTCCTCGTCGTCAATGACCAGGATACTTTGCTGATGAACAGGCGCTTGTTTTTTCTGATCCGGCATGCTCCTCCCCTTCACTTGTAAGGCCGTGAATGCGACAGCTCATCCTCAACGGTTTTTCCATTTACACGAAATGCGGTTTGAGCTAAAGATAATCGCGTCGGGGAAACCACTGCCGGGCCGTCAGCCGATGCTAAATACGCTTACTCCATGTCATAGACAGGGTATTAGTCTCTTAAAATATCACTAATGTCAATAAAAAAACCGATTCTGCCTGAGAATAATGAGGAGACCGATGGAACAGGTAAAGGTGAACCTGGGTGAATGGATTGAAAAAGGCTTCAGCCTGTACAGGGCAAATATGCTGAAGCTTATTCCGGCTACTTTTATGGCGCTCATATTGAGTGTGACGTCCGTTGGTATCCTCGCCGGCCCCATGCTGTCGGGTCTGATCCTGATCACTTTGGCACTGTTGCGGCGTCAGCATCCGGAACCTGAGATTTTTCAAATTTTTAAAGGATTCGGATTTTTTGGCAACGGTGCGGTTTTTGTGCTGGGATGGAGCCTGGTGGTATCTGCCGGGTCTCTGATTCTTTTAATGATTCCCGGTGTGGGGCAACTGGTGGTATTGTTTTTTATCTATTCGGCTCAGGCGTTTTTGATGTTCGGCCCTTTTCTGATTGTGGACCGTGACATGGATTTCTGGGCCGCCACCCTCAAAAGTTTCAATACGGTCAAAAGTAATTTCTGGCCATTTTTGAGTGTATCAGCTGTGGCAGGGGTTATCGGAAGCATCGGTTGTATTTTTTTTGGTATCGGCATTATCGTTACGGTCCCCCTTCAGCTTTGTATCCTGACCGTTGCCTATGAAGCAGTTTTCACCGAAGCCCTTTCAAGCCATTAAGTTTTCCTATGGGGGCCCTTCCACCATGGGAACGAAGCGGACCGGCAGGACCGAACGGGAAACAAGACGGTCTCCCTTTTTGCGAGCCAACACCATTTGCTGTACCCCACCGGTTTTACCCACCGGTATGATCAGGCGCCCCCCTTCCTTTAATTGCCGAATCAGGGCGGGCGGGATTTTTTCAGGCGCGCATGTCACAATGATGGCGTCAAAGGGTGCTTCTTCAGACCAGCCCTTGTGACCGTCACCGATCTTGATGTGAACATTACTGTAGCCAAGCCGGCTTAGCGTTTCTCCCGCCCTTTCTGCAAGAGCCCCGATGATTTCAACGGAATAGACATCGCATCCCAGTTCCGCCAGAATCGCTGCCTGATATCCGGAGCCGGTGCCGATTTCAAGGACGCGGCTCCGCGGTTCGGGATTCAACGCCGCCGTCATGAAGGCTACGATGTAAGGTTGAGAGATGGTCTGGCCCTTACCGATAGGCAACGGATAGTCTCCGTAGGCATATCTCCGGCTTTTGATGGGGACAAAAAGATGCCTGGGCACCTTTTTCATGGCTTTCAAAACGGCCGGGTCGGTTACGCCACGCCCTTCAATCTGCCGGGAAACCATATGCTTTCGCATTGCGCCGAACTCATCTTTTTCATCATCCGCCTGGATTCGATCCGCTGACAGCATGACGAAGATAAGAAAAAAAAGCGTCAATCCGTGTGTAAAAGTATCGTGAAAAAAGCGTTTACGTTTGGCCATAACGACATCTATTCTAATGAAAAGTCAAAAATTTTCAATGAGCGTTTTTTTAGAAGGCCCCAGGTCCCTCTTAAGTCGACCATCCTTTCCTGACTGCGGTTAAACAAGATACGTCCCCTTTTTAACTACCTCACCGCGCAAAAACCCACCTGCGCACTGCCGCCCGGATCCAGCGAGCGGTTCCAACTCAGCCCTTCGACGGTGAGCAGTTCGCCCTCCTGGACCCAGGTTGCGTTCCAGAGGGAAGAGACATTCCCCTCGATGGCGACGGTTACGGTCCATTCCGAGCTGCTGGCGCCGTTGTTCGTGATGTCGATGTTTGCGCAGTAACCGCTCCCCCAGTCAGAGGTGACGCTGACAACCGTCTCCAATACCGGATCGGGTTCCGGTTCCGGTTCGGGCTCCGGATCGGGTGCGGGCGGCGGCGGGTTTTCCGAACGGGTCGCGCAGAAACCGAAGCTTGTGGAGTCCTGGGGAGCGAGTTCCCGGTTCCAGGATACCCCAGTGGCTGTGACGGCATTACCGGATACATGGTATTCTGCGCTCCAGAGGGAACTCAGGCTTCCGTCGAGTTCGAAAGTAATTTCCCATGCGATGGTCTGTGCGGAGGGATTTGTCACCGTTACATCAGCGCAGTAGCCGGTGCCCCAGTCGGATGTGGTTC
>JAERTK010000058.1 GCA_016844935.1 Desulfobacteraceae bacterium | reverse complement strand
GTTATTGAAGACCTTAAAATTATGGGCAAAAAAAGTGTAAAAAGCAAACAAACCATTTTGAACTGGAGTCGATGGGCAGGATCACTTCATCCTGCAACAATACTAACGAGGGCTGGAGTGAAAGGATCAGGGTATCTACAGGAAGATGAGGGATTTGAAAAGGAACCAAATCTAAGGACTTATTCCGTAGTTATGGTCGATCCTAAAAATTTATTGGTGTGGCATTCAGATTATGTTGACCATGTTGATGAAGAACAACTGAGTGGATCATTTGAAAATTTCCTCCGAAAAATTGATTTCAAGATTCTCGGCGTGACAAAGGATAAATGGAAAGCGTCAACAAATGCTCTCAAGAACATTTTTCATGGAATTTGGATCGGATATTGCCACCGGCATTGTTTGAAAAAAACACTCGATGCGTTGTTAAAATATCAAATAGAATCAAAATGTACCGATCAAGAAGTAACAAGACTTTACAAAAAATTTAAAAAAGTATTAAAAACATCCACATCAAAAGTCAATTTGGAGATTAAACTTAAAACATTAAATGATGATGCGTTTTCTCATAAGTTATTAAAAAAGAGGGTGGAGGAATTAAAAGAAAACGCCACTCACTATACCTCTCACAAAAATAGAAAGGGTATTACTCAAACAACATCCATTGTTGACAACTATTTGAAAGGTATTAAGCGAAAACTGAATCAAATTGAAAGCTTTCGGGATAATGAATGGGCAAGTATTTTCTTTCGAGCACACGCTAACGTCAGAAATTTTGTTCCATTTTTACCTGGAGCAAAAAATGCTCATAAAAGTCCATTTGAATTAGCAGGTGGGCAAACATATAACTTGCCTTGGATTCAGGCTATGAACGTTCATAATGCGTTCTTGTTTACAGAAAACGCCTTTTAATCTTGGTATGTTATGCCGCCCCACAACATTTAGACTTATGCGGATAAAAGATAACATCCTTCGAAAAAAACCATACGTTCAAGCGCTTTTCCTCTTTGCAGTTCCCAGAAGATATTCCTAAACGGTTTCCGTAATTCTTCAGGGTCCACTTCATCAAGAATGGTGCGCATTTGACTGTCGCAAGGGACCTTTCCTATATGGTATATGTTGCCAAGATTACTATCGGTTTTTCGTCTTTCATCAAAGGCAAGCAAAGATGGGTCCTTAAGCGAAAAGAGAGCAAAACCGGACATCAAGGCATCCGCCATTGGGATTTCGGGATCCTCACGGTAGTCCGACACCTCCGAAAAATCTTTATGCAAACGCTTGAGCATTGCATCTGATTTAGATGCTTGCGAATTCCAATTTTGCCTTTTTGTTTTTTGCCTTCTTGGCTCGTGATTTCCATAGGCAGTAATCATCGGCCAAGTTGCTCCAAAAGTCCAGATTTTTCTGAAACCTGCCAATACTTTTTGCATTTTTTTTTAAAAATCCGACCAAAAATCCTTTCTACGCCATTTGTTCTGCCAAAACCTTTACGAAACGGTAATCGCAAAATATGCTGTTCTAAGGTCTTTCAGACGTGACCGGGAATTGCTGTACCGGAATTAAGTAAGACGTCCCCGGAATTGTGGAATTTGCGATCGAATTCAATCCACCAGTGCGTTCTTGATGGCATAATAGGTCAATTCGGCGTTATGCTTCATGTCCATTTTTATCAGGATACGTGCCCGGTAGGTGCTAACGGTCTTGACACTGAGGAAAAGCTTTTCGGCAATCTCCGACGCACTTTTTCCCGATGCGATAAGGCACATGACCTGGAATTCACGATCGGAAAGTTTTTCATGAAGGGGGCCTTGGGCATCCGTAGACAAGTCGTCCGCCAGTTTTTCGGCCATGGAGGTGCTGACGTATTTTCCACCGGACAGCACCTTGTTGATGGCCTGGAGCAATTCCTCAGGCGCGTTCTGTTTGGTCAGGTACCCTGAAGCGCCGGCCTTGAAGGTTCTGACCGCATATTGCTCTTCCGGGTACATGCTCAACATGAGGACCGGCATAAGCGGTTTCGCGGTTCGCAGCTCTTTCAGCGCATCCAGGCCGTTGGTATGGGGCATGGCAATATCCATGACCACCAGATCGTAATCCTCATTCAGCGCCTTTTGGACCGCTTCACGACCATCGGCGGCTTCGTGGGTGACGATTTTTTCAGGGTTGTCCTCAAGAATCTGTTTGAGCCCCTTTCGGACAATGGGATGGTCGTCTGCGATGAGAACTTTCAGCATATGAAGTTCCTCAGGTATTAAGGGGGATACGTGATTTGATGATGGTTCCCCTTCCCGGGACCCCGTGAATATCAAAGGCCCCTCCCAGAAATGCAATCCGTTCCCGGATTCCGAGAAGCCCGAATGAATTGGGATCGTTGATTTGGTCCCGGGTGATGCCGCGGCCGTCATCTTCTATGGCCAGTAGCAGTCCTTTTTCATCCTCCTTTAACAATACCCGGACCCATTGGGCCTGGGCATGCCTGAAGACATTGGTCAGAGCTTCCTGGAATATCCGGAAAAGGGTCGTGGACCGGGTCTGGTTCAAATGGGCGTCTTTGACGGCGTCGGCATCCAGGAAACACCTGATTCCGGTCCGGTTCCCGAAGTCTTTCACGTGCCATTCCATGGCCGCCACCAGGCCCGCGTCATCCAGCAAACGGGGTCTCAGGTCCATTGTAATCCGCTGTACCGTACGAATGGTTTCATCGATGAATTCGGACGTTTCGAGCATCTTGGCGCCCAGAATCTCCTGTCCTTCTTGTAGTTTTTTGCGCACCCAGGAAACATCCATCTTCAAAACGGTCAGGGCCTGGCCCAGTTCGTCATGAATCTCACGGGAAATGGACTTCCGCTCTTCCTCCCGAATGAATTCCATGTGCGAGGTGAGATTTCGGAGTTGTTCCCTGGATTCCCTGAGCTCATCCTCGGCTTTTTTTCTTTGGGTGATATCCCGAACCAGTGCCAGTACGCGATTCCTGCCGCCAATGACGACCCGCTTCAGATTGACTTCGGACCAGAATACATGCCCCGGCCGATCCTTGGCCTTCCACTCGAAAAGTTGGGGCTCTCCCCGGGCCGCCTTGTGTATCCAGCAAAGGGCGTCCTCCTGGGTATAGGGAGACTCACCGGCACTGATGAGGCCAATGTTGCCCCGGGACCTGAATTCTTCGGCGGTAAAACCGAACATTTCGGAATGCCTTCGGTTCACTTCGATAATTTCGCCCGTTTCCATATGGTGTATGGCAATACCGTCGTCCGCCGCCTCAAATATGGAACGATAGTTGGCCTCCGATTCCCTGAGACGCTGCTCGGCCCATTTTCGCTGGGTGATATCCCGGACAACGGCCTGTAACAGGGGTTTGCCCTTGACTTGAAATCGGCTCAACAGCACTTCCGTCTGAAACTGAACCCCATCCGCGCGACTATGCAGCCACTCAAAGGCACAAGTTCCTTTATCAAAGGCCCGGGTAATCATTTCAGAGGCGGCGGACCGTGAATCCCTGCCGTCCGGTTGCAGCAAAGGCGCCATTTCTCCAGGGTGTTTTCCGATGATATCTTCTTTTGAGGTAAGGCCGTAAATGTCGAGGGCGGTCTGATTGCAATCCAGGAAACCGCCCCTGTCAAGGAACATGATGGCATCCCCGGAGGATTCAAAGGCGATTCGATAGGTTGCATTATCGTCAGGCATAATTTTTCAGGACTGGTTCGGTTCTAGGTTTCACATTTGAGCATGGCAAACTTTAGCCAATTATAGGAAATAATGTCAATATATATCATGATCAAGACTTGACCCTCCCCTCACTGCGATTTTCCGTTCCTTAAATTCCGCTCAGCCCACGAATGTTACGATCCTTTTATCCTTGACCCACAAGTGGAAGTGCCCTATAGTTCCTACCAGAAAAAAGTTAACCTTATCAGCAGGTTGCTAAAATTGGAAAGATCAAAAAATGTCCCCAATCCAAGGAATGGATTATTGAATATTACCCATGGATAAAGACACTATATCTTTGGAAAAACGGATAAAAAGGGTTCAAAACCATATCTCACGCATGCCCAGTTTTTCTACTACCATAACAAAGGTCCTTGAAATCTGTAATAACCCGGCCACATCTCCCAATGATCTCAACAGGGTGATTTCGCTTGACCCGGTACTAACGGGGAGAGTATTAAACCTCATTAATTCAGCATATTATGCCCTACCTAACCAGATCACATCTCTGACCAGGGCCATCATCATGATCGGTATCAACACAGTGAAAAATCTGGCACTCAGTACGGCAGTCCTGGGCAGCATGGGTCGGAAGGGATCTTTTCAGGCGTTTTCCATGGACGATTTCTGGACCCATTCGATCTGTGTCGGTGTTACCGCCAAACTGCTGGCCGGCATAAAAAACGTTCCAGTGACCGAACGGGAAGAATATTTCGTAGCGGGGCTCTTGCATGACCTTGGAAAAATACCTTTGAACAACTGTTTTAATGACGACTATGTCCTCGCCCTGGAACTCTCGGAAAAAAGGGATGCGCCCCTCATAAAAGCCGAGATGGAGATATTTGGCGTGGACCATGGCATGGTTGGCGGAATGATCGCTGACAAATGGCAGCTCAACACTTCCATGAACAGTGCCATGTGCCACCATCATAACCCGGAAAAAGCGGGGGATGAAAACCGCCAACTGGTTGGCATTGTTGCCATTGCCAATACCTGCGCAAATATTTTTCGTATTGGGTCCTCCGGGGATGCTTTTCCTCAAGATCAGGAGGTATTTGATCTTATGGGAGAAATGGAAATTGAGCAGGAAACGATTTCCGGCCTTAAACAAACGATTATAGAGGAGATTGAAAAAGCCAAGATCTTTCTGGCAAATACCGAATGAGGTTCAACTGATGAAAATTAAGTTCTGGGGTGTGAGAGGTTCGATACCCTGCCCCGGACCCGATACAATGAAATATGGCGGTAATACCGCTTGTATTGAATTGCGGTTTGAAAATCCGGAACGGCTCATTATTATTGATTCCGGATCAGGGATAAGGCAACTGGGTGATTATATCGTAGCAAATGATCTTCCTAAAGGCCCCATTCGTGCGCAAATCTTCCTTACACATACCCATTGGGATCACATATTGGGTTTCCCTTTTTTTACCCCCATTTATATCCCCGGAACAAAATTGGAAGTTTACGGACCATCCACCTTTGAAGAAGACAGCCTGGCGGATGTAATAGGCGGACAATTGGCATATCGTTATTTTCCGGTACGCCAGGCCGAACTCGCATCGGACATAGAATACATTGACCTTAAAGAGGAGCGTCTGGACCTTGGCGACGGGTTAACCGTTGTCACTAAATACCTGAACCATCCGGTGTCCTGTCTGGGTTACCGGTTTGAGTCTAAAGGCAAGGTCTTTTGCACCGCATATGATACTGAACCTTTCAGGAATGTGTTTTGCACCGATCCGGATGATCCATCCTATGACGAAGCAATGGCCGACGAAGGAGAACTGGTAGCCGCTGAACAGAATCAACAAATAGAAGAATTCATGAAAAATGCTGATTTTATAGTTCACGACGCACAATATACCAGGGAAGAATATGAATCCTCAAAGCTTGGCTGGGGGCACGGGAGCTTTGAGCAGGCCATTGCCATGGCAAAAAGAGCAGGCGTCAAACGAATGGCCCTTTTTCATCATGACCCGGTAAGGACAGACACACAGATTGACGCGCTTGCGACAAAATATTGTGACCCCGTCTACACCGGTGATACGGAAATCTTCTTTGCTCGCGAAAGCGCCGAGGTCGAGATTTAGGACCCTAAAGCTGAGCCAGTGCTCCGGAATTCCGAGATCGGGGCTCTTCGTTTGACCTTTGATAGTTTTTAACAAGAGTCAAACGAAGACTTGACCCCCACCTCTGGGTTCCATTTTTTCTTTACTTTCCTTGCAAATACGAATATAGACTTCAAATATGCAAGGAATAATCAACAGGCATCTCGCTGGTACAGTCAAGAAACGGTTGCAACATAATCCGGCTGTAGCGATTCTGGGACCGCGGCAATGCGGAAAGACAACATTGGCCGGTCAAATAGTAAAAAGAATCAAGAAGGCGGTCTATCTGGATCTTGAAAATCCCGGCGATCTGGCAAAACTCTCTGATCCCCTTGCCTTCTTCAGTTTGCACGATGA
>JAERTK010000057.1 GCA_016844935.1 Desulfobacteraceae bacterium | reverse complement strand
CGGGCCATTCAGCATTACATCCAGGACCCTCTGGCCATGAAAATTTTGGAGGGGTCGGTGACGGAAGGGGATCAGATTACCGTGGATATAAAAGACGGAGAGATCATTTTCTCCTAAAAACAAAAATGCCCATTGCCTTGTTCGGGCAATGGGCAGTTTTTCCATTTCTGAATATGATGGGAATTTTTTTGGTACTATGATCATCCCCTGTCCAAAACTTCCAGAGGATACGGATCCTTAACGCATTCAATCATGGAAAACAGCCGGTAGAATTATCTGAAAATATGTATCCTCATCAACAAATTCGGGGATTTTGTTACCATTGGACCTCATAGAAGCGAAAATCTTGGGAATACCTCTACCCAGGCGTTCCACATATCTGTAATCGTAAAGATATTGCAAAAGCAATGGATTGCGGGCATAGGATATTCCGGTTTTCATTCGCCCGATTGTCTGAGTATTGGGCAATCCGCCTGGGCTTGTAACCACCATTCTATCTTGGAATATTTCGATCCTCACACCTGCGCCCTGCAAGGTATAATCCCTGTGGCATAACGCATTTACGACCGCTTCTCTCACGGCAAATTCAGGATATTTTACGAGTTCCTTACGCTGTCCTTTTACGTCATCAAATGCGCGAGGATTATAATTGGCAAGAAATGAAATTATCAATGGAAGATCGCTGATAAGCGCACCCGAGAACATCCTGTGGTCCCGCACCTTACTTTCCCGGGTCTGTTTTTCATAGACCACAATTTGCGTATGACAGCCCGGCAAAAACCCGACAGGGTTTTTGGCAAACAATATGATGGCAAGGACGGTTGATTGATGATCAGAGGTAATTAACGAAAGGTTTTCCAAAAGGGCGAGCTGCTCATCCCTGCTCAGCTCGTCCATGGAAATATTACGGTAATCTATCAAAAATGAGTTCACAAGAAACAGATCAAGGTTTTTCTCACTTGTTCCCGATACCGGCGTGACTTCGAAATGTAATTCCGCGGAAGCCTGGAACATTCGCCTGACCTCTGCTCTTGTGGCTTCCCTGCTTACGGAACCGGATCTGATATAATAGATATTTCTAGTACTCGATTTGTATACATAAGGCTTACCGGCGGTTTCAACAATTCTGATTTCCAGAACGGATTTGTGGTCAATCTCACGCTCTTTTACTTGGAGACTCAACGGGGGTTCGAAATTATAGGCGATATTCTGAAGGCGTTCTTCATTATCATCCCTTTTTACGCCAGTGATTTCCCCTTTATCTGAAACGCCTAGCAGTAATTTTCCGCCACGAAAATTTGCAAGTGCCCCCAGTTCTTTTGCAAGATGATCATTACGTACGCCATCCAACTTGAATTCCGTGGTTTCATTTTCGCCCCTGGCGATTATCGTGGGTAAATCCGTATCCATCGTACTATAGCCTTGAGATAATGTTTTTGGGGTTTATGATATTCCATCTCCGAAGAGATTTTTCCCACTCAAATGTCATGGTTGTATTATACATATATGACACAAAATTGGAACAACGTAAGGCAATGGGCGGTCAATAAAATCCGGACTGTCAGAAATGCTTTGACGATCGAAATTCGTCGGGTTAAAATGCCCGTATTAAAACCTTCGGAACAAAACTCTCCGCACTATAAGGAAACCAACTTTGGCAAATTCAGTAGAAATGAAGCCATGACATTCCTGGGAATGCGACAGACAAGCTGGAACCGAGGACTCCTGCTCATCGGGGACACGGCCCTTATCATGCTCGCAACCCAACTGGCCGCCTGGATTAGATTTGATCCCGGCGAGCCATCCTATGATATCTTCAGGGCCCATACCGGCGCTGCCACATTCGCGCTTCTATTGTACCTCACCACATTCTATGTCTTCAACCGCTACGATGTCTACCGCCCGGCTTCCTTGCGGGAAACCGCTGCCAGAACTACGGCCGCAGTAGTCTCGGCGGGCGTTTTCCTGGCCTTTCTGTTTTATTCATTGCCCCACTGGGAATTCGGGCGCGGTATTTATCTGATACAGATGCTTTTCGTATGGTCCTTTGGTTTCGGGTGGCGAAAGGTGCTTTTTCTTATTAATCCGATCTCTTCCGGGAAACAGAAGGTCCTCATCCTGGGGGCCGGCGAGAGTGGCACCGCTTTGCTTCAGCTGCTTCAGATGGCCCATTCCCCTTACGAGCCTGTGGGATTTTTGGATGACGACCCCCAAAAAATAGGCCGGATGATTGGGGCCCTTCCGGTTAGAGGTGAAACGTCTCTCTTAAAAGAAATCGGAAAAGAAACAGGGGCTGCAACAACATTTCTGGCTATTACCAAAGCGAGACCCAAAGAACTGATCAAAACCATTCTCGATGCAAGGCTCGAAGGGATGACCATCAAAGACATGCCCGTAGTCTTTGAAGATATCACCGGGACTGTGCCGGTTGAACATATCCGGGATGATTGGCTGGTTTTTACAGAAGGGTTCAATCTTATCACAAAACCTTACGTTCAAAAGATCAAACGCCTGACTGATTTCTGGATTTCCGGGATGTTGCTCCTGTTGTCCCTGCCGATCATAGTGGTGACTGTTTTTGCCATTCGGATCGACTCCCCGGGCCCCATTTTTTTCAGGCAGCAACGGGTTGGAAAAGGTGGAAAACCGTTTACCGTCTGGAAATTCCGTTCCATGAGCCGGGATGCGGAAAAAGACGGGGCTCAATGGGCTTCCAAGGAAGATGCCAGAACAACCCGGGTGGGGCGGATCATTCGCATCCTTCGCATCGATGAGTTGCCGCAGATTTACAACATATTTCTGGGCGATATGAGCCTCATCGGCCCCAGGCCGGAACGTCCTGAATTTGTAAAAGAGCTGGAAGCGAAAATTCCCTATTACGGGATACGCCATTCCGTAAGGCCCGGCATCACAGGGTGGGCCCAGGTGAACTATCAGTATGGCGCGTCGGTCGAAGATTCGTTGCGAAAGCTGGAATACGACATCTATTACATCAAAAACATGTCACTGCTCCTCGATGCAAAGATCGTCCTCAAAACTATCGGGGTTGTGCTTTTCGGACAAGGGGCGCGATAGAAAAATCAGAGCCCCTCAGCTTTCATCAATTTAAAGACCGACTTCCACATGATCCCTAGGTCATATCTCAGCAGTTTTAAAGGACCATAGGAATTGCATAGTTTCAAATATTCTTCACTGAGCTCCAATCCACCGTTTTCTGCAATTCCCTTTGCCAATTGAGCGGGTCCGGTTATTCCCCCTTTAAGATGTTTCAACGCGCGATGTCCTTCCGCCACATCCTCCTCATAAATGGGGGGGACGCGCGGTCTGGGACCCACAAAGCTCATTCTCCCCAAGAAAATATTGAGCAGCTGCGGCATTTCATCAAGGTAGCATTGGATCAGGATCTTCCCCATCACCGTTGTATTTTTCTTTTCAAATTGAAGAAACCATACGGAATCTTCCGTTGCCACTTTTTGAAGTGCCGAAGCCGTCAAGACTCTGAACTTATACAAAGTAAAGGGTTTTCCCCGGGATATTCTTTTCTCGCGATAGAAAACCGGTCCTCTGGCATCTTTGAAAAAGAGGCCTTCGATCCACATGCAGTAGGCGATGAACGTGATCAGCGGACTTGCCAGCATCAATAATATCCAGGAGACGCATCTATCAACAGCAAATTTCAGATAGAGATTTTTGCCAAAGCCCTCAAAATATTTGGGTGATCTAATCTTCATCAAGCGCATTCAAAATATTCCGGGCATTTTTTGCGTCGGGCTCAACAAGAATATCAATATCACCTGTGTA
>JAERTK010000056.1 GCA_016844935.1 Desulfobacteraceae bacterium | reverse complement strand
TATGGGGCTGCCACCCCCTTGGGAAAGACCTTTCCCGAAACATGGAAACGGGCCGTAAAAGGGGAGGCGGGGTTCAGAAAGGTCACCCGTTGCCGGGTCAATGCCCTCAGTCATGTGGTGGGGGAGATTCCGGACTGGAATCCCGGGAACCTCGATTTTGCGGATGCCAAAGAAGTCTATAACTGGAACGCGAATTTCGTTCTTTTGACGGTGGCCGTGTGCCGTGAAGCCCTGGCCCATGCCGGACTTGAAATGGATGGCGACTCGGCGCCTCGCACCGCCTGCCTGGTGGGTTCCGCCCTCAATGGAACGGATGCCTTCCGGGTGGCCATGGACAATTATGTGAACAAAGGTCCCTTCAAAGTTAGTCCTTACCTGTTGCCGAATCTATGCGCCAACCTGCCGTCGGGAAAAGCCGGGATGGCACTTAAATTTTCAGGCCCCATCTTTTCGCCCCAGGGGGCCTGTGCATCCGGGAATTATGCCGTGGGGTTGGGCGCCCGGATGATTCGTGATGGGGATTGTGATTTTGTACTGGCCGGAGGGGTGGACACCTGTCTTATTCCGGAAATTATTCACGGATTCGAAAACATGAACGCCACCATTAAAATTCTGCCTGAAGACCGCGCCCACAATAATCCCGCTTTGGCTTCACGCCCTTTCAGCCGTGACCGCAAAGGCTTCGTACTTTCCGAAGGGGCCGGCGTTCTGGTACTGGCACCCGAAGAGATGCTATCCGTTTACGGACTGGAACCCAAAGCGGAAGTCCTGGGGGTGGGGTGGTCATCCGATGCCTTTCATTTTACTCGGCCCAACCCGGATACGGTGACCCGGGCCATGCGTGAAGCCATCGATGATGCAGATCTTGCACCCCAAGATATCCAATACGTCAATACCCACGGTACCTCAACCCCCAGGGGAGATGCCGCTGAAATTGATTGCCTGAGAAGGGTGTTTCAGGGGCACCTGGAGAAGATGCCCCTTTCATCCAACAAGAGCCAGATCGGGCATACCCTGGGTGCGGCAGCGGCCATTGAGGCGGCCTTAAGTATCGAGGCCATGCAACAGGGCGTGATTCTGCCCACCATCAACCACATCCCCGATCCTGCATTGGAGGGGGTGGATGTGGTTCCGAACAGCACCCGGAAAATGCCGCATGATATTTTCCTTTCCAATGCTTTCGGGTTCGGGGGGACCAACTGCTGCGTGGTTTTTAGAGGAGCATGAAATGAGACCCAAACCCTTTATCCCGGAACCCTTTGGAAATAACAAAGCCTATGTGCGGGACGAAACCGACGGCCGCATCTGGCACCGATGTCAATCCCGGGTGTTATACGCGGATACGGATCGCTCCGGGTTGGTGTACCATTCCAACTATTTTCGGTTTTTTGAATTGGGACGGGCCACGTTGATGCGGGATACGGCCTATCCTTACCGGGAGATCGAGGCCGGGGGCCATATCTATCCCATTATCGAGGTGGGCGTTAAATACCATTCGTCCCTTCGTTACGATGATCCCATGTGGATTCATGCGACGCTTGGAAAACTTGAACGGGTTCGCCTGGCCTTTGATTATATCATTACCCATGGGGAAACCGGAGAAATCGTGTGCAAGGGCTTTACCCGCCATTGTGCCCTGAATGCTTCGGGCAGGCCCGTGGCCATCGATGAAAAAACCCGTCACCTATGGAACGTCTTTCCAAAATAAAAGAGACGGTACGGCTGCCCTTAAACATAAATCTTCCGCCTTACCTCATGGACCATCAATTCCGGGGGCAAGCCGTTTTGCCGGCGGTGGAGGCCATGGAGATCCTGGCGGTATCCACCCTTTCCCATCTGCCGGGGACGGTCGCTCACTGTATTCGGGATGGGAGGTTTGACAAATTTCTGGTCATTGAAGACGGGCAGGCGCTAATTGAAGTGTTTAACGATCTGGAGATTTTTGATAATGGCAAGGTGGTTTCAAAGCTTATCACCAAAACCAAATCAAAAAAGGCTTTGATTACCCGAACCCTGGTGCATGCCGCCCTTTGCTTCCATGGTGTTTCAAACGGCTCCGAACCTTCCCCTTTGGAAATTCAAACGACCTCTGAACATTATATTCCCTTTGAAACCATCTATCAAAACTTGGTACCCTTTGGTCCTGGTTATCAAAACTTGAAAGGGGTAACCCTTTTTAAGAAGAGCGCCATAGGAGAGGTATTCGCGCCTGTTTTAGGAGATTCTGAAGGGCTTTTGGGCTCACCCTTTCCGCTGGATGCCGCCTTTCATGCTGCATGTGTCTGGGGACAGCGCCACGCCGGACTGGTGGGTTTTCCCGTTGCTTTTGGGTTGCGCCGACTGTTTGTACCGACCTGTTCGGGAAATATCTATACAGCCAAAATTTTTCCAAAAGAGGTTTTTCCGGACCGGTTTTTGGTGGACATATGGATTACGGATACGGACGGAACGCTTCAGGAAGTTGCCTTGGATGTGGTGATGAAAGATGTGAGCGGGGGCAGGAACAAACCCCCTGCCTGGATTGTAAAGAAGGGTGAATGAGGGGTCCACATGACAAGAATTTTGATTGTAGATGATGATTGGCTAATCAGGATCGAAATTGCAGGAATAATCACCGATATGGGTTATGAAGTTGCCGGGCAGGCGGAAACAGGAGCGGAAGCCATTGCCATGG
>JAERTK010000055.1 GCA_016844935.1 Desulfobacteraceae bacterium | reverse complement strand
AGATCTGAAAACCTTTCTATAAGTTTTTTCATGGGTCACCTCTTTCGTTTTTGGATGGTGTTTGACTGCTCCATCTATTTTACAAAAGAGGCGACTCTGAGTCATGTTAGAATTTTGGGTTGCGGGCATAGCCCGCCTTAGGTTTCATGGCATTTCCAACGACTTTTTTTATTGCAATTGCAGAACACTGTGCCCCTGTCAAAGATCAAGGGACCATTGTTAGGCACGAGAGGCTGTTTTATTTTCTTAATGATTTATCCTGAAAGCGGCTTGAATATCAAAAATGTTGATTGAAAATTCGCCTGCCGGACTTTAGATTTTTCAAGCCGCTTTCAGCAAAAAGTTCATTTGTAAGGCATCATCGGATGCATGCATGAATGCACCAGGCACTCTCTCTCAAGCCCAGTTTCAGATTTTTTCGGCAGTTATTCACAACCCCTTATCATGGAGGCAGACCATGAAGCGCTTCAGGCGTGCGTCGATTCTATTTCTGAGCTTATTGGTCTCAGCTATACCCGTCACCGGAATAGCGGCTGACAGCAGCGGTGATGCCTGCATCAAATGCCACGAAAAGGTTTCACCGGGACAGGTGGCCGACTGGCGGGCCAGCAAGCACAGCGGAGAAGAAGTGGGATGTATTGCGTGCCACGGTGAGAAACACATGGCAGCGAAAGACTGTAAACTGGCCGTTCTTCCGGATGAAAAGGTCTGCGCCGAATGCCATGAAGATCAGTTCAACCAGTTTGTGAAAGGGAAGCACAACCTGGGTTGGGCTTCCATGATGGCCATGCCCGTCACCCCCCTGGAACCGGACGAACTGATTGAAGGCGGGAGGGGATGCGGCGGATGCCACAACATGGGAATCAAAACCAAAGCACAGAAAGAAGCCCAACTGAAACTGGGGTACCGCTACCAGAACAATTCCTGTGACGAGTGCCACACCCGCCACGCTTTCTCGAAAAAAGAGGCCTTGAACCCCAGGGCCTGCCAGCAGTGCCACATGGGATTTGACCATCCCCAGTGGGAGATGTGGAGCAGCTCGAAGCATGGCACACGAACCCTGGTCAAGGAAGTGGGAGATCTGCCCGAAGGCGCCAATGCCCCCAAATGCCAGACGTGCCACATGCCGGACGGGACCCACAACAACCATACGGCCTGGGGTTTTCTCGGGGTGCGCCTCCCCTTTCCGGAAAACCCCCAGTGGAAACAGGACCGCATCACCATTTTAAAGGCCCTGGGCGTGCTCAATCCAGTGACCGGAAAACCCACCAATTTACTGGAAACGGTCAAGAAACTGGATATGGTCCGGCTTACCCAGGAAGCATGGCAGGCGGAGCGGGACAAAATGATCAAGATCTGCGGCCAATGCCATTCGAAGACCTACGCGCGAAAACAGCTGGAGATGGGCGACCACATGCTCCGAAAATCCGACCGCCTCATGGCCCGGGCCATTGACATCGTGGCGGGCCTTTACCGGGAGGGCATTATTCAAAAACCGGAACGCTATCCATTTAATTATCCCAACCTGCTCTTCTTCATGCGGACAGGCGGCGGAAACCTGAATAAGGTTTCGCACATTGACCAGATTCTTTTGAAAATGTATCTCAAGCACCGCATGCGCACATTCCAGGGGTTCTTTCACATCAACCCGGATTACGCCTACTGGTACGGCTGGGCGGCCATGGTGGAGGATCTGGGTAAGATCGAGGAAACCGCCAGACTCATGCGGGCCACACACGGAAAAGCCAAATAGAAGAATTATTCATCAAATGCCCGGGGTTGACATCAGCGCGTCTCGGAAAGAAATTCAATGATCAGGCGAGCAGTTTCTTCAGGTTTTTCTTCCTGGGGAGCATGACCGCAGAAAGGTATCACTTCCAACGTTGCATTGGGCAGGGCTTCTTTGAATTTGAAGCCATCCTCAACGGGGATCCATGCATCATCCCGTCCCCAGATAATGAGCGTATCCACCTGGATTTCAGGGATACGCGAGGCATATTCTTCGGCGGAAAGGGTTGACACACTACGCCCAACCGCGGCCATGGCACCCAGTGCATTATCGGTGCGCATGCGGTCATAATACGCTTCAATCTGCTCCCGGGTAATGGCGGCGGGGTCAAAATAGACCTGGTTGAAGGTATCTTCAATCATCCAGCGGCCGAAAATAAACCTCGCAACACCCCCCGCTCCGGGGAGACCCGCAAGGCGTACCGGAAAAGGGATGTCGTGCATGAAGCCTGCGGCATCGATCAGCACCAGTTTTTTCACCTTTTCGGGATACTCGAGAGCCATGCTCCAGGCGATGGCTCCGCCAAGCGAATTCCCCACAAACACGACCTTTTGAAGCCCCATTTTGTCCATCCAGGCATTTACTTCCTCCATCAGTTTCTGAGGTGAATAGTCGGCATCTTCCGGTTTATCAGACCACCCGAAACCCTTCATGTCCAATGCCCACACATGGTATCCTCTGGCCTGAAGAATCAGGGCGACTTTCTCCCAGGTGTAGGTGGAAGACGCAAAACCGTGGAGCAGGAAGATATTCTCCCCCTGGGCGGGGTATTCGGTGTAATGGTATTTGATGCCATCGATGGTAACAAAGTGATCATGGACACCGGGATGAGGGACTTTCCCGCTGGGCAGGCTTTCAACGAAAAGACCGCAGGAAACCGTAGACAAAAGGACAAGACACAAGAACAACAACAAGCGTATTCGCATATTTTTCATGGTGTCCGTTTATTATAGGGTGCAGAGTTCAGTTGTCAGGGGGCAGAGAGAAAAGCGTTTTGCCCTGTTTTTTAATTACCAATATGTGCTATTTAGACCCTGTTTGTCAAGGCATGGGATAACAGGAAAACAGACTAGAATACTGGATGCTTTTTTAATACGCCATACGCTTGAATAATGGCGCTGAAAACGGTATCGTGCTCAAGATTACCCATTAAGAGCCCATCTCAAGCAAACAAGCGATCAACCTTAAAGAGAAATTCGCATGATAAAAATCCTCTTGATTATGGCGGGAGGCGGTCTGGGTGCCCTATGCCGCTACGGACTGGGCGTAGCGGGCGGCAGATTTATCGGCGTGGGGTTTCCCTGGGGAACCTTCGCATCAAACATGATCGGCTGTTTCCTGATCGGTGTGGCCTTCGGCCTGGCAGGCCGGACACAATGGTTCACACCGGAGGCCCGGCTGTTTTTCATGACTGGCTTTCTGGGGGCCCTAACCACCTTCTCCACCTATGCCCTGGAGTCCGTCAATTATCTGAGAAACGGCAGTCATGTGGCCCTGACCAATTTCCTGGTGAACAATATCGGGGGGGGGGCTGTTGGTGATAGCGGGTTTATGGCTGGTGCAGGCGATGGTTGAAGGGAGGTAATTTTGTCACAGGCATATGTCGTAATAGAGATTTACACCGGAGAAGGGGTGAAGTATGACGGGAAATACCTCTCCGAAGCCATTTTGGATCACATTCGAAAACTGAAAGCACCCGCACGCTGCGTTATCTTCAAAGGGATCGGGGGATGCACCGAAAGCGGAGAAGTGTCCACACAGAAAATAATGGACCTCTCCCTCAATCAGCCCATCAAAATCGAAATTGTTCTCCCCTCTGCTGAAGCGGATGCGATTATGGCGGACCTTCAGGAAATGGTTTCCGACGGCATACTGGGAACCCGTCCACTCACGGTGTCTTCCCATCGAACACAAAAGCGGTTATTTCCGCCGCAAACCCGGGTGAGAGATGTCATGACACCCGAACCGGCATCCGTACAAACAGGTGAACCTGCCGACCAGGTGATGAAAATGCTGCTTTCCGCTAATTTCACCGGAATGCCGGTGGTGGATACCGAAAACCGACCCGTGGGGGTGGTTTCCCAAAGTGATCTCATCTATCGCGCCGGAATGCCCGTAAGGCTGGCACTCATGGCCCAATCGGATCCGGAAAGATTGAAGGCCGTAATCCAGGGTCTGGCCGGAAAAATCACTCAGGATATCATGACCCGGCCGGCCGTTACGATTCAGGAAACCGATCCATTGACCCATGCCGTTGATACCATGTTGAAAAATGAGGTGAAGCGGTTGCCCGTAGTGAATGAGGCTGGTTTCTTGACGGGCATGTTATCCCGAATGGACATTTTTCAGACCATCACACGGGAGGCGCCCGATTGGGAACGGATGCAAAACCACCGTGTCCACATTGCAAATTCCCAATATGTTTCGGAAATCATGCGTCGGGACACCCAAACGGTGGCGCCTGAAACACCGGTTCATGAGGTTCTCGCCATTATCGACAACAATGACATTCAACGGGTGGCAGTGGTAGACCCTGACAGCCGGCTATTGGGCCTCATCTCGGATCGCAACCTCCTGTCAGCCTTCTCGGACCAGGCACCCGGCATATGGGAGGTATTGTCCAAACGGGTGCCGTTTTCCGCTAAATCCAAACATACCGGTAAGGTCCGTGAAAAATTAGGGGCTCAACCAGCAAAAGCGGTCATGAAAACCGATCTGATTACCATTGGCGAGAGCGCCGGCATCGATGAGGCCATTTCTTTAATGGCCCAACACCGTATCAAAAGGCTCCCGGTGGTGGATAATGAAGGGATTTTCAAGGGGATGATCAGCCGGGAGACCCTGCTTAAAGCTGGGTTTTCCGCCATGAAAGGATTAATGGGTAACGGGTAGACTCCGGTTCTCTCGGTTACCGGATGTCACCATGCAACACAAAGGCGACTACCGAGGTTTCCTTCCACTGATATTGGGCCTCAAAGGGATAAATCCTGAATTCAACAGCCCCGTCAATATTCGAGAAACCTTCCACGGGGAGCCTGAATTCAAGCAAAGCGTCTTCCGTATGCCAACTGTTGAAATAATCCGAAATAAAGAGTTCTTTTCCCGCACCAAAGCCGTTGACACTGGAAAATACCGCATAACGATGTCCGCCGTGATTGTCGAAACGCCGAACCGTCAGCTGAAACAAGGCGTATGAAAGGTCCAGGACGTGCCCCGCCTCGGGGCTCAGAGACACTGCAGCGTATTGATCCGCCGCCACGGCCTCGGCCAGTGTGGACAAAGCAGTCTGGTTGTTGACAAAGCAGGCAAAAACATTATCCCTGTTCGATCCCTCAACACCGGCCCCCAGAGTCCATCCACCATAGGAGATCCCTTTTGAAAGATTTTTTGATTTGTCCCACGGGGTATGACCTGAGGGTGCAGTCCCCGTAAAATCCGATTCCACCACAACATTGGACACCGCATCACCAGACGCTATCACCACCTGAAATGATTCCCGGTCCGTGGCACCCTCGTTGTCCACGACTTCAAGTTCAAGGGTATGGGTCCCGGTCCATAAGGACACAAGCGCCGTGGGGCCGGATGCGATTTCCCTCCCCGATTCATACCACACATAATGGATTATCGTCCCGTCCAGATCGCGGGACCGGGTCCCGTCCAGGTTGACGGTTTCTTCGCCGTCACCATCCGTATCGGCCACTGTCATATCCTCTGGCAGCCTGGCTTTGGGCTTCATATTGGAGGGAATGTTCGCGGACATCCAGTCCGTCAACGCCAGATATTTGGGCGCCGTGCTGCTTTCCTGGCTAACCGCTTCCAAAACGCCCCACGATCCCCATTTGGAAGGTTCGGAAATAAACGAAAAACTGTTGAAGACGGCAATACCCGTTTCGTCCGCCGCATCCAGGAATTCCACATAAAGGTCGTACATGCCGAAATCGCGGTTGGCCGACATAAGTTTGGCCGTTAAGGCCTCATTGTTTTCGTTGCCCAGTGTGCCCGCCAGATGCTGACCCCCTTCGTAGGCGACCAGCCATAGATCATAGAGTTCCGCCTGCTGTTTCTGACTGGCCATATCCTCCGAAACCTCCCCCCTCAATTGCGCTGCAGCACGTGACAGTATCCCCGGAACGGTGATGGTATCCACCACCCCTTCCGCCACCAGGTCGTCGGCCAGACCGCCGCCAAAATAGGGCGCAATGGCCAGCACATCAGGTGCCAAGCCAAAGGGGTTAACAGAAGGATCCAGCACCGCCGCCATCCGGAGTTCCGTAACGGACGTATTGGCGGACTGGGTTGCCAGAACCTTTACCAACCGGTCCGCAGCCTCTGAGCCGAACACCATCTCAAAAATCTTCCAGATCCGAGCCGACCGGTACACCGTGTATTTCTGCCCCGCTTTCCAGGGATCGTCGTCAAACGCCATGGCAAGGCCCTGGTCCTGAACCCAGTCTGTCTGGCCCGTACCGTCGCTGCCGAAGGGATAGGCTGTATTCCAGGTTTCATTGGAATATTCCACATAAATTTTCAGATCCCGGAATACTGTGTTTTTCAGCAATTGAGCTGTCTCCTCCACAAAGCCGTCATCGGCCATGTGGGGAATACAAATCCACAGGTCTTTTTGGAGGTCATTGGCCAACCGGATCATGTACTCCAGGGCCACGCCGGATTCCCGGGCCTGGGTATGGTGATCCGGCCGGGTTCTGTCGCTCCAGGATCGAACCGGGGATGCATTGGTCCGTCCCCAGTCCATGAATCGTAACAGGCGAAATCCGGACAGTTTCTCCTTGTAACCGGGATAAAAGGGGTCCGATAGTGCCACGGCATCAAACCCTGGGGTTATGATTCTAAAATCCCGAAGATAGTCGGTGTCGTCCGTGGATTGAATTTCAAGCCAAATGGTTCCATTGCCATCCTCATCCAGAACCACCTCCACAGGTACGGTTTTTTCCCCGGAAAGATCTGAAACCACCTCGCTGGATCCTGACCCGCTTCCACCAACGGTGAAAGTCCCCAGGCCATCAAAATACAGGGTATAGATGCCGCCTTTTAAGACGGTCATGAGCGTGTGCACAATCTGAGGGGGATCGCCATCGGCAGGCGTAAAAGGGATACGGGTGGGCCAGCCGGATCCATCTCTGGGGATGAACGGGCCTTTCCCACCGTCCCACGGGCCCGAGCCATCCGCATTGCGGGTTACCCAATCCCGTGATTTCATGAACACATCCACAAAGACATGATCGGTCATCCAGTCTTCCATGCTGTTCAGGTTCATGCCCATGGTCAAGTCTCCGGCAGATGCCGGAGAAACCCGGCCCACCACCAGAACCAGCATCACAATGGTTGTGCACATGACGACCTTAAACATTTGGCAAATCAAGTACATGTTTAACAAGTTAAGGGTATGGATCTTTTTTGTCAATTCTTGAGTGACCCACCCATCTGTATCGCATAAGGGCACCTGATCGTATAGGGCCGCCTTGAAATATATGGAAGTTTTTCTGTTTGTATTTTTTTTCAGTAATTGCCATTATGGAAGTTCAGTCGGACTGATAGTGATTAAGAATTAGCGTGTAGAGGGGAATAATGGGGTTTGTTTTTAAGGTGATCGGTAACATAGGGCTCTGGCTTGCATTATGCGGAATGACAGCATGGGGTTCTCTGGCGATCTTTTTCTCATATCTACCAAATGACGTCAAACCGATTCTATCAATTCTCTTTGCCCTGGTCCAGCTGGCAGTCCTCTTTTTTCTAAAGCCAAAAGGATTGGCATACGCGGTTTTTTTTGCCCTGTTTGCCATTGTCCTGGCCGGATGGTTTTCCATGAAACCTTCTAACGATCGGGAATGGCAGGCGGATGTGGCAGTCCTTCCATATGCCGATATTGACGGCGACCGGGTAACGGTCCACAACATCCGCGATTGCGACTATATCAGTGAAACCGATTACACGGCCCGATATTATGATCTAACCTTTGATGTCTCAAAGCTGGACTCCATCGACCTGTACCTGGTGAACTGGGGCATCAAATATATCTCCCATACCATGCTCAGCTTCGGATTTCAGGGCGACCGGTACCTGTGCATCTCCATTGAAACGAGGAAAGAAGTGGGGGAGGATTACTCTACCATCAAAGGGTTTTTCCGCCAGTATGAGTTGATGTATGTGGTGGCGGATGAGCGGGACCTGGTGAAGCTCCGCACCAATTATCGAAAAGACGAAATCGTTTATCTATACCGTTTAGGCGGCTCTAAAACGGTTTTCCGGGAAATTTTTCTCGACTATATGCGCTATATCAACCGGCTTAAAAACCGGCCTGAATGGTACAACGCCCTCACCGGCAACTGCACCACTCAGATTCGGGGGCATACCAAACCCTACACCGGAAAAACAAAATGGGACTGGCGGATTCTTTTTAACGGCCAGCTAGATGAAATGGCCTATGAGAACGGTCTTTTGAACCAATCCCTTCCACTGGAAACCCTCAGGCAGAAAAGCATCATCAACGAACGGGCCAAAAAGCTGGATGAACACCCAAATTTTTCAATACTGATTCGGCAGAATCTGCCCGGCATGGGAGATTAGGAAATGAAAGGCGAATGGATGCGCAATCTCGAAAGGCTGAGCCTGTATCTCGCGGTCTTATTGGTCCTGGTTTTAGGCGGTTGCGCCGCCATCGGCACAAAGGATGTGGGTTTTCGAAAAGCCTATGAGCAAATCAACGCCAATGCCTTTTTGGATGAACAGTACAGCGCCACCTCTAAGAATGTATTGCAGCGCTATAACATGGGCCTTTATTTTGAAGAGGATCCCTTGAAATGCCTGAACGAACTCCATAAAAGGGCTATTACAGATAACCGCCGGGACCTGCTTTTTGCCCTGGCTGAATTGAACTATTTCACTGCAAAGTACACCTTAAGGGACCTGGATGACAGCCCGCTTCCCGAAAATCGACAATATTACCTGGCAGCTGCTGTCTATGCTTATTTTTACCTTTTCAATGACACCCGGAACAAGCCCGCGAATCCTTTTAATCGACGTTATCGCCTGGCATGCGACCTTTACAACATTGCCCTTGCAGAGGCGTTGACCAACGACAAGGGCAATCTGGTTTTTGAAGCAGGCGTTCGGAAATTGCCCTTCGGGAGCATTGATCTATCCCTCAAGGCTCAAAATTTTCCCGTCAAACTGGATCAGATCTCAAAGATCGTTGCAGCGGACCGACTGGATATCTACGGTCTCAGTCGTCGAAACCGGGACGCAGGGCTGGGGGTTCCCTTTATCGCCGTGGGCAAGAAAACGGCTGAATTGCCCATCAAACTCTCCTCGCCCGGAACCCTTTTAATGCGAATCGCACGTGATGTTCAATCATTCGAAAGTGGAACCCTGACCGGCTCCATGGCGCTTTACGCGCCCTTTGATCGAACCCGGGTGGAAGTTCATGGTAAATCCGTGCCCCTCGAAAGTGACCTGAGCGCCCAACTGGCCTATAACCTCAATCAGCCTGATTTATGGACGTTGGATATTACCGGGTTTTTTACGGGGAAAGGTGCCCTTCCCACCGGTCTCTATTTTCTCAAGCCCTATAACCCGGCACAAATCCCCGTCATTTTTGTTCATGGTACCGCCAGCAGCCCCGTCTGGTGGGTGGAAATGGTTAACACCCTTATTTCGGACCCGATCCTTCGGAAGCACTGCATGTTCGGGTTTTATTTTTATGACAGCGGTAAAGCCATTAATCTTTCAGCCAGACAGTTTCGAAAAGCATTGGCCGAAAAAGTCGAGGAACTGGACCCGGAAATTCGGAATAAAGCTTTGCGGAACATGGTCATCATCGGGCACAGCCAGGGAGGCTTGCTGACAAAACTAACAGCCACCGATACCAACGATAAAATTGTCAGGAAGGTGACCGGGAAAGGGTTAAAAAAGCTGGACTTGACACCTGAACAGCGGGAGTTGATCCAGAAAAGAGCGGTATTTGACGCCCTGCCCTTTGTGAAACGGGTCGTCTTCATCTCCACCCCGCACCGGGGCAGCTTCCTGGCCGGAGACTGGGTTCGCAACCTGGTTCGCCGGCTGGTCTATCTACCGGTAGACATTGTCAAACAGACGGTTATCCTGAGCAAGGCCCTGGCGGCAGCGGAAGTTCCTGAGGAGTGGCGTAGTGAAGGCCGCACCAGCATCGACAGCATGAGCCCAAAAAACCCCGCCCTCCTGGCCTTGGCAGAAATCCCCCTTGCACCCGGCGTCAAGGGGCATTCCATCATCGCCGTCCAGGGCGAAGGGGACCTTAATGAGCTGAACGATGGGGTTGTGGAATACAAAAGCGCCCATGTGGACTATGTTGACTCGGAATTCATCGTGCAAAGCGGTCATTCCTGCCAGGGGCACCCTCTGACCATTGAAGAGGTCCGGCGCATCCTGCTGTTGCATCTGGATACGACAAAGAAGCCCCACGCAAATACTTCCTCCAGGGGTCAATAGTTATTTCAGGGTTGTTTTATGATCAAGAACCTGTACAATAGCGGCACGACTCGCAAAATAAGGATCGACCATGCCCTTAAGAAAAGATATGACAGGCCCATTTGAGGCGGCATTGCTGTCCATTGACCGGCTGAAAGCAAATGAAATTTTAGCAGAAACCCGCAGCACCTGGTCGCCCATGGATCAGTTGAAATATGTTGTGGTGCCGGCACTGGAACGTATCGGAACAGGATGGGAAAAGGGCCGAATCGCCCTAACACAGGTATACATGGCGGGCCGCATATGCGAAGAACTGGTGGAAAAAATTCTCCCCAGGGAAGCGCCCGATCGAAAACGCCAACCCAAAATGGCCATTACCGTTCTCAATGACTATCACCTGCTGGGCAAACGGATTGTCCTTTCAGTTTTGAGAGCTTCCGGATACGAACTGGAGGACTATGGCAGAACGGATGTGGATGAACTGGTTGAACAGACCCTCAAGGATCGCATAGAACTCCTGTTCATCTCAGCCCTCATGCTCCCGTCGGCGTTACAGGTGGAATCGGTGATCAAAAAGTTGAATCAGTCAGAAACCCCCGTTCGCATTGTGGTGGGCGGCGCACCTTTTCGGCTGGATGACACCCTGTGGAAAGCGGTGGGGGCAGATGCCGTGGGCCTGGATGCGTCCGATGCCGTAACCCTCATCGATAAACTTACGGGAGTTCCCTCATGAGCCAGACAGCTTTAACATCCCTGGACCGCGTCCTCACCACCCTTTCCCATAAAGAACCGGACCGCGTACCCTTTTTCCTGTTGCCGACCATGCACGGTGCAAAAGAGTTGGACATGTCCATAAAAAACTATTTTTCCAAAGCTGAAAACGTGGCAAAAGGCCAACTTCAAATGCGGGAAAAATATGGTCATGACTGTCTTAGTGGATTCTTTTACGGCCCCATTGAAGTGGAAGCCTTTGGGGCTGAAGTCATCTATACGAACGACGGTCCGCCCAACTCGGGAAGCCCGTTGATCCGAAACCCGGAAAAAATCTTGTCTTTGACGCCTCCCCATATCACGCAGAGCAAATGCCTCTTGAAGGTATTGAGTGCCATTTCCATGATGAAAGAAACGATCAAAGACGAGGCCCCCATTATCGGCGTGGCCATGTCACCTTTCTCCCTTCCCATAATGCAGATGGGCTTTGACCGCTACATCGAAATCATGTACGACAGACCGGATCTCTTCTCCAGGTTAATGGAAATCAACCAGGATTTCTGCATCTCATGGGCCAATGCGCAATTGAAAGCCGGGGCAACGGCCATCTGCTATTTTGACCCAGTATCTTCGTCTGGCATCACACCTCCCGAATTATATTTGAAAACCGGTTTTCAGGTGGCGCAAAAGACCATTTCCCAGATTCAAGGTCCCACCGCCACCCATTTTGCATCGGAACGGTGCCTGCCCATCATCAAAGATGTGGCCCGAACCGGAACCGCCATTGTGGGAACAAGCGTCCTGGAAGACCTGGCGGAAATCAAGGCCGCCTGCAGGGAAAACAACCTCACGGTGCTGGGGAACTTAAACGGCATCGAAATGCGGCGGTGGACACCGGAACAGGCAGAGCGTATGGTGAAAGAAGCCATTGCCAAGGCGGGACCCGGCGGGGGGTTTATCCTCTCCGACAATCATGGGGAAATCCCCTTTCAGGTGCCGGATGAGGTCTTGATGACCATATCAGAAGCGGTTCACCGATGGGGTCAGTACCCATTGAACTGGGTCTAAACCGATGTCTGAAACATCACCTCCCCATTCCCAACCCCCCGAAGGCAATCAGCAATCAGCTGATTATGCCATGATCTTCGATATGCTGGGTCTTCTTACCGGCATCACAAAAGAAGATGCGGCCATCAACAAAATCATGGAAATTCTTACCATGCTTTTCGCCCCCCAATCACTGATTTACCTTTCCATCAGGGACAAAAAAAATCAAGCGATCAGAACCGATCCGCCATCCCTCAGCGTCAGTGATGACAGGGTTGAACGTCTGCGAACCTTCCCCGACGGTTCAAGCTGGGTTAATTCAGAAAATGGGTTCTCCCTGGCCATTCGACATGCCGGCCAAACCCTTGGGGTGGTGGCGTTGGACGATCTCCTTTTCCCGGAACATAAGCATCGGTATCTGAACCTTGCCCTGGCCATTGCACCGGTGCTCGCGCTGTCCATTTCAAATGTTCGGAATCTTGAGGAAAAAGAACAGTTGATCCTCGAACTTCAGGATGCCCTGGCCAAAGTGAAAACCCTGAGCGGCCTGCTGCCCATATGCGCAAGCTGCAAGAAAATCCGAGATGACCAGGGGTATTGGAACCGAATTGAAAGCTACATCGGAAAACATGCCGACGTGGAGTTCAGCCACGGCATCTGCCCTGAGTGCGCCAGGAAACTTTATCCGGAGATATTTGAGAAAAAAGGTGCTGAAGAATCTGCCATCCGGTCTGAAGAATAGTCTTTTCAGCCCGCGAAAAAGCCGAAAACGTATTTTCCGGCCGTGAGCAGAATAATTCCCGCCAGCATCCACTTAATGGCTTTTGCGGGAACATACTTCTGGCAACGAGCCCCCAGGTACATTCCCCC
>JAERTK010000054.1 GCA_016844935.1 Desulfobacteraceae bacterium | reverse complement strand
CGGAAACCGTTTCCAGCTTTGCCCATGCCTCGGGCGGCGCCACCAGCAAAAGGATATTGCATCCCAGGCGGAAGGCCGCCTTGATATTATTGGCGTAAGCGGTCCTTCGAATCCCCAAGATCCCTTTACGCAGGGACCCGGACCAGTTAAAAAGCGCCATGTTAGCCTTCAAGGGCCCGACTCCGAAAGACTGAATCAGGGTGGGCAGGGTTTGCCCGGGATCCTCCCCCGTCACCACCAGTGGGAATGCCGGGGAGAGATTCCCGGAAATATCTTTTTTCAGTTCGCTTTCCGCCTCATCACGCATGCGTGCGGTTCTCATCACATCCCCTTCCAGCATGCGCACTGCCGTAATCAGGCCGCTCCCCCCATGGATCCAGGAAGCAAAGCTGAGAAGTTGTTTACGCCGCTCGGGTTCGCTTGAGAACACCAGCATCTGGGGACGCCAGTCCCTGGGGTGCTCTGTTTCAGACGATGCCGCCAGCAGGTGCTCGCGAACCTGCTGAAGGTGATAGGACCGGTTGCTGTCCGCCCATCGGGCCGGACCCGCCGTTCTTTTAAGGTACTGAAATATGGCAAACAGGACCGTCACAGCAACGATTCCGGCCATAAAGTCGATGGCCAGCATGACACCCAGGCAAGCCAGGGCCCCGACCAGGCTGAGACGGTGATGAAACCATCGAAACCGGGGACGGAAAGAAGGACTGGCCGAACGCGCCTCGAAAAAAGTCGCGTAATTCAACAGGCCGTAGCTGATGAGAAAGAACATACTCACCACGGGGGCAATGACATTCAGGTTCCCGAGGGCCACGGTGGCAAAGGCGATGCCGGCGCTCAGAAGGACACCCCGGCGGGGATTGTTGGTGGGGCCAACGCCTTTTGAAAAGGGGAGGAGAAAGGGAAAGATACGGTCGGTGGAGAGGGATTGAAGAATTCGGGGCGCCCCCAGAAAGGAGGCCATAGCCGAAGACAGGGTGGCCGCAATCACACCCGCGTCAATAAGGAAGGCAAACCGGGCCGTTTTTCCCATGGCGTCATAATCCCCGGCAAGGACGGCCAGGGGAAGCGACCCCGCAAACACCATGGCCGCTCCGAAGTATACCAGGATGGAGATCCCCACAGCCATAAAGGTACCCAGGGGAAGGCTTTTACCGGGATCTTTCAGATCCCCGGACATACTGACCCCTTGGGTGAACCCGGTTACAGCGGGGAAAAAGATGGCAAACAACGCCCAGAAAGGAAGACCCGACGAGGGCCTGCTCCAGCTTTGGGAAAAAACCGCCGAATCCCAAAGGGACAAACCACCCCAGAAAAATGAGACCAGCGCCGCGAAGATCAGAATCATAACCCCGTACTGAAACCGGGTGGCCCAGTCGGCGCCCAGCCAGGCGAGGACGAAAAGGAGGGAAACAGCGACCCCTGCGATAAGCCGCGTGGACACCCAGGGAACCCCGCTCAGGATCTCGGCTATGGCCTCCCCGAAACCCATGCAGTAAAAGGCGATGGAGACAGACTGGGCCAGAAACAGCACAATGCCGATGGCGCCCCCGAACTCCACGCCCAGGGTTCTGGAGATCAGGTAATAGTCCCCTCCCCCTTTCACCTTGAAGTTTGTGGCGATTGCCGCCAGAGAGATGCTGGTTAAAACCGAAATGGCATTGGCCAGGCCAATCATCATCAAGGCCCGGCCAAGCCCTGCGTTCCCCACCACATAGCCCAGCCGGAGAAACAGAATAATCCCCAGAATGGTCAATACACTGGGGGTAAACACACCGGCGAATGTCCCCAGTTTGCCGGCTTGGGATTCGGATGTCAGGTTCGGGCGGGTGTTCTGTCTCACAAAGGCCTCATGGTTCTGATGGTCCGGGCTTGGAAAGGTGATGTTATGAAACCCCGGGAATGGTAACAACCTGCGAGTCACCTTGCAAGCGGTTTGTTTTTCCTTGAAAAAGGAACTGAAAAACAGTACCTTGAAACCCTTTCCGAGGGTCAATTTGGCCACTGTAAAACCGTACTTTTAGAGCGTCATTAACACCGGGAGGCGAATTATGGGGTTCACGCTGAAAGACATCCTTCACAACAAGGCAAGACATCTTTTGCACATCGAGACCGATCCGGGTTTGGGTTGTACGGAACCTGCCGCCATCGGACTTTGTGCGGCGGCCGCAGCGGCACTTCTGGAGAAAGGGGATATCGAATCCATCGAAGTGGCAACCGACCCCAGCATCTACAAGAATGCCATGGGCGTTATCATCCCCGCTTCCGGGGGCCAGAGCGGAATCCCCCTGGCTGCTGCCATGGGGGCGGTGGCCGGAAACCCCAAAAACGGCCTTCAGGTATTCTCGACGGTTGACAGACCAGGGGTCCGGAATGCTGAATCGCTCTTGAAAAACAGCCAGGTTTCAGCAGAAATCGAAAAAGGACATGACGGTCTCTATGTGAGGACGGTGGTCAAAGCCGGGGGCCATACAGCGGAGGCCATCATAACCGGCCGGCATGACCACATCGCATCCCTGGGCCTGGACGGAACCCCTCAACCGGATCATCCGCTTCTGACGGGGGACGGGGACGGGGAGGTGAGTGTCAATGAACTGGAACCCTGGCTTACGTCCCTCTCCCTAAAGGAGATGGTGGAGTTGTCCAATGACCTGAACAGAGACGCCGCCGCCTATATTCAACGGGGGATCGACCTCAATATGGATCTGGTGCGATATGGACTTAGCCATGGTCCGGGTATGGGGGTGGGCAAGACCCAGCAAAGCCTGCTACGCCAGGGGCTCCTCCGAAATGACATGGTTCTCGCCGGCGGTATTTTTGCCGCGGCGGGGATTGATTCCCGCATGGGGGGTGTCATGCTCCCGGCCATGACACTGGCCGGAAGCGGCAATCAAGGCATTGCCGCAGGGACACCCATCGTGGCGGCCAGCGAATTCGCCACCATCGAGGATAATCTGCTTCTCATCAAATCGGTAACACTCAGCTATCTGGTGACCTGCTACATCAAGACCCTCGCGGGGAGGATCGGGCCTCTTTGCGGCAGCGCGGTGGCCGGAGGGTCCGGTGTTGCGGCTGGGGTAACCTACCTCTTGGGGGGCACGGTGGAGAAAATCGGGGGGGCCATCAAAAACCATATTGAAAATACCGCCACCCTCTTATGCGACGGTGCCAAAACCAGTTGTGCCCTCAAGGTGGGCGAAGCCGCTTCCTCAGGGGTCAAGAGCGCCCTCATGGCCCTGCAGGGCACCGTGGTCAAACCGGTTGACGGCATCATCGGCGGGAGCCCGGAAGAGACCATGGAAAATCTGGGGAAACTGGTCCGATCGGGTCTTGGGGGAATGGATCCGGCCATCCTGAATATCATGCTGAACAAATGCGCCTGATCTGGTAGCAGCTTCAATGGCATGTACTGTTGAGAGAAAATTTCATACCCTCGTAAAGGAAATAAAACACATTAAAACTCCTTAAAGATAACCATAGGTGATCAATAACTTTTTTTGGGAAATTCAATGATTACAGATAGGAATCCTATCAAGCGACTGGTTCAGAACGTTATCACGAGCGGTACGTTTGAAAAATACGGCATCGAAATCAAACGCAAAATAATACTGCTAAATGTTATGTGTATTATTGCGCTAATGAATCTAATTCCATTTGGTATTGTAGCTTTTATTCAAAATCAACCGATATTAGGTTTTTTCGATCTTACTGTAGCCTTTGTGTTGATTATTATACTAATTTATTTAAGGAAAAGTGGGTATAATGATTTTATCAGTTATTTCGGTGTCTTTGTTGCGGGTGTGTTGTTCTTGTATCTTTTTGTTACCGGGGGAGTGAATAATACCGGACACCTCTGGTCTTATAGTTTTCCGATATTTTCCTTATTTCTCCTCGGTTCAAAAAGAGGGGCGATTGCAACTCTTATGTTATTTGTCCCTTCACTTCTATTTTTAATAGTCGGAAGTCACCCTTCAATTACTGATATCTACGCTACAAATTTCAAAATGCGATTTGTCCCATCCTTTCTTGTTGTGTTTGGGTTTTCCTATTTTTTTGAAAAGTTAAGGGAAAGGACACAACAACTTTTAGCTCAAAAAAACGCCGAACTCGAAGGAACAATAAGTAATCTAAAGCAGGCACAAAACGCGCTGCGGCAGAGCGAGGAGAAATATCGTTATCTGTTTGATACAGCAATGGTCGGGATGTACCGAACAGCAATCGAAGATGGCAAAGTCATGGAAGCGAACGTTGCTTTCGCAAAGATTTTTGGTTATGAAACAGTGGAAGAACTCAAAAAGGGATTCACCACCGCAAAGAGCTATGTAAATCCTGAACGCCGGGAAACGCTGATAAAACAACTAAAAATAAGAGGTTCTGTTGATAGATTTGAAATTGAAGAATTAAAAAAAGACGGAACGTCCGTATTTGTAGAGGTAAGTGGAACCCTTCACCCTAACCAAGGATATATCGAAGGCTTTATCGTAGATAACGCTGAGCGCAAACGTGCGGAGGGGGCACTTAGAGACCAGGAAATCGATCCATGAGAAATCCGAAATATCTTTAAAAGATTATATGGGAAAAGGCGAAGCAATTCTGGTAGTGGATGATGTGGAAGAGCAGAGGAAAACCGCTTCTGGCATGTTAAAAGAGCTGGGTTATTCGGTGGCATCGGTTTCAAGTGGGGAAGAAGCTGTTGAATATCTGAAGGCCAACGAAGCTGACTTGTTGGTATTGGACATGATCATGGACCCTGGTATGGACGGCCTCGAAACCTACAAAACAATCCTTGAAATCCACCCTGGGCAAAAGGCGGTAATTGCCAGCGGATTTTCTGAAACAGACCGTGCCAGAAAACTTCAGCATCTGGGTGCGGGACCCTATATCAGAAAGCCGTTTTTGCTGGAGAAAATCGGGATTGCTGTTAAGGAAGAGTTGGAAAAATAGGCTGCATTGGTAAATAAGAAGATCAACCCCTGATTCTGGTGGCTTGCGGGTTTACGCCCCCCTGCCCTTAAGCAACCAATAGAGGTGACCAATTCCCCCCAACCTCATTCAGGCATACAAGGTATCAATGGATTCGTGCATTTTTTGTGACAGTGGGGAGGCCATATACTTGTCCGCCACCACTTCGATATAGGCACCGGTGCCGCATGTTTCCGCCCGGTTGATGGCCTCGTCCAGTTCTCCGCAGGTGTTGACGCGGGCGGTGAACCAGCCTTCGCACCCCAAAGCGGTGGGAAGTGCGGCATAATTCCACTGGGCCAGATCATTGTAATAGATGTCGGGGTCTTTGCACAGCAGCCGCTCGATAAGGTACCCGTCGTTGTTGAGCACGAAAATGATGGGTTTGAGTCCGAACCGGGGAAACTGGCTCACTTCCTGTGCAGTGAGCTGGTGCGAACCGTCGCCGGTGATGAGGATAGTACGGCACTCCGGAGACGAAAAAGCCGCGCCAAAAGCCGCGGGGGTAGCCCAGCCGATAGAGCCCCAAAGCGTCTGGTTCTGAAATGTCGCGCCTTCAGGCATTCGGGCAAAAGCCATCCCCATACCGGTTGTTCCGGTCTCGGCAATGAGGATGTCATTGGGCCTTAGCATCTTTTCCCAGCGGGGATAAAGGTATTCCGCCGTGATCCTGTCCCCGGCGGCGCCCTGGGGGTCGCCCAAGCCGTGCACCCTGGGGCACTTGATATCTGTTCGCCGGGTGGTCTTTCCGGTGAGCACCTCAATAAGGTCGTTCATCTCCACGTGGTTATAGATGGCAAACCCCACCCGCACATGGTGGTGCATCACATGGATTGTTTTGCGCGGGTCCAGATTGGCCGTAAACGCCCCGGTGCTCACATCCGTGAGCAGTGCCCCCAGGTTGATCACGCAGTCGCAGCCCTCCACAAAGGCCCGGACCTCCTCGTTGAGGAGCTTGCCATCGTACATGCCCATATATGCTGGGTGGGCCTCACCGATTGCGCATTTGTCCATATACATGGTAGCAAAGGGAAGACCCGTAGCGTCCACCAGGGCGGTGGCCTGGTCGTTCAAACCCAGGCGGGGAACCAGAATGCCGGCGAGAAAGCAAGCCGTGCGGCTTCTTTTGACGGCCGCGCAAATGGCCTCAGCGGCCGCTTCCAGCGTTTCCGGGTCACTGGCCGGTACGGGCAAAAGGTCTGTGGTACCGATCACGGGCATATTGGCATAATCCGAGGGAAACCCCATGTAAACCGGCCGCCGGTGTTCAATGGCCGCCGCGATCAGGCGCTCGGTCTCGGCGGCGCAGTTTTCCGGCGTCATAACAGCCCTGGCGCACACCACCGGATCCGCCATCCGATAAAACAGGTCGAACTCGCCATTTCCAAGGGTGTGGTGCACTAGGCGGCGTGCCGTCTGCACACCGCTGGGTGGCATCCCCACCAGGGAGAACACGGGCACATGCTCGGCATAGGAGCCCGCAAGACCGTTGATGGCGCTCAGTTCCCCCACGCCGTAGGTGGTGCAGAGGGCCGCCATGCCCCGGATGCGGGCATACCCGTCCGCCGCGTAAGAGGCATTGAGCTCGTTACAGTTTCCGATCCATCGAAGATCTTTGTCCGTGCAAATGGCGTCGTTTATGGAAAATGCATAATCCCCCGGCACGCCGAAAACATCGGAAATGCCGGTTTGCTTGAGACGGTGGAGCACATGTTCGATGACGGTCCTTCCCATATGGATTCTCCTTTTTTTGTTGGCGAAAAATACCTGGATAGGCATCCTTTGTTCTGGTGACTTTATGGCAATGCTCGAGTATAGCCTGCCTCAATAGTCTTTACAAGGTATCTGGCAGGCAAAGAAGATAGCACCATTATTCAGCCATTTATCTAGCACCGCTTCACCCCTGATGTGCTTTTTCCTTTCTCTTTTCCGCTAGTCTTAAATCCCGTCTGTCACAAGCCTCCCGGTTACGTCTTATCTCCTTTTGGGTTTCAAGCATCAGCCTGGGCACTTCAACGGGCCTGCCATTGGAACCAAGCGCCACAAAGGTCAGATAGGCGGAGGCAGTGTGGCGGATTTTCCCTGTGATAAGATCTTCGGCCTCGGCCCTCACACCGATTTCCAGGGAAGTCATCCCCACCAGATTGATACTCGCTCTGAGCGTGAGGAGATCTCCCACATACACGGGGTGGTGGAAATCGAGTCTGTCAATTGAAGCGGTTACGGCGTTGTTCCGGGTGTGCCGTCTGGCGACCACGCCTGCCGCAGTATCAATCAGTTTCATGATAACACCTCCGTGAACATTTCCTGAAGGGTTGGCATCCTGGGGCATCATCACCTGTGATGTGGCAACCGCGCTCTCGCTGACTCGCTTTCCATCCATGATTGTCTCCTTATCCTTTTTGACTCTCGCAAGATTCGGTCCATCCGGTTTTGGTCATCCTAATTCATGTAGCGAAATCTGTGCCCATATTCAAGGGGCTTTCGCACCCCCCTGTATGGGAATAGTTATCGAGCTGCCGATTTCTTACCAGAGCCATGGGAAAAATGTTGAAACACGCAATCGTTATGATCTAATATTTACCAAACGTCCCAACCCATGCTTTTCACCCTGTTAATGATGGAACGATTCATTGCCAGAGATGCCGAATACCTTGGTGGAGCCCGCTGAAAGTTATTGGCATATACATAACCAATTGGCCTGAAATTGAGTAATAATTTTTAATTATGGCGCATCATACAATCAAATCCGGTTATTCCCGATTAGTTGATCGTCTAAACCGCTTTCCCCAAGGCGCCCCTCCATCTAAATTGCTCTACCAAATATTGAAAATGCTTTTCAGTGAGAAATCGGCTGAATTGGTTTCACTCCTGCCCATCAAACCCTTTACCGCAGAAAAAGCCAGTCGCATCTGGAAAATGGATATTCCGAGCGCTCAAAAAACGCTGGATGAGCTTGCCGGACGGGCCATCCTGGTTGATATTGAGCAGAATGGGAAGTCTGTTCACGTCCTGCCGCCCCCCATGGCCGGTTTTTTTGAGTTTTCGTTGATGCGCGTGCGTAATGATATTGACCAGAAATTATTGAGTGAGCTTTTTTACCAGTATCTGAATGTGGAAGAAGATTTTATTCGTGAACTCTTTACCAGAGGAGAAACGCAGCTTGGGCGTGTCTTTGTCCACGAACCGGTTTTGTCCAACGAAAATGCGTTACATGTTATTGATTACGAAAGAGCGACAGAAGTCATTAAAACGGCTTCCCATATTGGAATTGGCACCTGTTACTGCCGGCATAAAATGATCTATATGGACAAAGCATGTGATGCGCCCATGGAAATATGCATGACATTTAACACTACGGCAGCGTCGCTAATTAAACATGGTCACGCCCGTATGGTTGATCCAGGGGAAGGCATGGCGCTTTTGCACCAGGCCTATGAGAACAATCTTGTTCAGTTCGGGGAAAATATAAGGGAGAAAGTGAATTTTATCTGCAATTGTTGCGGATGCTGCTGTGAAGCAATGATTGCTGCCAAACGCTTTGCAATTCTGAATCCTGTTCATACAACCAACTTTATCCCTGAAATCAATGCTGAAAGTTGCAATGGCTGCGGAAAATGCGTTAATGTTTGTCCCGTGGAGGCCATGTCCTTGATCTCCGCGAATAATCCCCATGAACCGAAAATGAAACAGGCCAGGCTGGAAGAGGACTTGTGTTTAGGATGTGGTCTTTGTGTCCGGGCCTGCCCGAAAGATGGTATTCATTTACAATCCCGGCCGCAGAGAGTGATAACACCCCTGAACGGAACGCACCGGGCAGTGATTATGGCAATCGAACGCGGGACATTGCAGCACTTGATTTTTGATAACCGTGTTTTGTTGAGCCATCGCGCCCTGGCTGCTGTTCTAGGCGTCATTCTAAAACTTCCACCTTTAAAACAAGCCCTGGCCAGCCAACAGGTTAAGTCCCGTTACCTTGAAGCACTGATAAGCCATGCGGAACATTAGGGTGTTGCTGGATGCGTTGGTGGAACCCGCCGAAAATTATTGGCACATCCGTGAGCAACTGGCCTGGAATTAAGGGTTGCTTTCTAAAATAATCTTCTTCAACCCCGTTTGTGCAGAACCGACGTTCATATGGCCAGAAAAGGGGACAAACAGAGCAGGATTCCCACAAAAACAATGAGATAGAGGTGCGGACCTTTGTATTTGTGGAGTTGCGGGAGCCTGCAAACCAGGTAGACCGGGATAAAACATCCCACAATCCCGAAAATCGGGCTGCAGATCCAGGTAAAATATAGCAGCTTGATCTCCATAAGGGTGTTCCCGGTTGCAACCAGCACGAGGGAAACGGCGATAATCCAGTCCAACAACCGTTTGTTGATCCGGTCTTCAACCCCAAAGCGCTTGAGGAAATTGAGAACAAGCCCGCGGGTCCCCTCCTTGAGACCCAGGAAAACCGAGAAGAAACAACAGGTGACCGCAAAAATATCCAGCAGCACCGCCAGAAGCGATACGTAAACGTTGACCCTTTGGCTGCGATGGCCAGGGCCGACACGTTTTCATTAAACGCGTCTGTTGCCTGCCCCTGGCTGATGGCCAGATTAAAGGAATTGGCATAGAAGAAGACCACCACAAAAAGGATCCCGAAGGCCAGGTTCATGGCCCTTAACGATCGAAAGCGCGCGGCTTTGTGAGAATCGCTGTTCTGCCTGAAGAAAATCACCATGGGGCTTAAGGACTGAATAAAGAGGATGGAGGTGAGCACAAAGGGAAGCATAATAATGGCATCCTTTGAAAGGGTAACGGCACCGGGCGCCACGGCGATGTTTTTGGCGCTCCATTCCGGGATCATGGCGAAACCCATGAGCAGAATGATCGTTAGAACGCTCAACGCCAGCACGCTGGAGAGTTTAAAAAGGAGCTTTTCCCCGATGGCGGCAATGAAGGTCAGAACGGAGATCACGCCGATGATGTACAGGGGATCGGCGGAAAAATTCGAAGCAGTAACGCCAAAGGTTTGCAGATAGGATGCGCTGTCACGGACAACCGTCTCCGAATAGACAAAGTACCAGATGATCAGCATGAGGAAATATAGGAATCCGATGCCGGCCCCCCAGTTTTTCCCCAGGTATTCGGAAATAATTCCGGTATAGTCCCTGCACGATCTGGCTTCCACCAGGGAATTCACAAAAACTCTCTGAAAGAGATACATGGAAGGGTATCCGATCACGGCGGCCAGCATGAAGACCCAGAACCCCTTCATGCCGATCTCCACCGGCAGCATGGCGATGCCTGCGCCAATGCCCATGCCGATATTGATAACCACCCATCCCCAATCCTCAAACCGAAACCTGATGCTCTCCTTCCAGGTTCCGGCTACTGCATTGTCGCCTTACCTTCCATCTATGCTCCCTCGCCAAGAGATATGGCCCGGCTCATAACAGACTCTTCAATACATTTATCACGGATTTCTTTTTATTCAGTAGAACGGCTTTCACAACCTGATCTTTGAGTCCAAGAATATCCCCCATTAATACGGAATCAACATCCAGTCTGCAAATCAGAACCCGTGCGCCCTGCCTCTTCTGAAGGAACGTTAATTCGCGATAAAAACGAGGGGACCCATCATTTGTTACCATCAGCAATCTTGATACACGGTCGCCCAGACTATCAATTTTCCGCAATCCGCGCAGTTCATTGGCTAAAGCCTTTGCGATCATTTCATACCCAATAACCAATTCGCCAATGGCTTTTGCATAGAAAATATTCGTGCGCAATTTGGGTGTTAACTTCAAAACAGGAATATATATTGTCGAAGCACCGTAAAGCGCAATTCGCTCCTCTTCTAACGCCGCTCGAACATCTGGCGCAACACATTCTTTTTCCAACTGTTTCGGTAATTTCATTCCAGTCCTGTACTGAGCTCACAAATCCGGTAATCCGGTGGACACCATATTAATTAATCTTTACAAAGCATCACGAAAATCTTTCCACAAATCCCAGAATTCAGGGAACGACTTGCTGACACAGGCGGGATTTTGGATGCATGAAAAAGGGGTCACACCTATTTTATTTGACGGCAAGGTGGGTTAAAAACGCTTCGATTTTTTTCTCACCGTTTTTCAGGTCATCTCTTGAAGACATTTTGTGAAAGTGGACGAATCGCTTAATCCAGTCACAATAGGTTCTCTCGGTGTGGATGGAATAATGTTTCAGTCTCATGTAATTCCGGACTTCATCAAGCAGGCGTTTATCTTTTGAAGTTGACATATGTTGCCTCCTTGGCTAAAAAAATATCAAGGAAACTTTACATGATAATAGCCTTTTTAACAAGTTATCAGGGCAAAATGTTCTGTGAATAAATGGTTATATTCCTGGAGGAAAATTGAATGGCATTCTGGAACTTAAACAATTTAAATTTAGAAGAATTCAGACCTGGAATTAATAGCAAAGCAGAAATAGGCAACAACTTAGTAATGGTTTGCATGGAAATCAAAGCTGAAAAAGAAGATACAGGTCACAGCCACAATTATGACCAATGCGGAATCATTTTAGATGGAAAAATTGAAATGTATATAGGTGAAGAACGTAAGATACTCACATCCGATGAATCTTATTTTATACCCGCTGGAGTTCAACATGGGTGGAAGACCTTTGATAAAACAGTAAAACTCCTTGATGTATCAATAAAAGAATCCTGAAAACTCACAAATGTCGTTTCATCCAATCATTAGAAAAAAGATTGAAAGATTCATATCCTGAAGAAATAATAGAAAATCAGGCTGAGAAGTCGTCAAATACAAGGTCTTCTAAAAAGCGCTAAAATGATAAGAATATAACAAGTCGCTCCACCAGTGGGTTTGCTGAGGTCGTCGGTATTTTGAAGTGAAGATGTACTAAGTATTTCTGAGATAGTACGAACAATCTAGCTTTTAATCCGCAAACCACTGAGTTCAACGTTATGCCCCTGAATGGAGACCGCCTTACCACACAAAAAAAAGGCCGTAAAGGAAAAGATGAAAAACAGGGAGGAAAATGAAAAGTCAATGATGAGCAATCCGGTCCAATTCTTCACGGATTACCATGCGAATAACCGTCTCGTCGAGTGGTTTCCCGCTTTTTGCAAGATATTCTCTAAGGACCTCATTGATCATTGTCTGGTACCCATATCCTGCTTTGTCCGCTCGTGCACGGAATTCATCAAGGATGGCCGTATCAAGATACATTGTAACTCTGGTTTTTCCTTTTGTAGGAACAACCTGGCCTCTTTTGGCATTTTTAAAATCATATTCCTTTTTCATATTGTTTCCTTTCCTTTGATGTCGCCTTTCTGGCCGAAATCAAACGGATGGTATCGGCTCGGTATGAATAAACAACCGCGATTATTCGGCCAGCCGCGTCAGCACCAACGGTCACAAATCGTTGCTCATTTGCAACGACGTGCTCTTCTAAAGTCATGGCAAATGGATCATAAAGCACTACATCTGCATCAGAGAAGCGTATCCCGTGTTTTTTGAAGTTGATTTCAGCTTTGTTCGGGTCCCATGTTACATGCATATTGGATAATATGCATATATTATATGTACATGTCAATAGTCTTGTTTAATTGCCTTGATTATACAGCCAAGTAAAGCGGGACGTCCATGAAATTATTCCTTTCTTTGTTCGGCGTGTATATGCTATAAAGTGTTCATGCCTCGCCAAGCCCGCATAGACGCTCCAGGAGCGTTACATCATGTGATGTGTCGTGGTATCGAGCGTCGGAAAATATTCCGCGACGATCAAGACAGGAGGGATTTCGTCGAAAGACTCGGCCGGGTCCTTACGGAGACGACAACCAACTGCCTTGCCTGGACCTTGATGCCCAATCATTTTCACCTGCTGCTCAGG
>JAERTK010000053.1 GCA_016844935.1 Desulfobacteraceae bacterium | reverse complement strand
AATCCTGGCCAGACCCGAACACATCTGGACCAAAACGGGCGGTAGCGCCGAAACCATTAAACTCATTGAAGAAGAGCAGAAACTGCGTTACAAACAGTAGCCTGTAACGTTTTCTTATAAACCCGCCGCCCCGATCAACCCGGATACAGGGATGGTTGGGGCGGTCTTTTGGAAAAAGACAGGTTCACAGTGAATTTCACAACGCTAAAAACTGCCCTGCTCATATGGCTCATCTTACCACTTTCATCCGCATGTTCCTCCGATGACCTTTCAAATCTTTTATCCCGGGTGGAAAACCTGAACATATCCCGACAGGGCTACACCCTTGGAAAGAAGTTGACAAAGTCGCAACAAGCAACGGCCCAGAAGCATCCTGTTAAAGCAGCCGACCACAGAACCCGTAAATTCAAGGACGGTGATCTCTACGTTGTTACGGACAGGATGTCTGACAGAGTGATTGTGCTCTATGAGCGGCATGAAACAGCCACAACGGAGGTGGTTAAAAGCCTGGTAGGATCCTTATACCTCGAATTCGAGGATCCGACGGTTCTGGCCCACGACAAAATCATTTACTGGATTTTCGGCCCTCAGGGAAAACTCTCGAGGGACCAGTACAAAGCGGCCCGAAAATCAGACGGAAAAGTCGATATCCTGGCCACGGTGAAGCTTAACAGCAGCCTGAAAATCGTGGGGAACGCCACCCCTTCAGAAAAGAGCATTGTCTATTATATCATTTCTTCGGAACCGGCATTGAAATTGCTTAAAAACCGTTAATAGTAGAAACTTTCGATCATAACCGAAATGGATACAAAAAGTCTCCACACCGGTCTGATGTTCAGAAGATCACGCCGCATCTGAAAAACGGGGCGGGGTCCAGGTTTTCCGGGCCTTCAGGGCCAATCTTCTGACCCGCGCGATGTCGTCATCGCTGAACACCCCGTTGACCCCTGAAATGGCTGCCAGTTTCATGCCGTGCTTCAGGCCCATCTTGTAGATTTCCCGTACCTTTTCCCATTCAATGTCGCGACCGATGGTGAAGATCTCAAAACGGCCTTCCAGGGCCAGCACAATGGTTTCAGCCATGCACGCGTAAGTCACCTTGGGAGGAAGACCGATATTCTTCATCTCCGGGTTGCCGGGCAGTTCAATTTCGCCGGATTCGATGACCAGCACATCCGGTCGCTTGGCCACGTCTTCGGGGGAGAGATCCAGGGGGCGGGCCACATCCGTGATAACGCACCCGGGTTTCGCCCGCATGATGTCCAAGATGGCCTTTCCGGCGCCGGAGGTTGCCGTGACAATGACATCCATATCCGGCAGATAACGGTCTGGACGGGTGGAGATGTGCAGTTTCACGCCGGGTGTCTCTTTTTTTATGGCCTCCCGCAAAGCCAGCAGTTTGGCCGTATTACGGCCCACCATGTAAACCTCTTCAAAGGCCTTTGCCAGAAGGCGGCAGCATACCGACCCGATGGCACCGGTGGCCCCGAAAACCATGGTTTTGCCTTTAATGGCTTTCCCCTTCTCCACCTGGATCAGGCCCATGCGGCGCACGGCATCGGCCGCCGCCCAGAGCGCCCCTGACGCGCTGTAGCTGTTCCCCGTGGTGATGGGGATATTCGCTTTTTTGGCCACGGTGACACCCGCGTCCCCCACCACTTTGGTAAATGCCCCCAGCCCCATGATCTGAGCGCCCATCCGTTTGGCCATCTTGGCCGCCTGAAGGAGACGATCATAGGTAAATTCCGGCTTGTGGGCCAGCATTTGTTTAGGTGTCCCCCCCACTGAAATCAACCATCCTTCCGCTTCCACACCCGAAGGGCTCTTGATGCCGGTTACCTTCGAATAGAGAAAAGGCGGCGCGTAGGCGATGACTTTCTCAACCGCATCCATGAAAAGGGGCGGTGCAAACTGACTGACCATATCCAGGGTCTTTTCCTTCTTTAAAAACTCCTGGGAAAGGGGATGGATTACAAAAGCGAACCGGTTGACCCGCTTGGGGGTACCGGAAGGATAGACCACCCTCGGGGCCATATTCTGTTCACAAATAACCTCCAGGATATCGTCGTCGACAATCTGATCCTGCTTTTTGCCGAGAGCCGCCAGCATCATGGCTTCCAGAACATTGAGCCCCACTACTTTTTCAAGTACTTTGGGGGCGGTGTCGATGATCACATCCACACCCCGCTCCTGAAGAAAACTGACCCGGTCATCATAGGCGCAGGAGGTAATGATAATTTTGCCCCCCAACTCCTCCAGGGCGGCATGCTCCAGGTAGCGGTAAAAATCATAGTGGGGCACCACAATGACCTGGGCCTGCTGCATGGCCTTTCTCATAAGGTGGATATTCCAGAGACGCGCAGGCATGAAATTGGCGGAAAATTTTTTACTGGGCAGCCATTTAAGGACCTCATGGACCCCGCTGGCGTAGAGCTCCAGGTCCCTTACGGATTTTATGAATTTGCTGATGCCGTTTTCCAGAACCGGGTCCGCAAAAACCAGGTTGTCCGTAAACTCATTCAATACCCGGGCGATTTTATGATTGGCCAGCCCTGAGAAAAAGAAAACACGGGCGTTGTCAAAATATTTTCCGAATACGAACTCCACATGGCGGATGGACCATTCATGGACCACATTTCGAAG
>JAERTK010000052.1 GCA_016844935.1 Desulfobacteraceae bacterium | reverse complement strand
CGTATCCACACACAAAGCGCCTCTGAATTCCGGCACGTATGTTTTGCGGAGTTTTTCGCCTCGCTTGCAGCTGCCATTTTTTACCTGATGCGCATTGAAGCCACACATGCTCATGAGCAGTTCATCGGTGAGCAACAGGTCGGTCATCTGATCCATTTTCTCCATGGCGGAGCAGTGTTTTCCGTGTTCACTTTCATTGGCCCTAAGTGGTAGTGATGACCATCAAACGGATCTTTCTTTCAGCCTGATGTTTGCTACGAACCGGTGGGCCTGACACTTGACTCCGGGTTGATCGTACCTATCTTCCGGCTATGCTTGGAACAGGGTTTCCCGGTCATTTTTTCAAGCCATCAGAACATAGGAATATGCATTTTGTTTAAAAGCCGTTACGGGATTATCCTCATATATTGCCTGCTCAGCATGGTGTGTTTCACCCTCATGAGGGCGGTCCTCTATATATGGTCATGGAACGTCATAGACCACTCTCTGCTCAATACCTTGGGTATTTTCAGCCTCGGTCTGGTGTATGACGCAACCTTCAATGTCTACGTGGCTCTCTTTTTTGGGGTTTTTCTTTTCATCATCCCCAACAGGGTTTTGAACAGCAAAGTCTTCAGGTACATCACCTATCTTTTCTTTTTTTTCTTTCTTTACTTTCTCTATTTCTCTCTGGCAGCAGAATGGTTTTTCTGGGAGGAATTCAAAACCCGCTTCAATTTTATTGCCGTTGATTACCTGGTTTACCGCCGCGAAGTGACGGACAATATGGTCGAATCCTACCCGCTTCCATACATCTTGTCGGGGATCTTTCTGGTTACCATTGCCACCTTCTGGATGGTGAAGGGGTTTCTCCGGCGGAGCCTTCTTTCAAAGGAAGGCGTTCTCAGAAGAGGCGTCATAACCCTGTCAATCATGGCCTTTTCTCTGATCTCCTACCAGGCGGTGGGCCAGTCGTTCAGGGATGCCCGTGTCAATAATTACGAAAAAGAGCTCTGTTCCAACGGTCAATATCAATTCGTAGGGGCGTTCAGGAATAACATGCTGGATTATAGACCCTTTTACGCCCTGGGTCCGGATCCTCAGATCTCGGAACTGGCGAAGAAGTCCGTGGGTAAAGATCCTGCGGCCGGAGGTCTCTACGATATTTCAAGAGACGTCCAAGCGGACCGGAAAGAGCGGAAATTAAACGTCTTCATCATCTGTGTGGAAAGCCTCAGCGCCGACTTCCTGACCCGGTTCGGGCAGAAGAAAAACCTCACCCCTTTTATGGACAGGTGGTTTAAGGAAGGCCTGCTTTTTACCCGTTTCTATGCGACCGGCACCCGGACCATCAGGGCTCTCGAAGCGATCACCCTCTCCATCCCGCCGACACCCGGGCGGTCTTTGGTGAAAAGACCCGATAACGCTAATATGTACAACCTGGGCGGGATCTTCAAAGATCGTGGCTACGACATCGCCTTTCTCTACGGAGGGCGAGGCTATTTTGACAACATGAATGCTTTTTACGCAAACAATGGATTCAGGGTGGTGGATCTGTACGATTTCGAGGATGGGGAAGTGGTCTTCCAGAACGCCTGGGGTATGTCTGACGGCGATCTGTACCGTAAGGCGGTAAAAGAGGCAAACCGGGCGTACGGGGAGGGGAATCCTTTCTTCTATTTCCTTATGACCACCAGCAACCATCGCCCCTTTACCTTCCCGGAAGGGAAGATCGATATCCCTTCGGGAACGGGGGGGCGCAACGGGGCCGTTAAGTATTCCGATTACGCTCTGGGAGAATTTCTGTCTTTGGCCCATAAACAGAAATGGTTTGATGACACCGTCTTTGTCCTGGTTCCTGACCATTGCGCCAGCAGCAACGGGGAGGTGGGGCTTCCCCTTGGCAAATACCATATCCCCATGCTCATCTATTCTCCAAAGCATATCCAGGCAAAGGAGATTTCGAAGATTTCAAGCCAGATCGATATCGGCCCCACCCTCCTTTCGCTTCTGGGGTTTACCTACAGGAGCTATTTCTGGGGGACCGACATCCTTGACGAAGGATTCCGGGAAAGGGCCCTGATCGGGAATTATCAGAAACTGGGATTGTACGAAGACAAGAAACTGGTGATCCTCTCACCGGGCCAGAAGGTCGATCTGATGGAGAACCCCGAGACGGAGAACCGGATCAAAACCGTGGAAGGCAAGGACCCCTTTTCCCTGGCGGCCATCGCCTACTACCAGAGCGCCGATTTTGTCCTCAAGCACAGAATGAACCGGTGGCGCTGATTTGCCGCCCATGCGGCACCCTCGAACAAACCCCCTCAAAAAATGTGCCGGTGTCGTCCACCCCTGCCTTCTTCAAGAAGATTACGACTTGACATGCTCCGGATGAATGCTATAGTGACACCTTTTCAGCCAGACCATAAATAGAAATCACACAAAATATGAGGAATGACCCAATGGTTTTATGGCGGGTTCCGTTCGATTCGGAAGAAATCCAAACCACCATCGGCATCGTGCATATCCTGGAAGATCGCTGCAAGGGTTGCGGCTTCTGCATCGAATACTGCCCCAGGCAAGTATTGCAGTTTTCCACCCGGTTCAACCGAAAAGGATACCACCCACCGTCGGTGTTAAAGCCGGATGATTGTGTCAACTGCCATTACTGTGAAATCATATGCCCTGAATTCGCCATTTATTCGGTGGAAGACCCTGCCAAAAATCAGGAGATGGCAGCGCCTGAAACGGAGACACCATGAGACCAGCAGTACTGACCGGAGAGCATTTCATGACGGGGGATGAGGCTTGCGCCGAGGGGGCACTGGCAGCCGGCTGCCGTTTTTTCGGGGGCTACCCCATTACACCGGCAACCGAGATTGCCGAACATATTTCCGGGCGACTCCCTGAAGTGGGCGGCACATTTATCCAGATGGAAGATGAGATCGCGGCCATGGCCTCCATTGTGGGGGCATCCTGCGCAGGGGTCAAAAGCATGACCGCCACGTCGGGACCCGGATTGAGCCTGATGTTGGAAAATATCGGTCTGGCCATCGTTACCGAGACCCCCTGCGTCGTGGTGGATGTACAGCGGGCAGGACCTTCAACGGGGTTACCCACCCAGGGGGCCCAGGGGGACATGATGCAGGCCCGGTGGGGATCCCACGGTCATTACGAAATCATTGCTCTGGCCCCTTCATCTCCCCAGGAACTCTTCTACCAGACCATTGAAGCCTTCAACCTGAGTGAAACCTACCGGGTACCGGTCCTGATTATGACCGATGAAATGATTGGCCACTTAAGCGAGCGGGTGGTGATCCCCAAAGCCAAAGCCATTCATACCGTTTCTCGTCCAAGGGCCAGGGGGCGAAAGGATCGCTTCAAGCCCTTTAAACCGGGCCCTAACGGCGTCCCACCCATGGCCATTGCCGGTGAAGGATACCGCGTCCACATAACAGGACTGACCCACGATGAACGGGGTTACCCCGACATGACGGTGGAAGGCCAGGAAATCATGATGGACCGCATCGTGGGCAAAATCCGGAACAACCTGGAGCATATCATCCAAACAGAAGAATATCGGCTCGACGACGCGGAAATTGTCATCGTTTCTTACGGCGTTTCCTCCAGAACCAGTCTGGCCGCCGTGGACGAAGCCCGCGAGCAGGGCATCAAAGCGGGTCTTCTGCGCCTCATCACCGTATGGCCATTTCCCGAAGAACAGATCCGAAACCTGGCGGCCCGCGCTAAGGGCTTCATCACCGTGGAGATCAACCTGGGGCAAATCCATCTTGAAGTTGAGCGATCCGCCCGGGGACAGGCGCCTTGCGTTCTGGTAGGCCATGCCGGGGGAACCATCATTACCCCTGAACGTGTTTTTGAAGCATTGAAAGAAGCATTTTCGAGGATGGCAATTCCATGACCCCAACGAAAAAGCAAATACACCACCCCCTGCATGATCTCCTCAGAACGGACCGCATCCCCCCCATCCGGTGCCCCGGGTGCGGCATCGGAACGGCTTTTTCCTCCTGCCTCACGGCCACGAAGGCCAGCGGCCTTGACCTTCCGAAAACCGTGACTGTGTCCGGGATCGGCTGTACCGCGCGGGGGGC
>JAERTK010000051.1 GCA_016844935.1 Desulfobacteraceae bacterium | reverse complement strand
TTGTTTCAAATTCCTGCTGGCTTCTCATGGCGAGTTTGTCGGCCAAAGGCAAACAGGCGACATTGGCGATAAGGGCCCCGTAAAGTGTAGTGAGGAGGGCAACCGCCATGGAAGGCCCGATGCTCGAGGGTTCCGACATGTTGGCCAGCATCTGGACAAGCCCGATGAGGGTGCCGATCATGCCGAAGGCCGGGGCGGCAGCCCCCATCCCCTTAAATACATTTTGGCCCAGGGCATGCCGCTGGGCGGTAACCCGTATATCCTTGTTCAACAGATCTTCGATAAGCTGTTCATCATATCCATCAGCGAGATAATCAAGGGCTTTTCCGGCAAATTCGTCGCCCCCCTTCCTATTCTTACCGGTCCCCAGCCGCTTTTTTTTGGCGCCTTCCAGAGCTATCAACCCGTCCTTTTTGGCAACCCTCGCGAAAAAGATCATTTTTTCGATGACTTCGTCAGGAGATTCCATCTTGTAAATAAATGTCTTCATTACGACCTGAATGGAATTGATCACGTCCTTAAGGGAAAATTTAACAAAGGACGAAGCAAAAGTTCCCCCCACGACGATCAACAACCCGGGAATGTTAAGAAAAGTGGCAAGGTCGCCCCCCTGCAAAATAGCCGCAATGATGAGTCCGGTTGCGCCTATCAAGCCAACTATTGTCGCAATATCCATACTATTCCTCCCAAACCCTATTTGTAGACATATGCCGTGTTATTGATACAATGCAGCACACTGAATTTGATAAGCACCTCAATGCTGCGTCTGGTAAGCGCTGTTTCTCCGGGCATTATGAGCGCTCCGCTCTCTCTCCGGATATCTTCCGCCAGGATCATACCTTCCCGAAGATCATCCAGAGCGATTTCACGCAGGTCTTCTTCTCCTGCCTTCCGGATATCCTCGGAATTGATTTCCAAGAGAAAATCCACAATGGCAGGCGCCAGTTCATATCCCCGCATACGCTGCAACCTGTCCGGGATATCACCCAAAGGCGTTTTCCATTTGTGGACGAGATCGTCGTAAAACACCGCCGCAGCCAATATCTTGCATAAAAGCGGTATCTCATTTCCCTCTACGCCGTCAGGAAAACCCCTGCCATTGAACTGCTCGTGGTGGGCCCTCACCAGTTTTGCGATCGGTTTCAAAGCTTCAATTTCATTAAGGATTATTTCCCCTGCGACGGGGTGGGTCTGGTAAAGATGCATTTCATCACTGTTCATTTCCACCCTCCTTTTCGACGCGATCTCATTAGGGAGCCCCACCATGCCGATGTCGTGAAGCAATCCTGCATACTCGAGGGTATTCAAGTCCTTTTCCGAGAGGTCCGGAAACCATTTTGCCAGCCTGAGGGAAAGTTGGGATACTCTTTTGCAATGTCCGCCCAGATCCTCGTCGAACGTTTCAATAAGGTTTGTAAACATATGAATAGTCTGAAAATAGTTTCTTTTGATGGCCGCATATCTTTGATCTAATTCCCGCTCCATCCTCACGATTCTGGCGCCGATACCAAGACGTGCATGCAATTCGTCGAAATTAATCGGCTTGGTAACGTAGTCGTCCGCCCCCGATTCAAGTCCTTTAACGATATCCTGACGGGAATCCCTCGCAGTCACAATAATAAGATAAATAAAACGCATGTCAGGCTTTCTGACTTTCCGGCAAAGCTCCAGCCCATCCATTTCGGGCATGTTCCAATCCGTAAGCACGATATCGATCGGCGAGGAGGCAAGCTTTGCCAGCGCTTCTATTCCATTTTCCGCTAAATGGACGGGGAACCCCCACATGCTGATTTTTTTTTCCAATAACCTCAGGGTGGGCTTATTATCTTCGACAACAAGAATATCCATCAGCAATACTCCGTTTTAGTGGTCGCATAACAAGGACCGTGCATTCCGCTCACATGGGCGGGGATACACCGCACTTTAGATTCACTTACCGAAGTGCTATCAGCATTTTTTGTGCCAAAACCATGGCATTGAGGAATATGTCTCCCCCGGTTTCCCCGGATGAGAAAAATTAAAGGGTAAGCAAGAAGCCACATCCGTTGTCTCCACCCCAGAATATGGCGCGACAGGATCAGGGACCTGACCAAAAAGGCGCCTTTTCGTACCACATTCACATTTGTGGAATAATTATTGCAGATTGGACTCTTGCTATGTTTTCCAAGAAACGGGGAAAGCCGATCCATGACGATTAGCGGGAATTTCCTGCCAGTCCGCGCCACGCCGCTCACTTTAGGGCCAATGTGGATTTTGAACCGGGCGATTTCAGGAACGATTCCCCCTGATAACGACAAAATATTGACGGTATCATCCAGCAACCTCTCCAACGAGACCCATTGGAGAGTCTCAAATTTTGAAAGATGGGGGCAAGGAGAAGATAATGGCGAAAGACAGCAATGGGAATGAGGATCTCGTAGAAGAGGAAGGCGATGACGGTGGCAAAAAGGGCGGATCAAAAACAGTTTTGATCATAATTATTGCCGGGTTTGTATTGTTTATGGCCGTGGCAGGGGCTGGCTTTTATATTCTCTGGCAGAAGATGCCCGGGTCACCTTCCAACAGTGCCACGGCCTCGAAATCGGTGGTTGAAAAAGAACCGCCCTCAAAGGGTTTGGGACCAATTTATTCTATAAGCCCATTTGTCATAAACCTTGCAGGCTCAGGCGGAAAGCGATTTTTGAGAGTAAAGATGGATCTTGAACTCAAAGACCAGACAACGTTCGAACAAGTGCACGCCCAACTCCCCCGGGTAAAAGACACGCTTTTAACCATACTCTCTTCAAAGAAATTTGAAGATATCAACACCGTTGAGGGAAAAAGTGATTTGCGGACCGAAATAGCCGCCAAGATGGGTACTCTTTTTTCAAAAGGGGCCGTAACCAACGTCTATCTTACGGAGTTTGTAGTAGAGTGAGAAAATAATGAATGCGCGTGAGGAGAAGAAGAAACGGAAATATCCCATAATTGCAGTTCTGTTTGGCGTTGTCGGGGCTGCCGGTTTTCTTTTGTGGTTCATGAACGACAGCGACCGGAGACTCGCCGTCGGCGCTTCTCCAAGTCAACAGGTTGAACCCATCAAAAACGACAGATCGAAGGGGTTGGCTGTCTCGTTTTCGTCCCAAAAGACCCAGCAGCCTGAAAACACGGGTGTCACCGGGAAATCTGAGCATTTGGGATTTGGGCTGGCTGAAAAACAGGAAAAGGCCACCCGGCTCAGGGACGCGTTACTCAAAAAACAAGAGGAAATCCAGGCACTAAAGCTGTATTACCGTAACAGGATTCAAGAGGTGAGAGATGAAATCCTTAACGAAAAACGTGAGACGGGGATAACCACCTTTCAGCGGGCCCTCAAGAATAAACGGATAGAGCTGGGGCTCCGGACTATCAGACGGCGTCACGCATATATCAATAAACTCAATGGACCACTTGAGAAACTTCATGGCGGCAGTGAAAAGCTACGCTATATTAAACGGTTGGCTGGAATTCAGATTGAAATGGCCCGGGTCGTCAATGGCATAGATATTGGCGAGTTAGGGAAGCGCATGGACATCGTCATTGAAAAAGAGTCACACGATGCCGACAGCCTTTCCTTTGATATGAGAGGGAGCAGTGCGCCGGTTCTCGAAGAGATCTGGAAAGAGATAATTCAAGAAAAAAATGTGAAAAAAATATCGAAAACTGACACTTCAAACGAAGAAAAACCAAAAAAGAAAAAAGCATATTCTGAACGGCAAGACAAAATAAATATGGAGATTTGGAGAGAGATCTGCGCCGGGAATCCAAGTCGTAAATGTGACCTCACAAAACTTTCTATTAAGGCTGCAAAATGTCTGGCGCGATGGGAAGGAAAAGATCTTTTTCTCACCGGCATCACAGAACTACCCGCGCCGATAGCAGAGCAGTTGTCCCAATGGGAGGGTGAATGGCTCTGTCTCAACCACCTTACCGAACTTTCTCCCGAAGCGGCGGAAGGGTTATCCCGGTGGAGAGGCATCAGGTTGTCTCTAAATGGTCTCACCGAACTTACACCACAGGCGGCTAAGCATCTATCTCGATGGCGGGGAAAGCAGATGGAAGTTGTCGGACTTGCCAAAATCTCTCCGGAGGCCAACAAGTATCTGGCGACATGGCAAAAAGCGGGTGGGGAAATAATTTTCAGATGAAAATAAATCTCGCCAACCTTATCAAAGATATTTGCGGTTCTGAGCTCCAAAGGCCTTTGCGGGAAAAGGGCGACTTAAAAGTGGGTGACAACCTGTTGGGGAAAGTGCTTGAAATAAAGAATAATGGAAAGGCGCTGATGGACTTTGGACGTTTTCGTGCATTGGCCAAGACTCAATTCCCTGTTAGAGAAGGTGACATGATAGACGTTAAGGTGCTTGAAAAAGGGACCCCCATGAAGCTGGGGTTAAATACCCCGGCTCAAGAGATTTCTAAAGAGGCAAAGAAGATGCTCAGCCTGAGTCATTTCCCGTCCGAAAACATATTAGAAAAGCTCCAGTCGGAAACAAGGAAGGTCCTTGATCACACCAGCGGAATCTTCAAAGGAAAGGCAGTTCCAGTATACATAAGGGATATTCTCGTAAAAATTTTGACTCACTTTGGGCCGATGAATATTGGCAATAACAGCTCAAGTTTAGGTTCCCAACTGAAATCCTACATCGAAAACTCGGGAATATTTTTTGAGAAAAAGATTGAAAACGTCATAACAGCATCATTTGAGACGACCAATGAAAAAACATTTCCCAAAGAATTGCGCGAATCGCCTGAAATAAGGGACATTATAAAAAAAGACCTGAAGCCCAATATTCTGATATTAAAGGATTTTCTGGATAGAAATGGACTTATACTCAAGATTTTGGGCGCGAAGCACCTGGAAGCGTTTAAGGGTACGGTTGAAAAACTTCTGGGGGAAATGGTTACCCAACAGGGCGATTCCACGGTTAGACATGATAGACTGGAGACCGCACATACCTTGACCTATGCGCTACCCCTCGAAAAGAGCAATCAAAGGGCCAAATTGAAAGTCTATTATTCAAAAAAGAACAAGGGGAAGTCCGAGGAAGGATGCAAGGTTTCTCTCCTGCTTGCAATGGATAAGATCGGCCGGATCAGAACCGATTTCTTTCTGATGGACAAGGATTTAAACATAACCTTTTTTGTGAATGATCGAAAGATCAAAGAATATGTGGATGATCATTCCGAAAAGATAGCGGGATCACTCAGAAACCATTTCAAGCGGCTGACATTGAACGTGCTTCTTTCCGTTAATGAAATCGAGGAGTTCGAGATGAAAGATCCGGGAGTGATAAGCACCGGCATAGTCGATCTGAGGATCTGAAAATGGATTATCCTAAAAAAGCACTGGCCTTGAAATATGATAAAGAAAAAGATAATGCCCCTAAGTTGGTGGCAAAGGGAAAAGATTACATCGCTGAAAGAATCATCGAGATTGCAAAAGAGAACCGGGTGCCCGTCTATCCTGACAGGGATCTGGTTCAGGTGCTGGATGCCCTCGACCTGGACTTTGAAATCCCCGCCGAATTGTACCGAGCAGTTGCAGAGGTCCTTGTTTTTATTCATGATCTAAACAGAAAACTTTGAAAACATAACCCTGAACCAACCAATTTTGGGTATCATGGATATTTTGAAATGCTATAAAATTCTTGAACTTGATCACGAACCCTCAATGGACGAGGCAAGGGAAGCGTATATCGATATGATCAGGGTCTGGCACCCTGACCGTTTCACAAATAATCCCAGGCTCAGACAAAAAGCCGAGGAAAAATTGAAAGAGATTAATATCGCCTATGCGGAAATAAAGACCCTGTTGCCTAGGGGACCGGAAACCTTCCAAACCAAAAAGGTGGATCGAAGTACCCAAGGCACCCTCGAATCGATTGACAGACATATTTTGGCAGTCAAAGGGATCGCCCGCAATTTAACTTCCCGTGTCTACTCAACCCTCAGGAAAACCGACCTGAAGCAAATATCCAGACGACTGTTGTCTCCCAAAATTGACCGCCGAGGCCTTTCCAATCGACGTAGCCAAAATAATGGCAGCATTAGAGGGGAATCGGGACATATGAGTAAAGGCCGGGACAAACACCGAAATTTTAGAGACATATATGAAGAGGTGGCTAAGGCTAAAAAGGAAGAAAAAGGAAAGAGGGGAATAATGAGATGAATATATTGAAAGAGGGCACAATATCTAGTTTTTCTCTTGACAAATGCACAACATGTGGCTGATAATCGCCCCAAAAAAAAGAAAGGGCATAACTGTTGATCGCTTTATCCATACCAGAGGTTTTTGATGCATGTGGCCTTCTTTTTGGCTCGAAAGTGGAGATCTCTCTGGATTTCTTGAAGTATCTCGAGCTGTCAGGGCTCAGATCCGCCTACAGGAAGAAAGCCCTTGAAACACACCCTGACCGTGCGAGGGCCCTTGGGAGGGATGAAGCCAAAATGAGTGATCGCTTCAGAGAAGTAACTCTGGCGTATGAAAATCTCATCCCCATCGTTAGAAATAAAGGCGTGGTTCCCCTGCAGGGCCAATCGATTGCTAACACCAACAACGAAGAAGCTAAAGCGGGGTGTCAGACAAAAAAGGACTTTTCAGAACTTTTCTACACCAGGGAAATCCCGAAGCGAGAGCTGTTGCTCGGTCAATTTCTCTATTACTCCGGTCTTATCTCCTGGCGCACCCTGATAAGGGCAATAACCTGGCAAAGGAAGCAACGCCCTCTCATCGGGCAAATCGCATTGGATTGGAAAATGATTTCGAGGAACGAAATTCAGAGTATTCTGATGCGCAGGAACCTCAAGGGGAGATTCGGTGAGCGTGCCATCCGTTTAGGCTATCTGTCCCGGTTCCAGCTTATGGCCCTTCTCGGCAAGCAGCGAAATCTTCAGTCTCCCATAGGAGAATTCTTCGTAAATGAAGGGATTCTTCACATCCAGGATATGGAGGTCATGACAGAAAGGCAAAAGATTCACAACAGGAACGTTTGCAGGAGAAGCAGGTCCTAAAAGTTCGTTCTTTGGCAGAGGTTCAAAAGGTCACCGTTTCCCACTTTAGGGCTTCCTTTCCTTCAGGAAAACTTTCAGATCCCTGCGAATCAACCCGGAAGCTTGACCTATCAGGGTTTCAAAAGCGTCCCGGTATCCCCCCTTGGAAAGCAGGACTTCTTTCGTACTCTCCCGGTACCTCTTTCGGCCCTCGTCGACGGTGGCTCTCAGTCGATCCATAATTTCCTGGGCATTCATCTCTTCCGGGAGCGTGAATCCTGCCACTAACCTGCTCGATTCCCTTGCGACAAACTCCAATTCAAAATCGGATCCTTGGGGAACAATTCGCCCCAATACATCGTGAAACCTTATGGCATTACAGATCTCCTTGGGAATCTTGAATCTCTCCAAGACAACCGCACCGATTTCCCCGTGGGTAACCCCCAATACGCGCTGTTCCGCTATTCTGCTCGTAAGCCCTTCTGAGATTTTCAAGGCATTGATTTCCCTGTATTCATCTCTAAAGTAGACGGCCAGGACCAGCTTCCCGATATTTTGCAGTATTGACACAGTGTACAGATCCGCGGATTTTTCATAGCCCAGGATCTCCCCCAAAACCTTGGAGACGGCCGCGCAGAAATAAGCCTGAACCTGGAATTTTTCAAAATTGAAATCCTTGAGATCCATGCGTTGAACAAAGTGATCCATCAGCGCAGCCGAGGTGAGGATTTTTTTCATCTGGCCATAACCGAGTACCCTCACTGCAAAGCTGACACTCCGAACTTCCCGGCCGTAATAGGCTGAATTTGCCATGGTGAGAAAATTAGCGGCAATATCGGGCGACAGTTTTTCCGCAATCTGCTCGAAGTTGCTTTCCGGATCATCTAAAAGGGATATTACATCAAAAACAGCAACATCAATCAATGGGAGGTTCCTGATTTTATCCCATATCTCCTCTATGGTATAAGCGCTTGGCATCGGTTCTTCCCTCGAAGTTTCTGGGTGACCTGGAACTTGTAATCAGAAAAAGCAGAGAGGTGTAAGCCCTGTCAAATCCCTAATTTCCAGTTTCAAATTTTAGGCCCGTTATCTCTTCCATATCCGCCACTTTCAGGACTGTGCGATTCCGCCCCTGATCTTTGGCCTCATAAAGCGCCCTGTCTGCAACGCCAACGAGTGATTCAGGAATACTGTCAGCAAACGGAAATACAGTGGAAACCCCCAAGCTCAAGGTGATATATGGACTTACTTGAGACCGCATATGTGGAATCTTCAACTGTTCTATCTCCTCCCGAATATCTTCGGCTAAATGGACAGCGCCTTCAGCGTTTGTATTTGGCAGGATCACAACGAACTCTTCTCCGCCATAGCGGGCCACAAAATCCCCGGGCCTTTGACAACTGGCGCTAATCGTATCAGCAACGGCACGTAAACAATCATCACCTGCTTGATGCCCATAGGTATCGTTAAAAAGCTTGAAATAATCGAGATCGCAAAATATCAACGATAGCGGTGCCCGATCCCGGCTCAACCGCTGCCATTCTTCGTTTAAGGTCTCATCAAATCGCCGGCGGTTGGCCACCTGGGTCAAATCATCCAATACTGAGAGACGCTGGAGTTCCCGATTCGCTTTTTTCAGGGCCGCTTCTGCCTGCCTGCGAGAGGTTATGTCCTTAAATTCCGCCACCATCCCCATCAGTTCCCCGTCAAGCCCAAAAAAAGAGGTCGCTGTCAACAGAAAGGATCTTTTTGCCCCCTCCGGGCCTCTCCTTTCCATATCGCATTCAAAAAAACCGTCGCCGTTCATGATCCGGGTCAACGGACAGTCAGAACTACCGCACAGGGAGGTGGGAAAAACATCATAGCATTTCAAACCGCGCACCTTGCCCTTGCCTTTGCCAGCAAAATCCGAAAGTGTGCGATTCATTCGGAGGATTTCAAATTGACTGTCAATTACCCATATCCCCCTGGTCGATCTGTCAAATATCTGGTCGAGCTCCAGATTGGCAGTCTCAGCTTTGATGGACATTAGTTTTGCCTTCTCTATGGCCAATTCGAGTGCACTGTTGCCTTCTTTGAGTTCATTCAACAAGCGCCTTTCCCTCTTGATCCGCGCCATTTTTGCTTTCAATTCTGACAGCGCAAAAGGTTTAATCATGTAATCAGCGGCGCCGGCATTGATGATGTTTGTATAGGAGTAGTCAGAGGCATAACCGGTCATGATCATAAAATCGAGGTCGGGAAAGGATTGTTTTGCAGCCTTCATAAACTCAATGCCACCCATTCCGGGCATCTTGACGTCTGAGATAACCAAGTCTATGGGATTCTCAGCGAGGGTGCTTAAAGCCTCATGGGCATTTGACGCAACGTAACAGAAATCACCGTTATCTTTTAGAAAATCCGTCAGTATTTCCCTTATTGCCGCTTCATCATCAACGATCAGAATATGTTCGGGTTCTGCTTTCGGACGCGATTCCATTCTGCCCAGCCCATTTTCCGTTACGCCATAATTCCTCAATATTAACATTGATCAACCGCGTCTTATCCATGCACTTCGTTCAAGCATGGATTGTTGCCGCCGCATCACATAGCCACGGACCGCTTCCGCCTGCTGCTGGGATTCATCGGATTGGTCCCATACAAAGTCAATGCCGTAACAAATATTCTTGCTCTCGATGTTTCGATTCCGCACAATCCCCATCATCTTCAATCGGGTGTCGCACCCGGGAAGTTTAAATGACAAGGCCAACCGATCAAGCGGCGGAAGCAATTCGCCGACTTCGGGGGGCAAGTCCACGGTAATGCCGCCCGCTGTGATGCCTATCCCCATTCCGGTCACCGAAATGTCGGCCAGATGACCTGATCTACCTGTCTCGCCCCACGTCAATTCTATCTCAATTTTTTCACGGGCGCCAGGCGCAACCCGGAATGCCCGTCGCCGATTAAAACGGCTAAACACCCCCTGGCCCAATACCGCCTCAACGTCGACCATGTCGGCGAACCGGAATTGGCAAACTCTTCTCCCTTTAGCGGTGTTCGACTTCAAAATAATTGCATCCATGACGAATTCTTTGGATCGGTTATCCGTCGAAAAGTTGAACCTCACCCTCCGGCTGAGGTGGAGACGACTTTCCTCCGGAAAGGATAGGGTCCCCCCTTCTTTATCTATATACTCAATGTCGCATGGCAGAAGCGCATCACCCGCTAAAATGATACTCAGCCGCACGTCTCCTGCCGATTCAGGCGTGTTCCTGTTCCTTTTATCTGTTTTTAGCCATCTGAGCATTAAACCTTGCCCCTCTTTAAATGGGAATACTGTCCGCCCATGCTACCGCTTCCATATAGAATTCAGGCGTTTTTTTCTCATTGAGCCCGGTCTTCTCGGCCAATGTGGCAACCTTCTCCCAGTCTCCGGTTTCGTAACATGAAACCAGGGTCAAGTAATCTGCCAGTTCCCCTCCCCCCCCTGTCAGGGCTTTTTTGATGTTTTCCGACAGGGGCAAATCTTCCATGATATTGCCCATTTCATCGTCCAAAATGGCGTCAATGAAGGAAAAAAGTCCAAGGGTGAAGAGTTCTGAGCCGTTTCTACCAAGTACCTCCTTCCCCAAATTTTCACAGAGCCTGGCCCGGACCAGGGATGCTCTGATCAATTCATCCGGTTTGCCGGAAACCAGCTGCGCCATGGCGATGAGGGAAATAAAGCGTCTGACCTCCCTGGTTCCTAACAAAACAAGCGTCTGCTTGACGGACTTGACCCTCTTAAACATGCCAAAATATGCGGAATTGATATAGCGCATCAATTTGTAATTGATTGAAAGATCGCGTGAAACGAATTTTTCCAGCTCCGTGATTCTGCAATCCTCCCTGTTTGCCTCCGACATTATATTCAGGAGAGTAATTTTAGAGGGGGAAATATCCCTGCTTTTAAGGATCTCCGGTTTACTGAAAAAGTATCCCTGAAAATACTCAAACCCCATATCCAGAGCCTGCTGGAACTCTTCGTGGGTTTCGACCTTTTCAGCCAGCAGCTTAACCCGATATGCCGCCAGCTCTTTGATGGCTGCTTCTATTTCCTTGATGGAACTCGCCCTGAAATCGAACTTAACAATCCGTGCTAATGCGAGCAGCGGCTTCAGCTCAGGTTTATAAATAAAGTCGTCCAAGACAAGGATATACCCCTGCTTGACCATTTCCCGGCAGGCAGTAACGACTGCCTCGTTAGGTTCCATGTCCTCAAGGATTTCCACCATAATGGTCTTCTTTGGGAACATGGCGGGTATCTTTTCGGTAATCATTTTCTCGGTGAAGTTTACAAATGCTTTCTTGCGCCCGGTAATTCGTTCGATACCATTTGACAAAAAACTGGTGGACAAAACCCTTGAAGTAGCCGCATCACCATCCACATCGGGGAAGGCATTTACCATCCCATCCCGAAAAAGAAGTTCATACCCATATATCCTTTTCCTCTTGTTGAAGATCGGTTGTCTGGCCACATAAACGTCCATATTTTATTATCTCAATCCTTTACCGCTGAAATCCGTCTACCCATGAACCTGCACCCACAACTTCAGCCTAACCGGCTATCCTCCCGCTGTTGCCATACTTGCAGGTTGCGCTGAAGTTGTATTGCAGTATTATAGCTGATCTTTGACAACTTTATGGCCTTGTAAGAAAATAGAATAGCAAGGCAAGAGAGAACCACTGACAATAGTCTGAGTGCAAGCTTGGCCAACTCTTTTGATTCCCGAGTATCAGCCAGACCCTTTTCGGGGTGTGACACCCGTGGCTCCGGCTGCAACGGTTTCTGAACACCGGGAACGCCCGTTCGGGAAAGCGTATCAACCCGCTTGTCGATCACGGGCGTTATCTCAGGAGGAGGAGATGTAACCACCACCATTTTAGGCGCGGGAGATCGGCTCACGGCCATTGGGGGGGCAGGCGGTTTGGCCCGGGAAACGGCACGCGTCTGTTCCTTCATAACAAGATCTGTCGGTGGTGAAGAGGATGTGCTCGACTTCTCTTTGACGGCAGGTTTGGTCTGGGAGGCAGCACGCGTCTTTTCCCTTACCGCATTGATCTTTTCGGATAAAGTATCCCTCACAACTTCCTTGTCGCTGGAAAAACGTTTACGGGGCGCCATACTCCCCTGATCTTTGACCATATGAATTTCCGCCGAAATCGACGCTTTTTTCAACTCCTTTTCCACCCCGTTCGACAAACGGTTTTTTCCCCCTGATGGATCTGAAGGAATCTTTTTCTGTGAATCCTCCCGGACGATTCCCGCTCTCACCTTTTCCAGTGCCGGTGACATTGCTATTTTTTCCGGGGAAACCCGCTGTATATATCTCCGAAATACCCATCCCTCACGATATCTTTTCCCTTCAATTTCAAAAATAATTTGATACCACAGTTTTTGCTCATCTTTTATGGTGACCCTTTGTCCCTTGTCCAGCCAGCCTATGGCCTGACTGTCAAGCCCGGGAGATTTCCTGACATTTAGAACCGTAACCGCTTTGCCCTCCCATGGCTCAAGGGCATCCCCAGTTCCCGGCCAACATAATCCCATGGACAAAATAACAAAAAAGAAAGTTTTTGTCATCAGTCTCTTCATTTTGTTCATAGGCCCCCTCCATTTCCCATGGCAAGTTTTCTCATTTCTCGCGGAAGATGGGCTATCTCAATTACCTTGTCCGCTCCGGCACCCACGGCGCCTTTAATGATATTTTCCAGCTGCCCGACATTCCCCGGCCAGTGATGTTCCAGAAAGATATCCATAACTTCCGGAGATATGGCCAGCACCTTTTCACCGACAGTATTATAATATATAGCTAAAAAATGGTTTGCCAGCAGGCAAATATCCTCTCTTCGCTCTCTCAAGGGGGGCAGCTTAAGGGAAAATTGACCGAGACGGTGAAAGAGATCGTCTCTGAAGGTCCCATTTTTTACAAATTGATCCGGATCTTTTTCAGTGGCAGCGATTATCCTCACGTCTGTTTCCGGTTCTCTGTTAGCGCCTTCACGGGTTTCATCCCCTTGCCGGAACGTCTGGAGCAGCTTCGTCTGCAAAGAGATTGGGATTTCCGCAACCTCATCTAAAAAGATCGTCCCGCCTTTGGCGGCATCAAACAGATCCGAAACGTGATCAAAAACCTCACTTCCAGGGGACCGTTCCACAAGGGCGCTGCAATTAACCGGAACAAAAGGCCCTCCGGCACGATCACTTTTCTTGTGAATAACCTTTGCTACCCGTTCTTTTCCGGTTCCCTTTTCTCCCTGTATGAGGACACTGGGGCTCCCTCCCCCAATTCTTTCTATCATTTCATAAGTTTCTTGCATTTTTGGGCTAATCCCTATCAACCCCCCGTACCTGTTTCTCTGTTTCAGATTTTTCTTGAGAAAAATATTCTCTTCTTTCAGTCTCTTTTCCGTCATAATTTTTTCGGACAACATCTTCAATTGCTCTAACTTTATGGGCTTTTGAAGGTAATCGTAGGCGCCGAATTTCATGGCCGTGATAGCGGATTCCATGGTCCCATATCCGGTTACAATAATCACCTCGGTTTGGGGCCGGTACTCTTTAATGGCCGCCAGAAGTTCAAGCCCGTCAAACTCAGGCATCTTCAAATCGGTAAAGACAACATCAAAGCACTTGCCTTCTTTCACCAATCCAAGCGCCTTCAGACCATCGTCCGAAAGGGTCACATTGAATCCGTTTTGAGATAGATATTGACCTACTGTATCGAGTATCTCAATTTCGTCATCAACAAATAGTATCTCGAATTCTTCCACGGTAATCCTTCCCTCGCGTTATGTTTCCAGTTGCAATTGTTTTCGTTTGTTCAAAAGAAGCCTTCGGCAAATCGCAATGATCGCCAATTTATTGACACCAGTCATAATTCATGGACCATCCTTCAGACTTTCAGTGAAGAATTTTGAGTGCGTTATCAGCGATCAGATCAAAGCCCTTTTCTGAAACTTCCAATATGCACATACTATGCCAGCAAGATTTTCTTATAAAAACGTGAGAAAATTTCACGTTTGTGTGATATCCTGGTTCAAATTGACCACTGATCGGCCTCAGTATTGCGCGGTCCACGTGGGTTGGGAAAGCCATTAACAAAAAACAGATTCAACATCTATGGACATCCAGCGATACTATGAAGTTTTGGAACTTGACCCTGAAGCTTCGTTAGAAGACGTACTCCGGGCTTATAAAGATCTGGTAAATGTTTGGCACCCGGACCGTTTCTCAAAAACCCCACGCTTGAGGAAAAAGGCCGAGAAGAAATTAAAGGAGATCAACAGGGCTTACGAGAAACTCCAGTCTTACCTGTCTATTCCGGCGCAATCGAAACGTGAAAGCACTGCCCAAACCGGGACTGATGGTAACGCTATTTCACGTGACGTTACAGATGAAAAACCCAAAAAAACGTCCCGGAATCTTGCCCGAAAATATCCATTGGCACGCTGTTTGGCAAGGTTCATCGATTATCTCCTGTTCGGACTTCTTCTCGGATCCCTGAATATTTACGCTTTCCTTTTAAGACTTGACATCCCAACGCCCCTTTTCCCCATAATCTCAACATTCGCTTGGGTTTTTGTGGAAGCAGCCCTCTTATGCGCCGTGGGAACCAGCCCCGGCAAATGGCTCTTAAAGACCGCCATAATTGACAAGTCTTTGAAGAATCCCGGCTATTTTGGCGCTCTCAGACGAAGCCTGTCAGTATGGTGCAACGGTATCGGTACAGGAATATTTTTTATCACCCCCGTAACGATGGCCATTTCTTATCAGAGATTGAGAAAAGAGGGATATGCACCATGGGACCGTGAGGGGAGGTTTTCTCTCATACATGGGAAGGTGGGCGGCCGAAGGTTCTTCTTTGCTTTTCTGTTTCTTGTCACCTTTTCTATTTCAAACGCCTATGAGATTCATGAACAAATAAATTTTGCATCGGTGAATACCATGGCGTCAAAAAGTCTTGAGAAAAAGGCGACACTGAAGGGAAAAACAGCATCCGTGGCGCAAGATCCACCGGCTCAAACCCGCCAGGCACAGGCGACGGACAATTATGTAGATGCGCAATACAGATTAGGGAAAGCTTGCTACGAACTGAGTCGTTATAAAGAGGCAATTGAAGCGCTAAAGCAGGTCGTACGGATCAGGCCGGGTTTTGCGGAAGCCCAATACGGGCTCGGCCTTTCCTATGCAAACATCCGCCTTTATGGCGACGCCACAAAAGCGCTGATGCAGGCCATACAGCTCAAACCCCATTATGCGGAAGCCCACCATATTCTGGGCTTTGTGTACTTAAATATCGGGGATAAAAAAGCAGCAATTAAACAGCATGAAATTCTCAAAGACCTTGATAAAGATCTTGCGAAGGAATTGCTCGCCCATATGGACATACCCGCCCCGGCTAACAGGATAGCCCCCGAAAAAAAACCTTTGGGCCCTTAACCGTTCATGGCCCCAATCATCAAATGGTACCTAAATGCTTTTAGATGGTATAGTCGCCCCTGTTGAATTTGGTTACCTCGAGTGAAGAGGCGATCATTGCCTCATTCAGGACATCCTTGAGCCCATCCCCGTCGGGCAGGGAATTAAGGGCCGAAGTCAGGCCTTCATTTTCCATCTCCATCGTATTAACCAACGGTTTGATATCCTCTAAGCTGACTTCAGGGTTCTGCAACTTTTCCCGGTAGTTGTCGAGGGTATCCAGAAGCTTTTCAGTTTTCTCGATTAGGGGGTTCTCATTCATAAGAGGAGGTGAATCGAACTGTATGCCTGACATGCTTTCAACCATTGCTGTTTTCCGGGTCCCCGTATCAGTTTGTGAGGTCTCTGCGATAGTCTCATCAAGGATTGCCCCGAATTCCTTGTTTACAGGCTCCTGGTTTTTATCGCTTTTCTTGGGGTAATCGGCCTTTAAGATCCCATAATTGGAATGTACTTCCATCTTCTTAACCTCCCTTCAAGTGAAGTTCCATAAATGCGCTTATGGACAACGGTCCCCGAAACTACAAAACCGGATCGGAGCACGTTGCTTGAAGTTGATGCAAAAAACGTGCAAAATCTTCAAAATTTATAATTTGAAATTTGGTTTTAACCCATCGCATCCCTTCACCCATTTCCATAGAAGACGCTGTGAGTTTCCAATCCATAAAACAAAATCTCCAGGAGGCTCAATAAATTCTAAGGGTTATCGCAATCGAACTAAAGTGCACCACGCGAGGAACCCCGTCGTTTAACGCCTGGACCGCGGAAAAAATAATCTATGGACAGGGACCAATTGTCTTGATCCCGCCACAATTTAAGGCAAAGGGTACGGGAAGAAAGTGGGAAAAAAATGCCTCTTGGCCCAACCGGACTGGCATGAATTGCATCCCGGTTTCGGCAAAAAAAATCGCTCATCACAATGCCCAAAGCACAAACATCCCAACGGCCATGGATATAAATTATTTTGCCGGATGTCTCGACCTCACTTCAGCCGTTTTGAATAAAGAGTGCCGGGCTCAAAAAAATCAAAGCGCACCCCTTGCATCTTCTATGGAAAGATCGACCGTGATTTCACTGGTTTCCGCAAAGCCTTTCAGTTCCTCGCTTAGTGCAGCGGTACCAACAATTCGAATGCCGATATTTGCATGCTGGCAGGTTTGAATCACCGTTATGATCAGTTTAATCAATGTAACGTTAGTTCCCCCCACCTTGCTCATATCCAGGATAAATTTCTTGATCCCCGAACTAACCATCTCTTCGACCTTGGATTTTAAATACCGCTCGATATCGACGCTGGTCGGTCTGTCAAGCTTTCGAGGCAAGGCCAGGATCTGGACATCTTCTACAGTGGAAAAATATTTCTTGGAGGTATCTTCGTCCTCCTTCTGCTTAGGCTCCAGGGTTACGACTTTTATTACCCTTTCGATCAACTGCTCACCTTTAAAGGGCTTCACCATATAATCCTTGACCCCCATCTTAAGGATCTGGACCACGTTTTCCTTCCCGGATTCAGCCGTCAGCATAATTACGGGAATCTCCTTCAAGGCCGGGTCATTTTTTAATTCCGCCAACATCTCAGGGCCCGTCATCACCGGCATGGTAATATCGAGAATAATCAAATCCGGCTTTTCCCTGGAAGTCATTTCCAGACCTTCCTTTCCATCCGCCGCCTCTATGACCTTACAATCATAGGTCTTGAAGGCCTTTTTCACGATCATCCGGATCGTCTTGCTATCATCAACCGCTAATACTTTTAAGGCCATAGCCACCCTCCCAATTCAATTTTTAACCGTTCGTCTTTATGTATATGTCCACCAAAGCGAACTGCTCCTGATTGCGAAAAACAAGACTCTCATGCCTTTCCCAACCCTTGATTTCCGTTTTGAAGTCACTCCCTGTTATAATAGAGGGGATGGACAGCTCACAGTCCAGGCCCCCGTCACACAAGCGGGATTTCAGATCACCTCCGACCATATTGCTCAACTCCCCAATCACATCATGGACCTCATCATCCCCTTCGATCTCATCCTCCTCCATCCCGAGCATGGCAGCCGTGATACTCCGGGCAAATGCTTCATTTACCTGGATATTGACACTTCCAACCGCTTTTCCCGCAAAACCGACCGAGCCGACGATCCGTTCACCCTCAATGTTTGCCTGCGCGCCCCCATCCGCCAGTTCTATATCCATGGAAAGCATCGTATCAAACACCTCGGTCATTGCTCCGGAAATGAAGCCCCTTAAGTTCAATGCATTGATATCAGACATATGAACATTTCTCCTTGATCTTTAGTAGCTTATCACCTGGTTTTCTGTCACAAAAAACAAGAAAATCGTTATATTGAGACAGTTATCAGTTATCCATTCGAAAGCAATATCACGCCTGTTCAATCTCAATATTTCATTTTCCTTATTCCCGGACCGCGAGATGAAAATACAAGAGAAAGGCCAAGCACCAAACGCCACGCTCTTACCACCGAAAAAAGATCAAGTCAATGCATTCACCACTAAACCAACGCGGGTATCCGGCGGTAGTAACTATTTAACCTATAAAACCCTCAATCACTTAACGAGGTCTGCATTATAATTTACCAAGGGCCTACCCCGCCTCGTCATCGAAGGCAGCAGATCCGGTGCGGCTAAACCTCGACGTTATCGGCATATCCATAAACCTCAATATCCAGGTCCTTTGCGGCGGACTTGGCATAGTCATCCATCATGGGCGAAATAACAATGACCCGGCCGGCTTTGCAGTCATGCTTGTTTTCATAGAAATTTTTCTTGCGCCAAAAGCTGTACATATCCGATTTGCTCATGGACGATTTGAGCTCACACAGAATCAGGGTTCCATTATAAATAATTACGTCCAACTCAACCTGCTCCGGCCGCCCGAATACCGTTCCTTCATAGTCGTAGTCTTCATACCGCTCCACCTTCACCCCAAAGGAACCTTCCAAAATGGCCCTCAGACCCTTTCGAAACGCAGATTCAGAATGCAGGCCCCATCTTGCCCCAAGAGCACCTATGGTAGCATCGTGTTTCTTGTCAAGTTTCTGGATCGACACAAGCATCTCATTGATAACACGCTGGTTGTCTTCCCATTTCTTATCCTGGGCCTCCCATTTCTTATCACGGGCTTCACGGTCCCTCTTTAACTCGTCCATGACCCGGTCAAAACGACTTTCGGTCTCCCTTTTGCTCGAATAGCTTTCACGTGTCACATTCAATATGAACTCACGTATATCCGGATCAACTTTCATCAATTCGGGAAGTTCCGTTATGATAATTCTCTTGACTTCTTCCATGGCTTCCGTTTCCATGTGATTTCTCCTTTCTCAATTCACAGCTTAATACCGATTGTAACCGGCTGAGAGAAATGGACGTACCGAGAACGTTCCAGCTTGTATTCCGTCAAAATAATGGCATGATTCATAATTGCGGTCAAGTTATTACTCAAAAACACAGTGCCGAAGCACGAATTCAATGGTCGTAATTCATGGGTGTAAATCAAGGCTGTTGGAGAAAACGACAAATTTAGAGAAAGTGCGAGATATTCTGATCCCCCTCTCGTTCCCACGCTCCAGCGTGGGAATGCACTGTGGACGCTCAGCGTCCGTTCGCACCGTTCCCACGCAGAGCGTGGGAACGAGGGAAATTCTCCTCTCCTTCCCCAACTAACAGACCAGATCAAATTACTCGGGAATGACTACTTTTTCATACTTTTGTAATACTCCCCCGCGACTTCTCGGCAGGCAAATCATGTTTAGCGACACAATATCGCCAAAAACATTTTTTGGATTATCTTTCTGTCATTTGTCTTTGGAGATCCCGCCCAATCCTGTTAAACACCGAATCCCAGTCTCCCTTTTTCTTCTGCCGGTAAATCCGCATGGTCGGGTACCAGGGGGAATCGGTTCGGTTCAGAAGCCAGCGCCAATCCGGGGAAAAGGGGAGAATGAGCCAAACCGGTTTTCCCATGGCCCCGGTCAGATGGGCGACGGCGGTATCAACTGAAATAACCAGGTCCAGGTTTGCGATTAGGCCCATGGTATCTGTAAAGTCCTCAAGCTCCGGCCCATAATTGACCAGATCAATGCCGGGGGGGAAATCATTGACCTGTTCGGCCGCTTTTCCCTTCTGTATTCCCATAAGCCGCACGCCACTGAAATTCGGGGGGTAAAATCGCCTCTCGTAACGAGGTCTGGATTTGAATCCTTACTTCCATATCAAGTGCTCATTTTATCCCAACAACCCAATATTCGCAAATAATTTGTCGAGCCCCACCATGCTGTCAAAAACAATTGAACCGTCGCACCTGAAATAATAATCTATCTGAAAAAAGAAATTTATTGAAACGGACCACTAAGGGCTCGCTCAAAAATAACTTTGCAGAATTGACGCTCAGATTTGGGTCAAATTTATTTTGTTCCACACCCCCTCAAAGAATTTCATTATTCCAAAGCAGTTTTGTAAAATACTCCGCCGGCAGGATTTCGATGCCATCTTTCGTTCTTCTGGGTTTTTCTTCACAGCAAACCACGAGTAATCTTTTAACTTCCGGATGGTCTACTCTAAGTTGGCGTAATCCCTTTAGATGGTTGGCGGAAATCTTTCGTGATGATTTTGCTTCAATGGCAATTTCCATGTCGTTAATAATAAAATCGACTTCACTTCCACTTGATAAACGCCAATAGCTTATTGTTGCGAATAATTCGTTGTACATATTGTGTGCTGAAATTTCGTGAAAAAGCCAGTTTTCAAAAGCCTTCCCATAAAGCTCTGAACCCTGTTCCATGAAACCCCGTTTTGCCAGAAAATTTACAACGCCCACATCGGAGAAATAGAATTTCGGTGATGTTACCACACGTCGTTTTGGACGTTTACGATATGCGGGCAGCCATCTAGCCAATAAGGTGTCTTCAAGGATTTGGAAATACCCTTTGATCGTCTGACTCGAAACCCCGCAATCTCTGGCAACGGTCGAGTAATTTACAGGCTCGGTATCAGAAAGAGCAGCTTTGTTAAGAAAAGCTGAAAAAACGGGGAGATTGCGGATAAGGCCCTCTGCTGCGATTTCTTCCTTGAGATAGTTGGCGGTATAGGCGTTAAGAAGACGTCTGTGAGTGTTGGATGGATATATTCTGGGAAGATAGCCTTGATTGAGCATTTTGCCGATATTCCAATCCGGACCGAGTTCTGATGAGGTGAGTCCGAAGAGTTCATAGCGGATTGCCCTTCCCCCAAGGAGATTCGCGTGTCCGCGTCGGACTTTTCTGGCGCTTGATCCGCATAACGCAAACTGTACGCCCCTGTTTTCATGAAGCCAGTGAACCTCGTCAAGGAGTTGCGGCACTTTCTGGACCTCGTCGATAACAACAAAGGGCATGACGCCATTTTCCGGAAGCTCTGATCGCAGCCATTCCGGATGTTCAAGATAACGTCGATATTCCTCCGCCTTGAGTAAATCGATCCAGACGGCTTTGGGGTAAGTCTCCCGAAGCAGCGTTGTTTTTCCTGTTTGCCGCGGTCCCCATAAAAAAAAGGTCTCAGTACCGGGAGCTGGGAGACCAAGTCTACGTTGAAACAAGATTATCTCCTGTTTTTTTAGTCCCTTATTCCGATGTTTTCTGTAACAAAAAACAAGAAAATCTTTGCGCGAAAACATATGGTTAAGGGTTTAGCAAGAACTCAGAATACAGAATTCAGGAGTCAGAATAGGCATGGAAATGAGAGCGATTCTGGATTCTGACTTCTGTCTCCTGGATTCTTGGGTTGCGGGCGTAGCCCGCATTGGTTCGAAGGGTGAATTTTTTTATTTAAAATTTGGCATCCTTCATAAAGACACAAAAGTAGTTTACACTTTTTTGTTTCGCTTGGTTTTCCTCGTTCCTACGCTCTGCGTGGGAATGCACTTTGGGCGCTCTGCGCCCAAGGACGCGGAGCGTCCTAGACAACGTTCCCACGCA
>JAERTK010000050.1 GCA_016844935.1 Desulfobacteraceae bacterium | reverse complement strand
TAGAGAGTATTCTGCGTTTAAAAAACCAGGAGGAACACCATTGGACGGCAGTGAACGGATACTGATTATTGACGATGATGAAAAACTGTGTCGCCTGATACAGGAATATCTGGGCCCCATGGGGTATGAGGTGGAGAGTGTTCATACGGGAACGGAGGGGCTTCAATCGGCTCTTGAAAAAGACTATCATGCGGTCATCCTGGACGTGATGCTGCCGGAAATGGACGGCTTCGAAGTGCTCAAGCAATTGCGTGCCCAATCTCACGTCCCGGTCCTGATGCTGACCTCCCGGGGGGATGAAACGGACCGCATCGTGGGCCTTGAAATCGGTGCTGACGACTATCTGCCTAAGACCTTTTCCACCCGCGAACTGCTGGCCCGTCTCCGTGCGGTGATCAGGCGGTCCCAAATGACTCCCACGGGGCGGGAGGACGCTGAAGAGGGGTTGCGTTTCGACAGCCTGAAGATCGATGAGGGTTCCCATGAAGCCTTTCTAGACGAAAACCGCCTCGATTTGACGCCCATCGAATATCAGATCCTGATGGGCCTGGCCAGGGCGGGGGGAAGGGTACTGACCCGGGAACAGCTTCTGGATTCCGTGACCGACCGGAATTTCGACGTTTATGACCGGTCCATCGACATGCATATCTCGGCTCTGCGCGGAAAGCTGGGCGATGATCCCAAGAATCCCCGGTTCATCTGGACGGTGCGGGGTGTGGGGTACCGGTTCGTGAAATCTTCGGATAACAGATCATCATGAATCCCAAACGCTCCCTTTTTTTTAAAATTTTTCTCTGGTTTCTCATGAGCCTGGTGTTGCTGATCGGATTGGTGGCCGGAATTTTCAACCTGGATTTCCATTTCCGCCCGGAGTCCTCACTGATCAGCGGCCTGGGAGGACAGGGCAAGGCCCTGGGCCGGGTAGTCCTGCATGAACTCTATGATTCAAAATATTATGAATGGGGCAGTATCCTTGAGCGGTTCGGCAAAGCCTATGGTCTGGATCTGATCCTCTGCCGGGCGGATGGACGCATCTTGGCGGGTCCTGAACGTCCGGTGCCGTCCGAAGTCGTGGGCGCCCTGGCCCGGGTCGATCATGCGCCTGTGAGGGTTTCCAAACCGCTCCGGCATCCACCCCCGAGAATGGGTGAACACAGAGGCGGTCCTCCCGGAAACCCTCCGCCGCCCCACATGGGGCCCCGGGACCGAGGTCGACCTCCTTTTGGTTTGCTGCCCCTGCCGCCGTCCGAAAAACTCCGGTTTCAATACCTGTTGCGGACGTCCGATCCCGTCCGTTACTGGGCTTTTGTGCCGTTCCCTTTTCATGACCGGCGGGAAAACAAGCCCGAGAACCTGTTTCTGCTGGCCGCTTCCGCCTCCATCACCGGGAACGGTCTGTTTTTCAACCCCGTGCCATGGCTGCTGCTGGCGGGGCTTGTGCTGGCGGTGTCCATCCTCTTATGGATTCCCCTGGTGAGAAGTATCACCCGGCCAATTGTCCGCATCACCGGTGCCGCCGAAGAAATCGCCAGGGGTAATTTCAGCATTCATGTTGAAGAGAAACGGACCGATGAAATCGGCAGACTCGGCGTGGCCATCAATCACATGTCCGGGCAGCTGGAGAACCATATCATGGGGCAGAAACGTTTTCTGGGTGATATCGCCCATGAACTGGCCTCTCCCATCGCACGGATGGACCTGGGATTGAGCATTTTCGAGCAACGTTTGAAGGGGGAGGAGCGGGCGCGCATTGCGGACATTACAGAGGAAGTCCGTCACATGTCGAACCTGATCAACGAACTGTTGAGCTTCACCCGAGCCGAAATCGGCCGTGAAAGCGAGGCGCCTCAAACCCTTTTATTGACGCCCATAATCCTTGAAGCCATGGAGCGGGAAGGGAAGGCGGGCGTGACAATTGTGAACCATGTACCTGACGGCATTTCCGTCTGGGCCGTTTCAAGCCTGCTTCGCCGTGCCGTTTCAAATGTTTTGAGAAACGCCGTCCGATACGCGGGTCCTGAGGGACCCATTGAAATCATGGCCGAAAAACAGGGCGATAAAGTGCTTGTTGCGATCAAGGACCGGGGTCCCGGTGTCCCCGAGACGTCCATTCAGCGGCTGTTCGAACCCTTTTACCGGCCTGAGGCCGCCAGGAACCGCAAAAGCGGGGGTGTGGGCCTGGGACTCGCCATCGTCAAGACCTGTGTTCAGGCATGCGGCGGCACGGTCCATGCAGAAAATCGCTCTCCTAAAGGGTTTTCCGTTGCCCTGGAACTCTTCTCCACAAAACCCTCGACTCCTCCCTATTGAGAGAACTTGCCGGTGCTCATGAATCATTCTCTGGGGCCGCATGAGCGGCAAAATGGGCAAAGTTTTCCGTATGACATTTTTGGGCTTGCATAAAAATATGGATATAGTTACAATGTAGCTACATCTGGGATGCGGATTTTCCAAATCCGGTGCCAATGAAGTGGGGGCCTTACGTGTAAGGCCTTGATCGGACAGGAAGAAGGAGACAATCAATGACTGATAAAGTAAAGGGTTCCGTACTGGTTGTGGGAGGCGGCATTTCGGGCATGCAATCGGCCCTGGATCTCGCCAACTCGGGCTATTACGTATATCTTTTAGAAAAGAGTCCATCCATTGGTGGCGCCATGGCCCAACTGGACAAAACCTTTCCCACCAACGACTGTGCCATGTGAATCATTTCTCCCAAACTGGTCGAGGTCGGCCGGCATTTGAACATTGAACTGATCACCTATGCGGACCTGGAATCGGTGGAAGGGTCCGCGGGCAACTTCAAGGTGAAAATCAAAAAGCGCGCCAGAAGCATCGATATGACCCGCTGTACCGGGTGCGGTAGTTGTGTCGAGAACTGTCCGGTGACCCATCAGGCGGTGGTTTAGGGGAGAGTGACGAGTGACGAATGACGATTGACGAACCGGGGAGGGTTAATCCAGGGTTCGTCGCCCATGGAGTCTTTTTGTGATGAATGAAAACAAAGCAACTGAAAATGATGCCGATTTGGCCATTGATTACCTGGCGCTGGACCGGTTGGTGGAAGACCAATTCAACAACGACAAAGAAAATCTGATCATGATCCTTCAGGCTATTCAGACGGAATATAACTATCTTCCTCGACCTGCTCTGGCCTATCTTTCCGAAAAAATAGAAATTCCCCTGAGCCATATTTACGGGGTGGCCACTTTTTACAGCACTTTCAGCCTTGAGCCGCGAGGGAAAAACATCATCAGTATCTGTCTGGGTACCGCCTGTCATGTGCGGGGGGCCGGCAAAGTGCTGGACCGCATAGAAGACACCCTGCACGTTAAAAACGGCAAAACCACCGAAGATGGTCAGTTTACCCTGGAATCGGTGCGGTGCATCGGTTGCTGCAGCCTGGGACCAGTGGTGAAAATCAACGAAGATGTGCACGGGCGGATCGCTTCTGAGGACCTTAGCCAGATTCTGGATCAATACGGGGAATCCGAAACAGAGACGGGTGGTTGATAATGAAGATTCAGCAGATATCGGATATTGATAAAATAGTGCTTAAACAAAAAGATACCCTTTATGTTCCCGAACGGGTCACCGTCAATACGGGGATGGCGTCTTGCGGGATTGCGGCGGGTGCCGATAAAACCTTTGCTCGGGCCGTGGCCGAATTCGGTGAAGACAAACATATTCAAATCCGAAAAACTGGATGCCTGGGGTTTTGTGAGATGGAGCCCCTGGTGGAAATCTACCAAAAAAATGGTCCCCGGATCGTTTATAAGAATGCCACAGAAGACAAAATTACGGATATCATCAACGGATACAGGGAAAGTTCATATGACAAAAAGTTGGTTTTAGGGCAGATGCGCGATCCCCGGTCCCTGCTGGAGGAGGACGTCCCGAACCCCCTTGAAGGTATTGACCCCGCCCCCGAAATTCCCTTTCTGGAGGATATCCCCTTTTATGACCGGCAGATCAAGATTGCGCTTCGCAACTGCGGTTACATGGATCCCGAAAAAATCGAAGAGTACATGGCCAGGGGCGGTTATAAAGCATTTCTTTCAGCGCTTAAACAGAATGACCCCCGGGGAATTATCGCCGCCATCAAGGATTCCGGCCTGAGGGGCCGTGGGGGCGGCGGATTTCCCACAGGTGTCAAATGGGAGAGTTGCGCGGCGCATCACGGCGAACGCTTCATCATCTGCAATGCCGATGAGGGGGATCCGGGCGCCTATATGGACCGCAGCATCCTGGAAGGGGACCCCCACACCATCATCGAGGGGATGCTCATCGCGGGGTTGGCCGTCGGGTCCCATAAAGGGTTTATCTATGTGCGCAACGAATATCCCCTGGCGGTGAAACGCCTGGTCGTAGCCATTCGGCAGGCCATGGATTACGGTCTTTTAGGTCAGAACATCGCGGGCTCCGCTTTTTCCTTTGAAATGAAGATCTCAACCGGCGCCGGCGCCTTTGTCTGCGGTGAGTCAACAGCGCTCATGGCCTCCCTTGAGGGGGAGGTGGGACGTCCCCGGGCCAAATATATCCACACGGTGGAAAAAGGGTTCCGGCAATCCCCTTCCAACCTGAACAACGTGGAAACCTATGCCAATGTGCCGGTCATACTTTCGAAAGGCGCGGAGTGGTTCTCTCATCTGGGAACGGACCACAGCAAGGGGACCAAGGTATTCAGCCTGGTGGGTAAAATCAAGAATACGGGCCTGGTGGAAGTGCCCATGGGCACCAGTCTCAGGAGCATCATCTATGATATGGGGGGCGGCATTCCCAAAAAGAAAGCCTTTAAAGCCGTTCAGACGGGAGGACCTTCAGGCGGTTGCATACCGGAGGAATTCCTGGATCTGGGGGTTGATTTCAGTGAGTTGGCCAAGGTGGGTTCCATCATGGGGTCCGGCGGCATGATCGTCATGGACCAGGACACCTGCATGGTGGATGTGGCAAGGTATTTCCTCGACTTCCTTAAAGAGGAATCGTGCGGCCAGTGTAACCCCTGCCGAGAAGGGATCAAACGGATGCTGGAAGTTTTGAACCGTATCTGTGAAGGGGACGGGAGGGAAGGGGATATTGAGTTGCTCCAAGAACTGGGCAGCATGGTCCATAACTTTTCCCTGTGCGGACTGGGGACGTCAGCCCCCAACCCCGTGCTCACCACCATCAAGTATTTCAGGGATGAGTATGAGGCCCACATTCGGGACAAAAAGTGCCCGGCCGGGACCTGTAAACCCCTGTTCCACTACGAAATTGACAAGAACGCCTGTACCGGCTGTACCCTCTGCGCCCGTAAATGCCCCCAGGAGGCCATCACCGGGGAAAAGAAAAAGATCCACGCGCTGGAGCAGGAAAAATGCATCAAATGCGGCATCTGCTACGAGGTCTGTAAATTCAATGCCATTCAAATTGCCTGAGACCTTAAACCTTATACCTTAAACCTATCCAAAGGGATCACCCATGATAACATTTACCATCAACGGCAGGGAAGTGCACGGCGAGGAAGGCCAGTACATCCTTGACGTGGCCCGATCGGCTGGTATTGAAATCCCCACCCTTTGCCATCATGAGGCCCTGGAGCCAGCCGGCATGTGTCGCCTTTGCACCGTTGAACTATTCGACGGACGAAAAACCAAGTTTGTGACCGCATGCAACTACCCCATCTGGGAAGGGATGGAAGTCTTTACCGACACAGAATCCGTGACAAAGGGGCGCAAACTCATTGTGGAACTTCTGCTGGCCCGCTGCCCGGATGTGCCGGTGCTGAAAGACCTGGCCCTTAAACACGGCATTGCGGAACCCCGTTTTACGCCGGAGGGGGACGACTGTATCCTCTGCGGCCTGTGCGTCCGCATGTGTGAAAAAATGGGCAACAACGCCATCAGCCTCACCGGCCGCGGGGTGGAGATGCAGGTGGATACCCCCTTTCATGTGCAGACCGAATTCTGCGCGGGGTGCGGATCTTGTGCTTCCGTCTGCCCCACGGGTCATATCAAGCTGGAAGACATCGCCGTTCATCAGGTGAAGCCCATTTTGTCGGAATACGACATGGGGTTGAAAGGTCGAAAACCTGTTTATGTCCCCTATGCCCAGGCCATTCCCAATGTGCCGGCCATTGATCGGGACGTGTGCATGCATTTCAAGACCGGCGGCTGTCAGGTGTGTACGGAGTTCTGCGGCGTGGATGCCATCGATCACCTGCAACAGGATGAAACAATCGAACTGGAAGTGGGGTCCATCATTCTGGCCCCGGGATTTCAACCCTTTGACCCGTCGAGCATGACCCATTATGGGTACGGTCGGCATCCCAACGTGATGACGGCCATGGAGTTTGAGCGGATCCTGTCCGCTTCCGGACCCACCCTGGGGCATCTCACGAGACCCTCCGACGGCGGGGCCCCAAAAAAAATCGCCTGGATCCAGTGCGTCGGGTCCCGGGAGGAAAACCGTTGCGACCACGCCTATTGTTCATCGGTCTGCTGCATGTACGCCATCAAGGAGGCGGTCATCGCCAAGGAACATGCGGGGGCTGATCTGGACTGTACCATCTTTTTCATGGATATGCGGACCCACGGCAAGGATTTCGAGCGGTATTATGACGATGCCCGAAATAAGCATGGGGTTCGGTTTATCCGGTCCCGTGTCCCGGCCGTTGAGACCGTTCAGGGCCGGGACGAACTGGCCATTACCTATGTGAATGAAGAAATGACACCCACGACGGAATCCTTTGACCTGGTGGTCCTTTCGGTAGGGATGGAAACCCCCCAGGCGCTCATGGAGCTGGCGGATCGACTGGATATCGACCTGACGCCGGGTCATTTCTGCGACAGTCCCTCATTTCATCCCGTGAACACATCCCGGGAGGGGGTTTTCGTGTGCGGCGCCTTCGCGGGGCCCAAGGATATTCCCCAATCTGTTGTGGAAGCCAGTTCGGCGGCTGCTGAGGCCGGTGCCCTTCTGAAAGACGCCCGAAATACCTTGACCCAGGAGGAGACCTTTCCGGAAGAACGGGTCATTGCCGGTGAGCGACCCAGAATCGGTGTTTTTGTGTGCCACTGCGGCATCAACATCAGCGGTGTGGTGGACGTCCCTGCCGTACGGGATTATGCCGCATCACTCCCTTATGTGGAGTATGTGACCGACAACCTCTATACCTGCTCCCAGGATACGCAGGAGGTCATGAGCCAGGTTATTTCGGAAAACAGACTCAACCGCATTGTGGTGGCCGCCTGCACCCCCAAAACCCACGAGCCGCTTTTCCAGGAAACCCTGGTGGCTGCGGGGCTTAACAAATACCTCTTTGAGATGACCAACATCCGGAATCAGGATTCCTGGGTGCATAAAGATAACCCTCAAATGGCCACGGAAAAGGCCAGGGACCTGGTGCGCATGGCGGTGGCCAAAGTGGCGCTCATGGAACCGCTGGCGGAAACAGAGCTTGAAATTAACCAGAGGGCGCTGGTGGTGGGGGCTGGCATCTCCGGGATGGCCGCTGCCCAGAGTCTTTCGGATCAGGGGTATGAGGTTTGCCTGGTGGAGCGGGAACCGTTTCTGGGGGGGCAGGGGAGTCTTCTGTTTCGAACCTGGAAGGGCGAAGATGTACAGATGAACCTGTCGGAAATGACCGAGAAGATTCAGTCGGACCCGAACATCGATCTGCGCCTGAATACGGAACTGGAAAATGTGGATGGGTTTGTGGGGAACTTCAAATCGACACTGCTCTCGGAGGGCCGGGAGGAAGGGGTGGAACACGGTGTGGCGGTCATAGCCACGGGGGCCTTCGAAGCAAGGCCCCATGAATACCTGTATGGTGAAGATGAACGGGTGGTCACCCACCTGGAGCTGGACCAGCGATTTATGGGAAACGATGCCGCATTAAAAGAGATGAAGTCCGCCGTCTTCATCCAGTGTGTGGGGTCCCGCGAGCCGGATCGCCCCTATTGTTCCCGGGTGTGCTGTTCCCATGCCATGGAAAGCGCCCTGCATCTGAAAAAACTGAACCCCCAGATGCGGGTAGTGGTCCTGTATCGGGATATTCGAACCTACGGGGAACGGGAATACCTTTACCGGGAAGCCCGGATGGCAGGTGTACTGTTTATCCCTTACAGTGTGGATCGGAAACCACAGGTTTTCGCGGATGGGGAAGGCCTTAAAATCGAGGTGATGGATCCGTTATTGGGAAGTGAAGTTTCGTTGACAGCCGACCTGCTTTGCCTGGCATCCGCCATTGTGCCTTATGGGGATGAAGCATTGGCCCAGATGTTCAAGGTCCCCATGAACGAAGACGGTTTTTTCGTGGAGGCACATGCCAAGCTGGGGCCCTCTGAGTTCGCCACGGACGGCGTCTTTTTGTGCGGCATGAACCACTATCCAAAACCTATTGATGAATCCATCGCCCAGGCCCTGGCAGCGGCCTCCCGGGCGGTGACGCTTCTGGCCCGCGGGACCGTCCGCATGAGCGGCACGGTGGCCCTTAACGATCCAGGGATGTGCAGCAGCTGCGGGGTTTGCCTGGCCATCTGCCCCTATTCCGCGCCCACCGTTCTGGAAAAAGGACCTCTTGCCGGAAAGATCGAAATCAACCCGGCATTGTGCAAGGGGTGCGGGTTGTGTGTTGCCTCGTGCCGATCGGGGGCGCTCAATCTCAAGGGGTTCGGCGAAAACCAGATTATGGCCATGATCAATGAAATATAGTTTGTGCCCATCCACAAATGGCCAATTTGCCCGATTTCGGCGTCAGGCTCAAATTGTAATCCTCGAAATACGAAATGTATTCCTGCGGTTACAATTATCGCCTTCCTTGAACTCGAACAAATTTTCTCATTTGTGGACGGACACTGTTTAGGAGGACACACGTATGGCAGCCGTTGACCTGGATCAATGCGATCCGGATTTTGCAAAAGAGTTGGCTCAACAGCCTGAAGCTGAGAAAATTTCCGCCTGTTTCGCGTGCCGTACCTGCGTTGCCGGATGTCCCATTTCAGATGTAAACGATGCCTTTAACCCGGCGCGGATCATTCGCATGGCCCTTTACGGCATGAAGGAAGAGATCCTTACGAGCCCCTTCATCTGGCTCTGTTCCAGCTGCTATACCTGCCAGGAACGATGCCCCCAGGGGGTCAGGATTACGGATTTCATGACCCTGCTCAAAAACATGGCCGTGAAAGAAGGCCATGAACCCTCCGGCATTAAGGCACAGATGGATTTGACCAAAGGGCAGGGAAGGATCTATCCATTGGATGATTTCGACAACAAGAAGCGGAAAAAGGCGGGTTTGCCCCAACTGCCCACAACGTGTGATGTGATCAGGGAACTCTTTCCGGATCAGGCGTGAAACTCAAAACCGCGGCTGTGCCGCTTTAGGGAAAATTCCATGAAATACGCACTTTTTTTAGGCTGTACCATCCCCGCAAGGGCTCGGAACTACGAGCTTTCCGCAAGACGGGTGGCGGAGAAAACGGGGATCGAACTGGTGGATATTGAAAATTTCATCTGCTGCGGTTTCCCCACCAAGGCAGGGGATATGAACGCATCCCTGTTGATGGCCGCCTATAATCTGGCCCTGGCCCAAAGGGAGCATCTGGATGTGGTGGCCCTGTGCAGTTCCTGCACATCGGCGCTGTCCGAAGCCGCCCATCATCTGTCGGAAAATGAAGAAGATCTTGCAATGGTGAATGAACAGTTGGCCAAGGTGGGGCTCAAATATGAGGGATCGCCAAAAATCCGACATTTTGCCCGGGTACTCTTTGAAGAAGTGGGGGCGGAGAAGATTAAAGCACAGTTTGAAAAGGATTTGAGTGGACTCAACATTGCGACCCATTACGGTTGCCACTATTTGAAACCGTCCGAAGTCCATGGGGGGTTTGATGATCCCGAAAACCCCAACTCCCTGGAAACCCTCGTGGCATTGACCGGCGCCACAGTGGTGGATTACGCCGGCAAAAAGACCTGCTGCGGGGGGCCGGTGCTGCCGGTGGATGAAAAAGCGGCCATGAGTGTCACCAAGGGAAAGCTGGACAATTTGAAAGCGGCCGGCGTGGATGCCCTCTGCCTGGTATGCCCCTTTTGCTCCGTCATGTATGACGGAAACCAGAAAAGTATCGAGAATGAATATGAAACTGAATATAAAATTCCGGTTTTGTACTTGACCCAAATATTGGGCATGGCCATGGGCTTTGATCGAAAAGCCCTTGGGTTGAATATGAACGTGGTTAAAACCAAGGACCTTCTCAAGCCATATTTTTGAAACGCCTGAATATTATCAAGTTTCACAGAAAATCTGAATTTTGATTCGTTTCCCTAATCCGAAAAGAGGAAAAGGCACCATCAAATTAAAAATTTTTAGCCATTTTTTTTGAGGGTCGCTGACGACCTAGGTTTAATCAACAGGCCCACCAGGTATTGCCCTTTGCAACGCCCACTTTCAAGAAGCGTGATATGCCGGATTTCCGTTTTCATTTTTTCAGGTGAACCGTTTGGGTTTTCCGGATTGAATTTCATTTGCAGCACCAAGCCCACCTTCAGGTAATTGAGAACCTTTGACTCGCTGTTTATGAGAATGCCCATTCCGGAGGGCGATATATCCCGAACCCGGAATTGAAAGATGGGATCCCGCTTGCTGATGGAAAACTCCACACTGCGGAATTGATCGAGAACTGTTCTGAGTTCAGATCGGTTATCCGCCGTCTTTTTTTCGACCATTTCCATGATTATTTTCCGTTTATCCCGTCTGTTTAATTCAAGGATCCTCCAGGGTTGAAAAGAGAGAATGCCAGACTGAGCGTGAAAGGCTTGCATCCCTTAAAATTGTATTATAATATTTCGGATATTTAAAGCGTTCATTTCCTGAGAGGTTCAAGTTGCGGATAACCCTCAAGCAAAACATCCTTTTCATGGTTGCCATCATTACTTTTTCCTCTCTTCTGGGATGCATACTGCTGATTCAGAATGCGCGGGTGATCGGGAAAAACCTGAGGGTTGAAACTGAAGAACACATACGGGCCATGGTGGGGCTGAACGCCGAGCAGATTGAAGCGGCCATGCGGGTCATGGAAAAAAATGCCGTCGACCTGGCAACAGCGGGCGAGGCCTTTTTTGCCATCGTTCACGAAACGGGCCAGGATATTACCCCGCAGATCGAGGGTTACCTGGTGAACAATTTCAAGAAGCTTCCGGAGGCCATCGGGGGCGGTCTCTGGTATGAGCCGAATGTTTTTTTCAGTGACAGGGAACGTTTCGGCCCTTACGCTTATAGAGATAATAATAAGGTATTGTTCACATGGGATCTCAATACGCCGGAGTATGACTACCACAAGCAGAATTGGTACCAACTGGCCATTCCGGAACAATGGGATCGGAACCTGAAAAGGCCGCTCAACGTTTACTGGACGGATCCTTATCTGGACATGGCCGCCACGACGGCCCTCATGATTACCGTTGACGCTTTGATGTATGATTCCAAGGGTCGTATTATTGGGATTTCCACTGTGGACTTCACCCTGGAAAGCCTCAAGGCCATGGTGTCAAAAATGACGGTCACGCCCAATTCCCTCCCTTTTGCTGCGGATATCTCCAGCCGCCTGGTGATTTCATTTCCGGGAAATCCCATGAAAGTTCTTCAGAAACTCAAGACTTTGGGATGGGGAGATGCCATTTCTGAAGCAGGAAGCATCAATCCCGGGGATATTCTGGTGAAAACACTGACCCTGAAAGGCGAAGCTTTTTCACTTTTCTACACCCTTACGGAGACCGGAATGGTCCTGGGAATTCTGTCGCCTCAAAATGAACTGTATGCCAGGATCAACGAACTCAACCATGCCAACATGGTCACGTCTATGGCGGTGATTGCCTTTCAGATTCTGCTCTTCGTGGGGATTGCATTTTTTACGGTGAGGCGTATCTGCAATCCCATCAGCAATTTGACGCATGTGGCAGAGGAAATTGCAGAAGGAAAGCTGATCGATGCCAAGAATACCCTGGATAAACTTCATGGCCGGTTTTCCTCCAGCAGAGATGAAACGGGCCTCCTCTTTTCCGCGTTTCAAAGCATGGCCGAAAAACTCAACGCATTGATTGGGCAGATCCAACAATCCGGAAGCCAGGTGACCGCTTCTTCCACTGAAATCGCGGCATCTTCCAGGGGACTCGAAGCGACCATGAACCAGCAGGCGGCATCCACAAGCCAGGTGAGCGCATCGTCAAAAATGATTTCCAAAACGGCTGAAAATCTCTCCGGTACCGTGGATGAAGTCTCCAGGGCCACCACCGAGACGGCGGAACTGGCCGAGGCCGGCCAGACAGGTCTTTCGGGCATGGAAGCATCCATGCAGGAGGTCCTGAAAGGGACGGCGTCGGTTTCAACCAAGCTGGAAGCCATGAAAAAAAACGCCCATGTGATCAGCGCCATTGTGGTTACCATTACCAAAGTAGCGGATCAGACCAACCTGCTGAGTTTGAATGCCGCCATCGAAGCGGAGAAAGCGGGGGAATACGGGCTTGGGTTTTCAGTGGTGGCCAACGAAATCAGGCGACTGGCGGACCAGACCGCGGTGGCGGCGCTGGATATCGAAGACATGGTTAATGAGATGGAAAAATCCGTATCCACCGGCGCCTCCGAAATGGAAACCTTCAGCGGGGTTGTTCAATCCACCGCCCACAAAATGAATGATGTGGGAAGCCAACTGGGCGGTATCATGAAAAAAGTGCGGACGCTTCCGCCCGGTTTTGAAGCGGTGAGCAAGGGGATGGCGGATCAGTCCAGAAGTGCGGGTCAGATCAGCGAGACCATGGAACATTTGAATTCAGCAACCCAGAATACGCTGGAATCCCTCAGGGAATTTAAATTGGCGGCGGAAGATCTCAACGAAGCGGCCCTCGGGCTGCAGGAACAGGTTTCCCGTTTTGAGGTGGTTTAGAAACGGGTATGGAAATGGATCAATTATGAAATTCAAGTTGAGACACAAAATGATCGGCCTTCCGGTGCTGGCGGCAGTGCTGCCGGTTCTGGTGATGTTGGTGCTCACATCTGTCCAGAAAAAAAGCGTCACCGAGAAGATTGACGAGCAGCTGGATGTTCTCGCCCGTGAAAACATCGAACATCTTGCTCTGGCGGTCTACAATACCTGTGAGGCCGCCAGTAAGATGGTACAGAAATATCTGGATGGCCGTCTTCAGGATTCAGAGGCTTTTTTTCAAGATATGGGCGGGTTTTCCCTGTCGGATGAAACCGTTTCCATTAAGGGGATAAACACCCAAAGTCATAAAGAAAAATCCATCTCCATTCCCATAATGATGATTGGAGGGGTGTTCGAGCCCAGTACCTATATCGATGTAATCCGCGAAAAATTCGGTGGAAACTACGGCCTGTTCCAGCGGGTCAATGATGCGGGCGATATGGTGTTGATCGCCACAACCATCTCTTCCAAAAAAGGGAAGAAGCTCGGGAATCTCTATCTTCCGGCCAAACAAGAAGGCGATCCGAACCCGGTCATCCAGCGTATCCTCAAAAAACAGGTGTTTCATGGCATTGCCAATCTGGCCCATGGCTGGCATTTCACCGCCTGCAAGGGCATCACCGATAAGAAAGGTCGTATTATCGGGATGCTGTTCACCGAAGCCCCCTTCCAGACGCCCGCATCATTAAGGCAGGCCATTATGGACATGAAAGTGGGCAAGAGCGGATACGTTTATGTGCTGGGCGGTAAACATGCCTTTCATCGGGGGCATTACATCATTTCAAAAGGGGGGAAGCGGGATGGTGAAAACCTGTGGGATTCCAGATCATCGGACGGCCGCTATTACGTGCGATCCATTGTGGAAAAAGCGGTTAAACTGAAAAAAAATGAAGTGGACCATGATCGGTACGCCTGGAAAAATGTGGGCGATGAGACGCCCCGATGGAAAGTGGTGGCACTGACCTATTTTGAACCTTGGGACTGGGTGATCGGGGCTGGCACTTATGAAGACGATTATCTTGACGTGAAACATAACGTGGAAACCGCCATGACCCAGATGCTCTGGGTGATGCTCATGAGCGGCGTCCTGGTTTTGATTCCCGTTGTGGGCTTGGCCCTATTCTTCGGAAAAAAATTCACCAGACGGATCACACAGATCACGGAGATTGCGGGGGAGATCGCCAAAGGGAACCTTGGAGCGGCAGCGGATGCCGTGAAATCCATGGTGAAAGGAGACAAGGCCCATCAAATCGGTTCTCCGGATGATGAAACCGGTGAATTATTAACTTCCATCAAGGGAATGACCGAAAGCTTAAACGGGCTGGTTGGCCAGGTTCAGCGATCCGGCATTCAAGTGACCGCCTCCTCCACGGAACTGGCAGCCACGGCCAAGCAACAGCAGGCGGCTATGAACCAGCAGGGGGAAGCCACCCATCGCGTAAGCCGGGCGGCGGAGGAGATATCCAGCGTGGCGACCCAATTGGAAGCCACCATGCAGCAGGTGGCGGAAAGGTCCCAGGAAACCGCCGGGTTTGCCAGTAAAGGCCAAACGGATCTGGCACGTATGGAAGATGCAATGCATCATATGGAGGCCGCATCCAAGTCCATATCAGGCCGATTAGAGACCATCAACGAAAAGGCCGAGAATATCACCAATGTGGTGATCACCATCACCAAAGTGGCGGATCAGACCAACCTGCTGTCCCTTAATGCCGCCATTGAGGCGGAGAAAGCGGGAGAATACGGCCGGGGATTCAACGTTGTGGCACGAGAAATTCGGCGACTGGCGGATCAGACGGCTGTTGCGACCCTGGACATCGAGCAGATGGTGGAAGGGATGCAGTCTGCCGTGTCCGCAGGTGTTATGGAGATGGATAAATTTATAGCCGATGTAAAACAGAGTGTTGAAGATGTGGGGAAAATCAGCAGCCAGTTGGGTCGGATCATTGAGCAGGTCCAGGCCCTTTCCCCCAGTTTTGACGACGTTAACGTGGCCATGGGCCACCAGTCCGAAAATGCCAACAAAGCCAACCTGGCCGTAGCCGGACTCAGCGAGGAGATTCGTTCCACCGCTGAATCCCTGAGAGAGACCTTTACAGCCATCGAGCAGTTGAACGAGGCGGCGAGGGGCTTGCAGCAGGAAGTGTCACACTTCAGGGTGAGCGACCGGCGGGATGAGGTTGTCGGTAATTGAACAGGATGAGAGGGTGTCCCATGAGCATTCCGGTAAAGATTTTCCAAGTGTTTCTGGTAACTTTTATGACCATTGGATTGTTATGCCCCGTATCAGGTGCTGAGCCCAGGGAACTGACCTTGGCCGTGGGCCTGGGCCTGGCCCCGTATAATATCCCGGAGAAAAATTCCGGTATTGAAACGGATATCGTGCGTGAAGCGCTGGAAATGAAAGGGTACCGGGTCAAAACCAAATATGTGCCGTTTGCCCGCAGGATTCGGGAAATCGCAGGAGGCGAAGTGGATGGGGTGCTGACCGTGAATGAAAATTCGGACATCGATGCCTTTTTATCCGATCAGCACATTGTCTGTGAAAATGTGGCCATCAGCCTGAAAAAAAACAATTTTAAGATAGAGAAAATCAGCGATCTCAAGGACAAGGGCATATTGACCTTTCAGGATGCCAAGAAATACCTGGGTAAAGAATTCGCGTCAGCGGCGGAGGCGTCTCCCGATTATCGTGAAATCAGCAAACAGGAACTTCAGATCAATCTGTTGTATGGGGATCGTGTGGACGTGATCGTTTTGGACAAAAACATTTTTTATTATCATCGAAATCAGAATGAAATGGTGGATATAACACAACCTATAGATATATCGCATGTTTTTAAAGAGATCCCCTTTCGTGTGGGATTTGTTGACAAAAAGGCTCGAGACGATTTTAATGAGGGTTTAAAACAGTTGCGTAGCAGCGGGCGTTATGATGAAATTATCAAGAAATATATTTCAAAATAATATCTAGTGAGTACAAGTGAGGCGGCAATGAAGAACTGGAGCATCGTCACAAAACTGGTGGCATCAACATCCGGTATCGTGTGTTTTCTGGTGTTGCTGGGCGGGTTTATCCTGATCCGGTTTGAGATCAAGATGGTGGACACCTTTACAGGTGAAATTCTAAGGGGCTACCATGAGCTTATCAACGACCGGGAGATGGAGGAAAAACATTCCCTGAAGAAAAAGGTCAGCTTCAGTACGCAAATTCTAAACGGCATCGGTGCCGCTTATTTGTACAACCTGGACCAGGAAGGGCTCAAACAATCCCTCAGGCCCTTCATGAACTATGAACAGATTGTTGCCATCAAGGTGCTGGATGAGCGGGGGAAACCATTTGCCGCCGCATGGCGAAATCCCGATGTGGAAATCGGAAACGCCCTTCCGGAAGATCTGACCCTTAACAATGACCTCTCTAGCCAGGCGGAATGTTTTCGGGGCCAGAAGAAAATCGGTGTTTTTCAGATTTATTATTCGGACAAAGTCTTGAAGCAAAAAATTCAAGTCCTCAGAAAAAGTGCTTCTCTGGACGTGGACAAGTTTCAGGCCAATTCGCGGTCCCAGTTGGAGAACGCCATCGTCAGCCAAAGCATCGGCGTGATTCTCATTTTGCTCGTACTGGCGGCCACTCTGATATTTTTCCTGCGGGCGTTGGTGTTAAAACCCCTCAAAAATGTTTCAAAAATTGCCCATCAGCTATCAGATTTTGATCTTGCGGTGTCCATTGACACAACGCGAAAGGATGAAGTGGGCGCCCTGCTCAACGCCATTAACGAGATGGCGTCCTCTTTTCGGATGGTCTTGGGGCAGGTTCAGCGGTCCGGCATACAGGTGACGTCATCTTCCACCCAACTGGCCGCCACCGCCAGAGAGCAGGAAGCGACCATGAGCACGCAACTGACATCCACCAACAAAGTGGTAGCGTCTGTTGAGGAAATATCCGAAGTGTCCAATGAGCTGGTGAAAACCATGGACCAGGTGGCTGCCATGAGCCAGGAAACCGCCGGTTTCGCTACAAAAGGGCAGTCGGATCTGGGTCGAATGGAAGAGGCCATGCTGGCTATGGAATCCGCATCAAAATCCATTTCGGGGCGCCTCGAAACCATTAACGAAAAGGCGGAAAATATCACCACCGTCGTGGTAACCATCACCAAGGTGGCCGACCAGACCAATTTGCTGTCTCTCAATGCGGCCATTGAAGCTGAGAAGGCGGGTGAATATGGTCGTGGGTTCAATGTGGTGGCCCGGGAAATTCGGCGACTGGCGGACCAGACAGCTGTTGCCACACTGGATATTGAACAGATGGTCCAGGAAATGCAGTCGGCGGTTTCGGCCGGTGTCATGGAGATGGATAAATTTATCGGGGAGGTCAAACGGAGCGCGGAAGACGTGGGGCGGATCAGTACCCAACTGGCCAGGATCATCGAGCAGGTCCAGGCCCTTTCCCCCAGTTTCGAAAATGTGAACGTATCTATGGCCCAGCAGTCCCATAACGCCACGGAAATTAATACCGCTATCGTTAATTTAAGCGAGGAAATGCAGCAGACCATGGAATCACTCCATGAATCCTATTCCGCCATTGAACAACTCAATGAGGCGGCAAGAGGGCTGCAGGATGAAGTGAGCCGTTTTAAAGTCAGTTAAGGGGGCAGGATATGCTGGTATTGCTGTTCTACCTGGGCGACACCATGTACACCATGAAATGCGATCGGGTACGCGAAGTGGCCCCCATCGTAAAGTTGAAGGCGGTGCCCCACGCCCCGGACTACGTTTCGGGGCTGTTCAACTATCGCGGGGTCATTGTTCCCGTGATTGATCTGCGCCGGCTTATCCAGGGGCAGCCCTGTGAAATGCGCATGAGTACCCGTGTGATTCTGGTGGACTATGTGAAAGAGGACAATACGCCTTACATTCTGGGGCTTATGGCGGAACGGGTTACGGAAACCGCGAGAAGAGACAAAAGCGCTTTTGTGGCCCCCGGTCTGCATATGAAGGAAGCCCCCTACCTGGGCGGCCTCATGATGGAAGAAACGGAGATGATTCAGTATGTGGATCTGGATCTTCTTCCTGAAAGCTTCCAGTTTTTACCAGCGCTCGAAAACGCTCATCATGAAACAGAACATGATTGAATCCCTACTCGAGGAAAAGATCGGCCTGGACACTGCCGCTATCGGCAGAAAGGTGATCGAAAATGCCATCCGGCAGAGAATGGACCGGTGCCGGCTGACCAGTCTGAGGGCTTACGCAAAAATCCTCTCGGATTCAAATGATGAGTGGAAGAACCTCATTGAAATGGTGGTGGTTCCGGAAACCTGGTTTTTCAGGAACCGGAAAGTATTCAACTATCTGGTCCATTTTGTGAAGGATTCCTGGGAGCCCAAAAATCGAGGCCGCACGCTTCGCGCATTGAGCATCCCCTGTTCCACGGGAGAGGAACCCTATTCAATCGCCATGGCTTTCCTGGACGCGGACATAAATAAAGATCGATTTCACATTGAAGGTATGGACATCAGTGAAGAAGCGATTAAAAAAGCACGGCTCGGGGAGTATGGCTCTGGGTCTTTTCGGGGCAAGGATCTGACGTTCAGGGATCGCTACTTCCGGTCAAAAAGCCATGGTTATCAACTCTTAGAGCATGTCAGGGAAAAGGTACAGTTCAAGGCTGGCAACGTTTTAAAAACCCCGTTTGCTGCCCGCGCCCCGTTTGACGTGATTTTCTGCCGAAATTTAATGATTTACATGAGTCCGGAGGCGAGGGATAGGACCCTTGAAACCATGAGTCGACTGCTGAGCGAAACAGGCATCTTCTTTTGCGGCCACGCAGAACGGCAGACGGCCCTCGACTGGGGTTTTGAGGCGGTTCATGAAACCGGCGTTTTCGCGTGCCGAAAGCGATGCCGGGAGTCCAACCCAAAACGCCCGTCGGTTGCTGCCAAAAGGATGTCTTCTAAGCAGCAGGTGCCGGAAAAGAAAATAGCACCCATACGGAAACCCGTGGTGCCGGTTGATTTTCCATCCGGAAGACCCATAGAGCGACCCAAGCCCGCCGGGCCCGAGGTGGGTGTCCCGACGTCCCAGGAAAAGGCCGATTTATTTCTGGAGGCCCGTGAAATGGCGGATCAGGGGCTGTTGCCCAAAGCCCTGGAGTTGTGCCAGGATTTTCTGGGTGAAAATCCCGTACACGCTGATGCCCATTTTCTCATGGGGCTGATTCATGAAACTTTTAACAATAATGACAAGGCCGAAGCCTTTTTTAATAAAGCCATCTATCTGAACCCGGAGCATGTGGAGGCGTTGAACCATCTGGCCTTCGTAGAATCGCAGCGGGGAAACGAAGAGGGCGCTGAGCGGCTGCGTCGACGGGCGCAGAGGATCAGTAGGGGCACGATGCATCGTGCCCCTTAAAAGAGGAAGCGAGATTAAATGCGCTGATTGCTGATAATTTGTAGAAAGTGAAGCTGGTATGAATCAATCCTTGACAAAAAATAAAAATTATTCCGTCTGGTTAAAAGAACTGAAAAATAAAGTTCGATTGGTTCAGATAAAGGCTGCTGTTAAAGTTAATTCTGAGCTGTTGCAGTTTTATTGGGAGCTGGGGCAGGATATTTTAGATAAACAGAAGAATGCAAAATGGGGCGATGGCTTTTTAAGGCAACTCAGTATGGATTTATCATCGGAATTCCCTCATATTAGGGGATTTTCCAAAAGAAATCTGGAACTTATCCGTAAGTGGTATGTGTTTTATAACCAGAAAAACCTGATTGCGAAACAAGCTGTTTCGCAATTGGTTCAAATTCCCTGGGGACATAATATCGCCATCACTTCCAAGTGTAAAAACCTGGATGAAGCTTTCTTCTATATCCGAAAAACCATTCAAAACAATTGGTCGAGATCCGTTCTGACTCATCATATTGAAAGCAATCTATTCAAACGTGAAGGTAAGGCCATAACTAATTTTGAGGCTACATTGCCGGTTCCTCAATCAGATTTAGCCAAAGAAACATTGAAAGACCCCTACAATTTCGATTTCCTGACATTAACGGAAAAACATAACGAAAAAGAGCTGGAAAATGCTCTGATAAGCCATGTCACCAAATTTTTACTGGAACTGGGAGCCGGTTTTTCTTACATCGGACAGCAATACAGACTGGAAATTTCCGGTGATGAATTTTATATTGATTTGCTGTTTTATCATGTCAAACTGCATTGTTATGTGGTGGTGGAACTGAAGGCAGTCAAGTTTAAACCGGAATTTGCTGGCAAGTTGAATTTTTATGTGTCAGCGGTGGACGGCATTCTAAAATCAGAACGTGACACCTCCACCATCGGGATTCTTATCTGCAAATCGAAAAATGATACGGTGGTGGAATATGCACTTAAGGATATTAGCAAACCTATTGGTGTGAGTGAATATATAATCACCAAAAATTTGCCGGATGAATTTAAATCTTCTTTGCCTAGTATTGAAGAGATTGAGGCGGAGCTGAGTGAAAGAGAAAACGCCTGATGCAGAAAGAAAAATTGATACCGCTTCATCATAATTTTAAATCCCTCGAATTCGAGGGATTTAGAGAAGAGTTTATGTTTCAACTTGCTGATGAAGAGTTCGATTTCTAAGGTCGAAAAATGCGATCTTAGAAACCGGCAGAGGAAGGCATCCCCCTGTGTCAGAATAGTTGTCACCTCCAACTCGTAGCATAGGAGTCGTGCCCAGGCCCCCTGGGTGGGGCTTGGGCACGGCGGCGGAAATTCTTGCTGCGAAGACCCTTTTCTCTTTATTGGGGGCCTTAACGGTTAACATGGTTTATTCGGATATGTTCAAACGAAAAATGATTCAGAAAATGAGCGGTACAGATCCCATTTCTGCCTGTGCATTATCGAAACAGGTTGACGTACCTCAATCAACCCTGTCAAAATGGTTGCGAAATGCTGGTAT
>JAERTK010000049.1 GCA_016844935.1 Desulfobacteraceae bacterium | reverse complement strand
CAGGCGGGAATAAGAATTCTGCAGCTCCTTCGTCCGCCTCAGTTCGATCCGCTCGATGGACGCGATCAGTTCTCCCATGTACCGGAAAACCCGTTTCCGCCTTTCATCCTCACCCAGGGGAGGGAGCGGGTCGCCGTCGTGATCCGCCGGTTCTTCACGGCACTTTTTCAGCAGCCCGATGGTTGCGCCCATGTCGTCCTCTTGCAGGTTTTCCATCCCAACCATCACGGGCGTGAGGATGTTGCCCACGTTGTGGAGGAACATCGCCGACATCCGGGCGTACCCTTCCGTCAGGGCGTGCAGTTCCCGTTCCCGCTGGGCCTGGCGCAGTTGGGCATCGAGTGCGATTTCATGAGTGATGTCGCGCTTGACCGCCACGTAGTTGACCGTCCGGCCCATTTCGTCGCGCACCGGCGAGATGACGGCCTCCTCAAAGATAGCTTGGTCCGACTAGAAATCCCAGTGGTCGTAAGAATTTCTGGCATGATTCTAGAGATGCTGGTATCTTGTAAAGGAGATGCGGTGTTAATGTACGAGTTCTGAATGAATGATCTTTTGGATGAAAAGGCATCAAATGAAAATCTTATGGCCAGGTCGGGCAGGGGGGACAGCCATGCCTTTGAAACCCTGGTACGGCGTCATCAAAGTTCAGTTCTCAATCTTGTCCATCGTTTTATAGGGGACCGGATTGAGGCCGAAGATCTGGCTCAAGAGGTTTTCTTGCGGGCCTGGCAATCGGCTGCCACCTATAAACCCACCGCCAAATTCACCACCTGGATATATCGCATCGCCGCGAACCTTTGTATCAATAAGCAGAGGTCTGATCGGATCAGGAGATTGTTCATGATCCCCCCATCGCGTAAAGAAGAAGGCGGTTTGGGGAATGAATCGTCTACCGACCATGCCGGCAAAAACCCATCGCCTGAAGATCTCCTGTTGGTCGCGGAACGGAGACGTCAGGTTTTAAATGCCATTCAGCAACTCCCGGCCAACCAGAAAATGGCACTCATCCTGAAGAGATATGACGATCTCTCTTACAAGGAAATCTCCAAGATTATGGACCTTTCCGTCTCGGCCGTGGATGCCTTACTTATCAGGGCCAAAAGAAATCTTCGCGGAAAACTGGTCTCACTGGAAAAAAAATCGCGGGTTTTTCCACGTTGAGGTGTTTAAACGGGTAACGATTGCCGAAAATACGGATTCGGGAATGATAAATTGAGAATCCACAATTAACGCTATCCAGGCCCAAGGTTTGAGCAATGAATTGCCGCAACGTGAAAAAGAAGCTTTCAGCCTATCAGGACGGAGAACTGAGCCCGGATGAACAGGCTCGGATCAAGTCGCATCTTCAGGGTTGCCCGGAATGCAGCTTACGGCATGCGGCGTTTCAGCAGACGTGGGAGATGCTCGGTGATGTGCCTGAAATCCATCCCGCATCGACATTTTATCCGGAACTCAGGAAAAAGATAACGGGATTGAATGACCGCCGTTTTTTCCCCGGGCCGCGGCAGGTCTTTCAATTTTTTCCCGCCCGTCTGGCGACGATTACCCTTGTGCTGGCCGGTTTGGTCGTCGGCGGTTACACCGGGAACTTCTTCTTTCAAGAAAGCTTAATCTCCCTGAAAGGTCATCAGCCAAAGGTTTCCCAGTTGGATGTAAGTCTGGCCGGCATCAAGTCGTTTGATCCCATTCCACCGGGCACCCTGGCCCATGGATATGTGAGAATGGCAAGTTACAAGGGGGTTGCACGCTGATGAGATCGAAAGGGTGGACACTGATTCTGATTTTCTCGCTGGCAATCAACGCGGCGGTCCTTGGGGTCTGCGGGTATCACTATTACCGCTACACCCGTGCCGCACCATCCGCATATTGCCCTCTGTCTCCGGGGGACCAGCATTTTTACCAGGGTTTAGGTCTTTCCGATGCTCAGATTGAAAGGATGGAGCCCCTTGCCCGCACGTTCCATGCAAAGCTTGGTAAACTGGGCGGGGAAACGGAAAAGAAAAGAGAGCGGCTCGTGTATCTATTGAGCCGGGAAGAGGTTGATTCCGGAAGGATAGAGCGCCTGCGGGAAGATATGGCCGGCATCCAGGAGCAGATTCAAAGAGAGGTTATCACCCATCTCCTGGATGTGCGCCAAATCCTGAACCCCGAACAGAAAGAGCATTTTTTCACAATCCTGCGAAGGAGTATGAAGCAGGAAAACAACTGGTTTTCGAAACAGGGAGGTTAATGGTGCGGTTACGTTACCTGATCAAAGAACTCTATTACCGAAGGCGAAGAACCCTGACGGCAGTCTTAGGCCTCTCCGTGGGTATCGCGCTCCTTATCATCATTAATGCCCTTTCCATGGCCTACCACGAGGCCGCCCGCATGCCCCTTAAGGAAATCGGCGCCGACATAACGGTGCAGCGTGCCGGCGACGTCCCCGAGGAACTCGCGGGCCCGGTCTTTGCGTGCTCGGCCATCACCATCCGAAAGCAGGAGATGGAAAAAATCCGGAAGATCAAGGGGATTGACATCGGCCGGGCCCTCCTGATCTGGGTCTTCGATCCCGACCGATTTACCATTGTCCTGGGCATTGACACGGAAAATCCCATTGGTCCCGGGATTCTCCGAAATAATGTGACCGAGGGAAGATTCCTGAAAAAGGATAGGGAAGAGGCCCTTGTGGACATATCTTATGCCCGCCAATTGGGACTCAAAGTGGGAGAGACCATAACCATTGACCAAAAAACGTACCCGGTGGTGGGGCTTGTGGACGCGTCTCGTGCCGCGAAAATCGCGGTGGCCAATGTCTATCTCCCTCTGGAAGAGGCACAACGAATAGCGATTTCCGCCAAACAGGTCCAAAAGGTCTCTCCGTTCGACAAGGGGGACGCAAATCTTTTATTCATTCGCGCGGACCGGAGGGATACCCGCCATGTGGTCGCCGCCTTGAAAAGCGTCTTGGGTAAGGGCGTGAGTGTGGCCACCCCCGACTCTTTCTTGAAACTTCTGGGGGACCTCTTCGCCTTATCAGACAAATTCTCATTGGCCACGTCCCTGATTGCCATCCTGGTCGCCATCCTGATCGTTTTTAAGACCATGGCGGGAAACATTTCTGAACGGGCCAGGGAAATAGGAACCCTCAAGGCGGTGGGGTGGACCAACGGCAATGTGGTATCTCAGCTCACGGGAGAGTCCGTCCTCCAATGTCTTGCGGGGGGGATTTTAGGTCTCTTAATCGCGCTTCTCGCCACATTTATCTTAGGGTTCATGCAGGTCGATATTCCCATTCCGTGGGAGATGAGCCCCACCCCTCATTTCCTCCCGGGCGGCGGAGACCCTGTTTTCAAAACATTGCGGCTACCCGTAAAGGTCCCCTGGACGCTGGGGTCTTTCGGCATCATTCTTTCCATGCTCATCGGTGGCATTACGGGGGGGATTTTGAGCCGGCGTATATCACGGATCAAACCATCGGAGGTACTCAGATATGAGTAAAGAGGCGATTCTTAAAGCAGTGGATCTAAGAAAAGAATATGGCGAACTTTCCGTAGTCAGGGATGCCTCCCTGACCATGGAAACAGGAGAGTTCATTGCCATTGTGGGAAAATCCGGCAGCGGCAAAACCACCCTCCTTTCACTTCTTTCGGGGCTGGAACGTCCCTCAAACGGCCGCGTTGTCCTAAATGATAAAGACATTACCGCGGCATCCGAGGATGATCTGGCCCTCTTTCGGCGCGAAAATGTGGGTTTCATTTTCCAGTCTTTCAACCTGATCCCGACCTTATCGGCATGGGAGAATGTAGTTCTTCCCCTTTTCCCTCAGAAGATGCCGGAACAAACCCGGCGAGACAAGGCACTGGATCTGCTGCATGGGATGGAGATGGATCATCGGGTGGACCACCTGCCCTCTACCCTGTCAGGAGGAGAAAAACAGCGGGTGGCCATTGCAAGGGCCCTGGTCAATAGTCCCAAAATCGTCTTTGCCGATGAGCCCACCGGCAATCTGGACTCACAGACAGGGGAGTCTATTATGCGTATTTTAAAAGATCTTCATGCGGAAAACGGGATGTCCCTTTTGATGGTCACCCATGATCTCGACCTGGCTGAGGCCGCGGATCGAATCGTCCGAATGCAGGACGGGGAGGTTATTTCATGAAAAAAATGATTGTTTCGTGTTTCGTTGCTTTGTTTTTGTTGAGTACCCCTCTCAGTGTTTTTCCCGAGGAGCCTGTACGAATTGATGTCCTCTATATGAATCATGGCCCTCTCAGGCCGACGCTGAGAGAACTGAACAACCTGTTTGCCGGGTATGGCGACGGGATAGTCGTTTCCGGGCACGATTTCTACAGCGAGGAAGGGGCACGGTTCAAGGCCGAAAAGGGAATAAAAGGACATGTTCCACTGGTTTTATGGATTGACGGTAAATCCACCCTGAAGGTGAACGGCACGCCGGTCCGGTTCAGAGGATTTCCAACGGGATCAGGACCTGCCTCTTTTCAGGGTAAGTGGAATATGGAGGTCCTGAAAGAGGTCCTTGATCAGATAACCGACAAAAACTGAGGATTGATTTGTATTACCCATATATTATTAAAGAGCTTCTGCATCGTCACAACAGGACCCTGGTGAATATATTGGGCATAGCGGTTGGGATCGCCCTTTTCGTCTCCATCAACGCCGTATCTACAGCCTATAAAATGGCGGTGAGCCGGCCTTTCAAGAATCTGGGGGCGGACCTGGTTGTTCAACAAGCCGGAGAGCACAGCATGAAAAAGGGCCGGCCGCCGGCATCCATGAGAGGGATACGCCTCCCATTTTCAAACCAACTCATTTCCCGCCGGGACTTGAACCGAATAACTCGGATTGAAGGAATTGACGCAAGGTCCTCAGCACTCTTGTTGTGGGAATTTGAGAAGCAAGGTTTCCGAACCATCATGGGTGTAGACCTTGAGCAGCCGGACCTGCTGGGACCGGTTAAGGTAAAAGAATGGCTCAAGGCGGGTCGTTTTCCCGAAAAACAAGGGGAAGCGGTCCTGGAAAAACACTATGCAAAGTTCAAGGCAATCCACTTGGGAGACACGTTCAAGATCAGCGGCCGTTCCTTTGCGGCGGTGGGAATTCTGGAAATCAAAGAAGGCGCCCAGGTCGCGGCCGCCAACATCTACCTGCCCCTTGGGGATGCCCAAGACCTGATCAAGGGAGGGCCGGATGCCGTGAACATCCTCTACCTTCGATTGCGGAATCCGTCCATGTTGAATCAAGTCAAGAAACAGATCCCTGAAGCGGTAAAAGGGGTATCTGTCAGCAGTTCTGATTCATTTCTTGAATTGATGGGGGGGGTCTCCATGATCTCCGGGCGCTTTTCCATGATCGCATCCGTGGTCGCCTTGCTGGGGGCCGTGCTCCTGATCATGAAAACCATGCTTTCCAATCTTGTGGAACGTTCAAGGGAGATCGGCGTTTTGAAAGCGGTGGGCTGGACTCACGGGGAGATACAAAAACAACTCATGGGTGAAGCCTTTCTGCAAGCCCTTATCGGGGGAATACTGGGTATCCTCTTGGGCTATGTGATCTCTTATGGCATGGGATTTCTCTCCATTTCCATTCCGGTTCCCTGGGAATTGAACCCCGTGCCCGCCATGGCAAAGGCGGAAGCGGCCACACAAGCCGTCAGGCTTCCGGTGAGCGTCTCCCTCGGGCTGACCGGTGCTTCCATGGCCCTATCCCTTGTTGTGGGTTGCGCGACCGGATATCTCCTGGGGAGACGAACCCGCAAGATGAAACCCGCCGATATCCTGCGGCAACTGTAAGCTAAGATTCTAGGCTTTTTCAGAGACTGCGCTCGGAAAAAGTGGCCCCTTCGGGGCAGTCCAGATTTTACATCATGATATTGTTGAAGCATTCCCTTTTGCAATTTGATAAACCGGGATGAAAATGGGTATTTTCCTTATCCAAATTACAAGGGGCTTTTTCTCATTCCGGTTCATGCTTTTTCCTCGAAATTTTTGATGGATGCAGGCTATCCATTTGCCATTGTGCCGGGTTATTCGCGATATATTGTGCAATACGAAGATAATTATCCTGATTGCGAATCACAT
>JAERTK010000048.1 GCA_016844935.1 Desulfobacteraceae bacterium | reverse complement strand
GGATTGAATGATGTGATTCGTGCCATTGTCCTGAGCCTCCATTACCACTACCAGGTCAACACGGTTTTCGGTTTCCGTTACGGGTATGAGGGCATTTCGGCCCGATACCGCCACGTTCCCCTGGAACTGAACCCCAAAATTGTTGAGGATATCCATGAAAAAGGGGGTACCATTCTGGGTTCATCCCGGGGGCCTCAGGATGTTTCGGACATGGTGGACACCCTGGAACGGATGAACATCGGGCTTCTCTTTACCATCGGGGGGGACGGCACCCTGCGAGGCACCCAGGCCATCAGTGAAGAGATTGGTCGACGCAAACTCAAGATCGGCGTGGTGGGTATTCCCAAAACCATCGACAATGATATTTCCTTCGTGGACCAGTCTTTCGGATTTGAGACTGCTGTTTCAGCGGCTCGTGCCTGCATTTACGCGGCCCATGTGGAAGCCAGGGGGGCGCGAAACGGTCTGGGCCTGGTCAAATTGATGGGGAGGGAATCCGGCTTTATCGCCGCCTATGCGACCCTTGCCACCAGCGATGTGAATTTCTGTCTGGTGCCGGAGGCGTCATTTACCCTTGAACGGTTTCTCCCGGTGCTGAAAGAGAAGATCCAACTCTCCGCTCACGCGGTGGTTGTGGTGGCCGAAGGGGCCGGTCAGGACCTGTTGAACAGGGATGGTGAATGCGACGCGTCCGGGAACTTGCGGTTCGGGGATATCGGTCTTTTTCTTCGGGATGAAATCAAGGCCTATTTCCAGCGGGAAGGGGTGGAACTGCATCTGAAGTACATCGATCCCAGCTATGTGATCCGCAGTGTTCCCGCCAACCCCAAGGACTCCGTTTTCTGCCTGTTGCTGGGGCACAACGCGGTGCACGCGGGTATGGCCGGCCGAACCAATATGGTGGTGGGGTACTGGCATTCGGAATACACCCATGTGCCGATCCCCATGGCGGTTTCAGAGCGAAAAAGAATTGATCCCAATGGCCGTCTCTGGAGCAGTGTCGTTGAATCCACCGGCCAGCCCAGAGATTTGGTGGGCGCTTTCCAAACCCGTGAAAATGTACGCGTGAGTGTCCCGGGAAAATGATAAAATTCCTTAAGTGGGGAAAATAAAGATTCATCCGTATTAACAATCAGTTGTTCCTTTCGGTTTTCCGGCCGGCAAGTCCACAGAAGTCGTTGGGGCGATTTTTTTGAGAATCTTCAAACAATTGATCATTTTTTCTTGACACCTCTAAAAAATTGGATATAAATGTGCTTGTTCCAAAATGCACAAACTATTCTGAGCCGGATTTTGACTTGCAGTACCAACTTTGAGACGGCAAACAGGTGCATTTTGTAAGATATGGATGAAGATTTTCGGTTGATGGCTATCCATCATTGACTTCAACCGGCCGGTTTTTGACCTTATTACAGAGAAAGGAGGTGTAAACGTCGTAACTTTACAGATCAAATGGTTTTTGATCGTATCATCGTTTACCGTATTTAAATTGTTGAATCAGGAGGTATACTAATGCCAAGTTTCGTAATTGCAGAAAAATGCGATGGTTGCAAAGGGCAGGACAAGACAGCTTGTATGTATATTTGCCCCAACGACCTCATGTTGCTGGACAAAGATAAGATGAAAGCCTTTAACCGTGATCCTGCCATGTGCTGGGAATGCCAGTGCTGTGTCAAAATTTGTCCGCAGCAGGCCATGGATGTTCGTGGTTATGCCGACTTTATTCCTTTGGGCGCAAGCTGTACACCGCTTCGCGGTTCCGAAGATATCATGTGGACGGTCAAATTCCGTGACGGCAGCCTGAAAAGGTTTAAGTTCCCCATCCGGACCACCGAAGAAGGAACTGCTGATCCATTGGGCGGTTATGCCTCCCATGACGATCTCAATAGCCAAGATCTCGCGAGCGAGCCCGCATCTCTGGGCGTCGACATTCCAACTATATAAAGAAGGGAGGTAACTTATAATGGCAAATTTTGAAACAGTAGAAGTCAGCACTGACCTCCTGATACTCGGTGGGGGATTCTCAGCCTGTGGTGTGGCCACTGAAGCCGCTTACTGGGCAAAGAAAAACAATATTAAAATTACCCTGGTGGACAAAGCTGCGTTGGATCGTAGTGGCGCCGTGGCCATGGGCCTTTCCGCCATTAACCAGTATGTGGGCCTGAGAGAAGGCGACAACACCTGTGAAGACTACGTCCGTTACGTGCGTCAGGACCTCATGGGCATTTCCCGTGAAGATCTGGTTTACAACATCGCCCGTCACGTGGACTCCTCGGTTCACCTGTTTGAAAAATGGGGTCTCAAAATCTGGTTGGATGAAGACGGTAAGTACGTCCATGAAGGTCGCTGGCAGCTCATGATCAACGGTGAGTCCTATAAGATTCTCATCGCTGAAGCCGCCAAAAACGCCATCGCCGATGCGGGTGGTGAGATTTTCGAGCGTATTTTCATCGTAGAACCCCTTCTGGACGGCAACAAGTGTGTGGGCGCTGTCGGTTTCAGCACCCGTGAAGAAAAATTCTACGTGTTCAAGGCCAAATGTACGGTCGCCACCATGGGTGGTGCGGTGCATGTGTTCCGTCCCCGTTCCGTGGGTGAAGGTTTTGGACGTTCCTGGTATCCGCCGTTTAACACCGGTTCCAGTGCATATTTTACCATCAAGGCCGGTGCCGAGATGACCTGTCAGGAAGTGCGTTTTATTCCTGTCCGATTCAAAGATGCGTACGGTCCCGTTGGCGCATGGTTCCTGCTTTTCAAATCCCGTGCCATCAGCGCCGTCGGCGGCGAGTACATGTCGGTAAGGAAAGAAGAGCTCAATAACTGGGCCCCTTATGGCCTGGCCAAACCCATCCCGGCCAACCTCAGGAATTACCTGGGTATGCTGGACGTGGATCAGGGCTTGGGTCCCTTGTACATGGAGACCGATGAGGCCATCAACAAGATCGCCGATGCCTACAAGGACGACAAAAAGGGTTACAAAAAGAAAATGAAGGAACTGGAGTCCGAAGCATGGGAAGATTTCCTGGATATGACCATTTCCCAGGCCCATCTCTGGGCAGCCTTGAACGTCAAACCCGAAGAGAAACACTCCGAAATCGCCGCTTGTGAGCCTTACTTCATCGGTTCCCACTCCGGTGCTTCCGGTGCATGGGTGAGCGGTCCTGAAGATCTGGATACGCCTTACAAATGGGGATATGCCCAGATGACGACGGTGGACGCTCTGTTTGCCGCCGGCGATGCCTCCGGCGCCTCCAGCCATAAGTTCTCCTCCGGTTCACATGCGGAAGGTCGTATTACCGGTAAAGCCGCCATTAAGTACATCGTGGAAAAGGGCGAAGAGCCCAATGTGGATGCGGCCGCTGTGGAAGCGCTGAGAACAAGGATTCTGGCGCCCCTGGATATCTACCAGGAGCACTGCAACTTTACCACCGAACCCTCCGTTAACCCCAACTACATCCTGTGGCGCCCCTTCATGGATCGTATGCAGAAGATCATGGATGAGTACGCAGGCGGCGTGACCGCGGCCTTCAAGACCAGTGTGTCGAACCTTGAAAGAGCCATGGAGCTGTTCGTGTATCTGCAGGAAGATGCCGAGAAACTGGCTGCCGAGGGTATCTACGAACTGGAAAGGGTGTGGGAAAATATGCACCGCATGGCACAGGCTGAAGCCCATGTGCGTACCATGCTGTTCCGGGAAGAGACCCGTTGGCCTGGATACTACTTCCGTGCTGATAAGCCGACCATGGACGAAGAAAACTGGCACTGCTTCGCCAATTGCAGATTTGATCCTGCAAGCGGTGAATGGGAAATGTCCAAGAAAGATGTGTGGAACATCCCCGGTGTATAATCATTAACCTTGTTTGACCAGTGCTCCAGGCGTCTTTTTGATGCCTGGAGCATTTTGTTGATTGCAGGTCCGTATCTGGTCAATGCTCATTTTTTGAGCAGAAAAAGTGGTCATTAACGAGATACGTGTTTGAATGCAGCTAACGCGGCATAGCCGAAGTTATCAGTTGTCAGTTATCAGTTGTCAGATCTTATTTTCAAAACAGAAGGGATCGATCGGCATTCAGAAGCCTCCTTCAGATAATTGAGAATAGATTATTACCAGCAGGCTTTTACTGACAACTGCCAACTGATAACTGACAACTTTCTTGTTTTCTTTGACAGAAGACAAGGTGATAAGGTACTAACAGCAAAAAAAATCAACGCTGGAGGAGACAATGGCAGATGTACAAACGACAAACCAGAGTATACTGGTGGTTGGCGGAGGCATGAGCGGGATTACGGCTGCCCTGGAAGCGGCCGAGGCCGGTTATGACGTGGTGCTGGTTGAAAAGAACCCCTACCTGGGTGGGCGTGTGACCCAGTTGTATCAGTATTTCCCCAAGCTTTGCCCGCCCAATTGCGGCCTTGAAATCAATTTCCGGCGCATGCGACAGAATTCGAAAATCCGGTTTTTCACCCTTGCCGAAGTGGCAAATATCTCGGGAGCTGAAGGAAGTTACGATGTGAGCATCAAGTTGTCCCCCCGGTATGTGAACGAAAAATGTACCTGCTGCGGCAAGTGCAGTGACGTCTGCGAGGCCGAAATCGACAATCCCTTCAATTTCGGCATGGACAAGATGAAGGCCGCCTACCTTCCCCATGAATTCGCATTCCCCATGCGGTATGTGATTGATCCTTCCATTGTGGAAACCGAAGACGGCAAGAAGTGCCTGGAAGCCTGCGAGTATGGCGCAATTGAGCTGGATATGGCGGAATCCACCTTTGACCTCAATGTGGGCGCTGTGGTCTGGGCCGCGGGCTGGGATCCCTACGAGGCGAAAGACGTGGATTATTACGGGTTCGGTGAATACCAAAACGTGATCACAAACGTGATGATGGAGCGCATGGCCGCTCCCGGCGGACCCACTGACGGCAAGATCCTACGTCCTTCGGACGGCAAAGAAGTCAAAAACATCGCCTTTGTCCAGTGTGCGGGTTCCAGAGACGAAAATTACCTTCCCTACTGTTCCGGCATCTGCTGCCTGGCGTCCATGAAGCAGGCCACTTATGTGCGGGAGCGACACCCGGACGCTGATATCAGCATCTTTTTTATTGATATCCGGGCGCTGGACCGTCTGGAAGACTTTTACACCATGGTTCAGGAAGACGAAAAGATCGAATTCATCAAGAGCAAGATCGCCAACATCTCAGAGGATGAGGCGACAGGCAACCTGCTCCTGGAAGGTGAGAATACCCGGACCGGCGAGCAACTCCGCATGACCTTTGACATGGCGGTCCTGGCCACCGGCATGGTTCCCAATAAGATCGATATAGGCGGCGCACCCGATGTGGCGGCGGACGAATACGGTTTCGTGGTCAATGATCCTGAAAAGAAGGGCATATATGGTGCCGGTTGTGTCAGGAGACCCACGGATGTTGCTTCATCCGTGCAGGACGCCACGTCATCCGCTTTGAAGGCTATCCAATCAATCGCGAGGAGGTAACTCGATGGACAAGAAGACAGCAGTTTATATATGCACCGGGTGCGGTATTGGAGATGCCCTGGACGTTGAACAGCTCAAGGAGGAAGGGACTGAAGACTTCACCATAGATGTCTCTAAAGATCATCCCTGCCTGTGCGGTGCCGAAGGTGTTGAGCTGATCAAAAAAGATATTGCCGATGAGGAAATTAACACCGTCATCATAGGTGCCTGTTCCTACCGGGTCAATTACGATGTATTCAACTTTGGCTTGAGCGTGGTGGTCGAGCGGGTGAACTTAAGAGAGCAGGTGGCCTGGGTCATGCCTCCCAAGGAGGAAAACACCCAGGAACTGGCGGAAGACAACCTGCGCATGGGTTGTTCCAAGGCCAAAGACAGCCTGCCGCCGGAGCCTTTCAAGGCTGAAGAGGAATATTCCAAAGACGTGCTGGTGGTGGGCGGTGGTCTGGCCGGTATGACGGCGGCCCTTGAGGCGGCTAAAGCCGGTTCCAACGCGGTTTTGGTGGAGAAGGAAGAAAGCTTGGGCGGTTTCCTGGGTAAAATGAAAAAGACCGTCACCCTCCCCTATAAAGAGCTTTCCGATACCGGTGCGGAAGAATTGATCCAGGCAGTGGAAGCGGAAGACAAAATAAAGGTCTACACTTCTTCCACCGTAGAAAAAATCAGCGGTGCACCCGGCTTATTTTCCGTGGACATCAAAAATGACGGTGATGTGGTCAACGAACGGGCGGGGTCCATTGTGCAGGCCACGGGATGGGTTCCCTATGACGCCAACAAGCTGGGGCATCTGGGGTATGGCCTGACCAAGGACGTCATCACCAATGTTGAAATGGAGGAAATGGCGGCCGCCGGAAAGATTATCCGTCCTTCCGACGGAAAACCGGTAAAAAACGTACTGTTTATCCAGTGTGCCGGTTCAAGGGATCAGGAGCATCTTCCCTACTGTTCAGGTGCGTGCTGCCTGGTTTCCATGAAACAGGCCACCTACCTGAAAGAGCAGGATCCCGAAGCTGTGAGCTATGTTTTATATAAGGATGTTCGTACAGTGGGGCAGGCGGAAGATTTCTACCGCAAAGCCCAGGAAGATGGTAACATCTTCATCCGGGGTGCGGCCACGGAAGTGGGTGAAGCCGGTGGAAAGCTCTTCGTGGAAGCGGATGATGAGCTCCTGGGCGAGAAAGTCAAGATTGAAGAATTGGACCTGGTGGTACTCGCTGTGGGCATGGTCCCGGCTTCAAAGCCGGAAGTAGCCCCCAAAATCAAGGCGCCCGCTGATGCGGAAGGCGCGGATGAGGACGGTATGCTCGAGGTGGTTCCCGATTCCGGTTTCTTTGCCAACAACGCCTTGAACCTGGAATATCGACAGGGTCCGGAGTTGCCCACCCTGAAATACGGATTCCCCGATTCACACTTTATTTGCTTTCCATATGAAACAAGACGAACCGGCATTTACAGCGCTGGATGCGTTAAACGACCCATGGAAACGGCCAAGGTATTAGATGATGCGGCCGGCGCCGCCATGAAAGCCATCCAGTGTTCCGAATTGACCGCGGAAGGGAAGGCGGTTCACCCGAGGGCGGGAGACATGACCTACCCCGAATTCAACATGAACCGATGTACCCAATGTAAACGGTGTACGGAAGAGTGCCCCTTCGGGGCCATCAACGAAGACGAGAAAGCCAATCCGCTCCCTAACCCCACCCGGTGCCGCCGTTGCGGGATCTGTATGGGTGCGTGCCCGGAAAGAATCATTTCCTTTAAGAATTACTCCGTAGGCATGATCGGCAACATTATCAAATCGGTCAACGTCCCGGAAGAGGACGAGGAAAAACCGAGGGTCATCTGTCTCATCTGCGAAAATGACGCCTTGCCGGCGCTCGATATGGCGGGTATCAAACGCATGAAGTGGAGCCCCTATGTGCGGTTTGTCTCCATGCGGTGCCTCGGTTCCATGAACCTGGTCTGGATTGCCGACTCCCTGTCAAGGGGCATCGACGGCATCTTGCTCATGGGATGCCGCCACGGGGACGATTACCAGTGCCACTTCGTTAAGGGGAGTGAACTGGCCAACACGCGTTTGAGCAAAGTCTCCGAAACCCTGGACCGTCTGGCTTTGGAGTCGGATCGCGTGAAGTTTGTGGAAGTGGGCATTACGGATTATGGAAAAATCCCCCAGATCATCGATGATTTCATGAAAACCATCGAAGAAGTGGGCCCCAACCCGTACAAAGGCTGGTAAAGAACTCGGTGATTGGGTGTTAGCCTGACAACTGACAACTGACAACTGACAACTGATACCTGTATCAAAGGGGTTTGTTTATGGAAAATTCAGTGGGCTACAATCCCTCCTTTGCCGAGGAGGTCTTCCAGAATGTGCATTCTGGGGATGAAATCAAAATGTGCATGAATTGCGGTGTCTGCGCAGCATCGTGCCCCTTGCGGGAACACATGGACTATCCGCCCAGGCAGATTTTCTCGCTCATTCGTGCGGGAAAGAGAGAAGCGGTTCTCGGCAGCGAGGCCATCATGCTGTGTACATCCTGTTATACCTGCGCGGTCAAGTGCCCCAGGTCTATTCCCGTGATCGACGTCATGCACGGGCTGGCCCACTATGCCCTGACCAAGGGTTATATGCCGCGGGTGGAAACGGCCCGGTTCGGAAAGGAATTCTGGAACCAGGTGTACCGGATCGGCCGCGTGGATGAAAAGGACCTGCCCAGGCGGGTGTTTTTTGCCGGCGGCTTTATGGAAGGGATCAAAGCAATGCTCAACTTCATGGATATCGGCATTAAATTGCTGCTTCACCATCGCATGAAGTTGTTGCCCGAGAGGAAGATCAAGGGGATCAAATCCCTCAAGAAGATGCTGGACAAGGCGGAAGTGCTGGAGAAAGGGGGTGCGGTATGATGAAGTATTTTCTCTATTGGGGATGCAGCCTGGAAGGAAGTGGCGCCAATTTTCTGGTTTCCCTGAAACCCCCCTGTGAAGCGCTTGGCATAGAATTCCTGGAGATAGAAGACTGGAACTGCTGCGGCGCCAGCGTATCCTATGCGGGTGCCGGAGATCTGGCCATCAAGGTCTTGAACGCCCGGAACCTAGCCATTGCCGAAGCCGAGGGCGGTTATGACGTGGTGGCCCCCTGCAGTTCGTGCTATGTTCAAATGGTCAAGGTAAACCACGAAATCAAGGAGGACCCCAAACTGCTGGACGAGGTGAACGCCTGCCTGGCGGAAGGGGATCTCAAATATAACGGTAACCTGAATGTGCGGCACCTTCAGGACATTCTTTATAACGACATCGGTGTGGATAAAATCAAAGAAAAGGTGACGAAGCCGCTAAACGGGCTCAAAGTGGCCGGTTACGTGGGCTGCCAGTCGGTCAGGCCCTATGGGGAATATGACAGCGTCAATAAGCCGAAGGTCCAGGATCACCTCATCGAGGCGTTGGGGGCTGAAGCAGTTCCCTTTCCCAACAAGATCAAGTGTTGCGGGTCCGGGATCTTTCTGCCGGAGATGGATTACTGCATGGAGCTTGTCAAGAACATCCTGGAAGACGCCCTTAACCACGGCGCCCAGGTCATTTCCACCATCTGCCCCATGTGCGCCATGAATCTGGAGCTATACCAGGGCCGCATCAACGACAAATACGGCACGGACTTTGATGTGCCCATCCTTTACCTGACCCAGTTGATGGCCGTTGCTTTCGGCATGGATATGAAAAAAGATGCCGCGTTCAACTATAATGTCATCCCGCCGGAAGGCGTGATTCAGGCGGCCATCGGTTGATTGCCGGGAACACTTTAATTTAACATACAAAACCAAATCCCCGGCAGGATTGTCTTTTTGGGGGTTTGGTTTTCTTTTTTTCTTACGGAGAGTATCATGACCGATCAGGAAACACCCAAATGCAACCACTGCGATGCTGAAATGAAAAAATGGCTGGTTCCCCCCGATTCCACCTGGGGGTCTGAGTTTATGTGGGTATGCTTTAATGATGATTGCGCGTACTTTCAGAGGGGTTGGGACCACATGATGAAAACCCAGGAAATCAAAGCCTCCTACCGAAACAGCATGAACCCGCAGACGGGCACCACGAGCCCGCTTCCCTGCTGGTCATATGATGCGTTGAAGGACCGAATAGTTGAGGATTAATGAATTTTATGGACAAAGTCGGACGTAACGATCCCTGCCCCTGCGGCAGCGGCAAAAAATTCAAACGCTGCCATCTCGGCAAAGAAGACCAACTGACCCAGGAAACCGCCGCCGGTGAATTCTCCCCCGAGGACAGCGCCCGCATAACGAGCCTCCCTGAGGTCTCCTACGGCCGCTCCCGCGAGGTGCTGGACGGGCTCGATATCCAGAAACTAACAGGATCATCAGCCGGCGTCAAATTCATTGACCTGGCCGCCTACAAGGATCTCGACCTGGCAGACGCCCGGCGGCCTGAATCGGAAGGAACAGGAACCGGTGGAATTCTGATCAATATATTCAAGACCAAAGTGACCGACCCGGACCACCTCTACCTGGCCATATCCCCTGATATCAGCGACAGCGCCCTCATACACCAACTGGCCCACGTGCTGGACTACCTGGGTGGGTCTAAACTCATGCCTGGCCTGGCAAAACCCCTCAGCTTCGATGTGGGCATCCCCGGGGAGCACCTGGAACACCCCCATGAATACGCCTACTGGCTGAACTACCTGCAAAAGGAATTCGACGTTCAACTGGATGCGGACGACACCATCGTATCCTTTTTGTTCGAAAACGACATGCTCATCAAAGGCCATGATATCGAACAGCAGGACAAAACCCTCCTGAGGGCCAAATCAGAACGCATGATGCGCTTCATGAGCGAGAAAAGCGCTGAAATCGACGCCCTCATCTGCGAACGCCCCGGGTATATCGGAAGCCGGGTGAATGAAAATCCGTGAAATCCGTGAAATCCGTGCCAAAAAAATACCACCCCATAAAGGACAACAACATGAAAATCCCACTGCTCGATATCAATGCCCAACTAAAAACAATTGAAAACGATATCAAAAATGCCGTCATCGAGGTCATAGACTCCACCCGCTACATCATGGGCCCCAAGGTAGAAGCCCTTGAAGATGAAATTGCGGCTTATACGGGTGCAAAATACGGCACAGGTGTCTCTTCCGGCACCGACGCCCTCCTGGTGTCCCTCATGGCCCTGGATATCAAACCCGGCGACCTGGTGATCACCACCCCCTTCTCCTTCTTCGCCACCGCCGGCGTCATCGCCAGACTGAACGCAAAACCGGTGTTCGTGGACATGGACCCAGATACCTACAACATGAGCCCCGATGCCCTGAAACAATGGTTTGAAACCCATCCTGATGAAACGCACCGCGTCAAAGCCATCATCCCCGTTCACCTCTACGGCCAGTGCGCCCAAATGGATCCCATCTACCACCTGGCCAATGCCTACAATATCCCCATCGTGGAAGACGCGGCCCAGGCCATCGGTGCCCAATACCCCTCATCATCCGGCCCCAAAAAAGCGGGCAGCATGGGTGCCCTGGGGTGCTTTTCCTTCTTTCCCAGCAAAAACCTGGGGGGCATCGGAGACGGCGGCATGGTGGTCACCAATGACCCGGAATTAAACGAAAAACTCAAGATGCTCCGAAACCATGGCGCCAAACCCAAATATTACCACGCCATGATCGGCGGCAATTTCCGCCTGGACCCCATACAGGCAGCAGTCCTTTCGGTGAAACTGCCGCACCTGGATCAATGGCACACCATGCGGCAGCAGAACGCCGCCTATTATGATGAAAAATTAGGGGACCTCGACGTCAAAACGCCTCTTGTCGCTTATGAACGAAACCACCACATCTACAACCAATACGTGATCTCAGTTCCCGAAAACAGGGACGAACTGAGGAAATTCCTGGCCGACAACAACGTCAGCACCGAAATCTACTACCCGGTCTCCTTCCACATGCAGGCCTGTTTTAAAGACCTCGGCCACCGGGAAGGCGATTTCCCCAATAGCGAATATGCCGCAAACCACACCCTCGCCCTGCCCGTGTACCCTGAGCTAACCCGCGAAATGCAGGATTACGTGGTGGACAAAATCCGTGAAGGTATAAAGGTTTAAAATATAAGGTCTTCTCCTCCCCGCCAAAATCTTTCCCCTTGACAAACCTGTCAGTTCAATCTATGAACAATGTTCAAGGTTGAACAAAACACTCCAGCACCCAAAAGCCTAATGGAACCGTCAGAAAAAGACTTCCCCATACTCGATGCCCTCGGCAGAGAGACCATCAGCACCCAACGCGATCTGGCCGATCACGCGGGCATCAGTCTGGGGCAGGTCAACTACGTACTCAAAAGTTTCCTGGAAAAGGGGTTGGTCAAAGTGACCAATTTCACCAAAACCCCCAAAAAAATCAGCTATGTCTACCGTCTGACCCCCAAAGGGCTTGAAGCAAAGTCCACCATGGCGGCTAGATTTGTCATACAAAAACTGAAGGAATACGGGGATATTAAAGACAAATTAGCGGAAAGACTGAGTGCCTTCGAGAACGAAAAACATTACCGCGTCTTTTTCGTAGGCCCTTCGCTGGCGGGAGATCTGATTGATACCGTTATCGAAGAAAAAGACCTGAGCTTGATGCTGGTGGGTCAATGCCGGGCTTTCGAGAATCTGGTTGACTATGATGCAGACTTCTTTGATGTGGTTCTCCTCTTTGAAGGCAACGGGAACGGTCTAAAACCAGCTGCAAAGGCAGCGAACGTACCACTAAAAAAAGTAATGTCTTTTTGGTAATTGACTTCCGGCGCGCCATTTTATATTAGTAGCCTCGAACTAATAATAGCGATATTCCAATTAAAAAAATCCCTTTGTCAAATGCCTCGGCATGTAACCGAAAGGGCGGAGCTATATGCGGCGAGACCTTCATGAAAAAACAGCGAAATCCGTGCCAAAAAAAAACCATCTAATCCAAGCGGAAAACTACCTCAAAGCCCGAAAAGACATTGCCTTTGCCTATCTGTTCGGTAGTGTGGCAGAAAACAGGGCAACCCACTTGAGCGACATTGATATCGCCGTCTATGTGACAGAGGAAAGGATCACAGATGTGCGATTTCAAATTCTGGGCGATCTCATGGATATCCTTAAAACCGATAAACTCGATCTTGTCATCTTAAACACCGCCCCGTTAACCCTGAAAATGAAGATCCTCCAGACAAAAAAAAATCTGGCAGATAACGTCCCTTACGCCCGGCACACGTTTGAATCTCGCACCATGCGAACTTATTTCGACTTTTCCAAAATCGAAAACCGTATTCTTGAAGAGAAATACCTGCATGGTTGATAACAGTCTTATCCTTCGGAAGCTATCTGCCCTGGACGAATATCTCAAGCAGATTGAGGAATATACGGCCATAACGGTGAAGGCTTATGCCGGTGATTGGAAGGTGCAGAGGATCGTGGAACGGACCCTTCAGATGATGATCGAAACCTGCCTGGATATCAGCGGACACGTCATAGCGAACGAAAAATTGAGAGTGCCGGATACATACGCGGACACTTTTCGGATACTGGTGGAAAACGGTATCTTGAGCAGATCACATTTGGACTCATTCGAAAAAATGGCCAAGTTTCGAAATATCGTTGTGCACGATTATGAAATAATAGACCCGGAGATTGTTGTGGGGATCTTGAGAAATAATCGCCGGGATTTCCAAGAATTCAAGACGTCAATCATCAAATATTTAAAAAATGAGTGAAGGACAAAAAATGGAAATTGAACCTCAGAAATATGATCAATTCGAAGATGAAATCGAGCTCATGGACTACCTCAAGGTCCTTTGGAAATGGAAATATCTGATCCTCATAGGCACCCTTGTCTGTGTCATCGGCGCGGC
>JAERTK010000047.1 GCA_016844935.1 Desulfobacteraceae bacterium | reverse complement strand
GGAGGCAAACATTTCGGACGACTTCAGGAAAATGATCAATCGTCTGGTAGACGAGGGAAAAACCTGTCTGGTCATTAACATGGAACAAACGGAGTTCATGGACTCCAGCGGGCTTGGAGCGCTGGTTTCCCGCATTGCCGCCACCCGCGCCAATCAGGGGGATGTCCGTCTGGCTTGCGCGTCGCCCTTTATTCTCAATCTCCTAAAAATGACCCACCTGGATAAAGTTTTTAAATGTTTTAAAGATGTTGCATCCGCCATCAAAAGCTTTGAATCATAGTGCTCCTGCAATTGCTTTCATTTGCCACAATGAAAGAAGATTCTGGAGGGCTTCGATTTTCCGGAGCGTTTGTGGAAAACTGTTGATTTAACGAGGATCGCGCATGACAAACAATACACCAGGCTCCCCGGAGGGAACAAAAAGCGACCCCAGTGAATTTCACTTTCTGGAACCGGATTACGGCCGCGATATTTTTGAAATCCCGCAAGAATTCAAAGAAAAAATACAGGAAAGGCTGACCTTTCTATACGGTGAACAAGAGGCCCGCGTCTGCTTTAAGGAACTTGAAAGGATCATGAAGGTCTATTACGCCTATAAGACCCCCCACATGATTCAAATGGAGGAGACATTCAACGCCCATGAGCGGTTTACGGAAAAAGACGTGATCCTCATTACCTATGGCGACCTGATTCAGGGTAAAAACCGAAAGCCCCTCGAAATTCTGGCAGATTTCACGAAATATTTAAAAGGCGCCATCAACACCCTGCACATTCTTCCTTTTTTCCCCTATTCGTCAGACCGGGGTTTTTCGGTCACCGATTTTGAGGAAGTGGATCCCAGGTTGGGAACCTGGGACGATATCCTGCATCTGAAATCTTCCACAAAGCTGATGTTTGACGGGGTTTTTAATCACATTTCTTCCAAGAGCCGATGGTTCCAGGAATTTCTGGATGGCAACCCGAGTTTCCAGGATTTTTTTACGGTTTTCTCCACCAAAACCGCCATTTCCGAGGAATACCTGAGCCTTATTCTGCGGCCGCGCACCTCGGAATTGCTCTCCGCTTTCAACACCTTGAACGGAACCCGCTCCGTGTGGACCACCTTCAGCCGGGACCAGATTGACTTGAATTTCAAAAACCCCGAGGTGCTGCTCAAAATGGCGCAGATCCTGCTGCTTTATGTGCGACGGGGTGCCGATCTTATCCGGTTGGACGCCATCACCTACCTCTGGCAGGAGCTGGGCACCACCTGCGCCCATCTGGAAGAAACCCACACAATTATCAAGTTGTTCAGGGATATTTTGAATGCTGTGGCGCCCCGTGTGGGCTTGGTTTCGGAAACCAATGTTCCTCACATGGAAAACATTCAGTATTTTGGCAATGGTCACAATGAAGCCCAGATGGTGTACAATTTCGCACTCCCCCCCCTGGTGCTTCACACCTTCCAGACCGGGTCATCGGCAGCCTTGACGAAATGGGCCATGTCACTGGACCACGTGAGCGACACGGCCACCTATTTCAACATCCTGGACTCCCATGACGGCATCGGCGTTCTGGGCGCCAAAAATATTTTAACCGATGAAGAAATCGAGATGATGGCGCTACGGGTGGTGGAACACGGCGGATTCATCTCTTTCAAAGATAACGGCGACGGCACCACCAGCCCCTATGAATTAAACAGCACCTGGTACAGCGCCCTGAACCGGGAAGACTGCGATGAAACCATGGATTTTAAAATCAAGCGGTTTCTCGCTTCCAGATCCATTGCGCTTGTCATGATGGGAGTCCCGGGTATCTATCTGCACGGTCTTTTCGGCTCCAAAAACGATGCCGATGCGGTTCTGGACGAAGGGCAGACCCGAAGCATCAGCCGGCGCAGCTTTGATCAAGAGAGTCTATATCAAACCCTTGACGACCCGGATACATCCACCCACAAAATCGCCTATGGGTTTGGCGACATGGTCGCCTTGAGAGCCCGGGAAAAAGCATTTCATCCCAACGCGGAACAACGGATCCTGAAGGTCTCGGACGCCCTTTTCACACTGGTGCGTACCAGTATCGATGAAAAAGAACAGATCCTCTGCGTTACCAACATCACTTCCCGGGACCAGCAGATCACAATAGACCTTTCCCAACAGGGATTGAATGCGAGATCCTGGCTGGATATCCTGTCAGAGCAACCGCTTAGTGCCGACGGGGACATTCTGGACCTGGACCTGGACCCCTACCAGGTGCTCTGGTTGAAAAACAAGGAGTGAGGCTGGGGACATCAAGATGCTTGTTGCCGGGCAGCTTGCTGAATGATCCTGTTGCAGATAATTTCAGGGGTAAGTTCAATGGAGAGGGTTAAGGCATTTCGAGGCTCTTCCAGGGTTTTCAACTGGCTGTCCAGCAAATTCGGAGGCATGAAATGGTCTTTGCGCTGGCGCAACCGCCGGTAAAGGACATCCCGCGTTCCCTTTAGGTACACCAGCAGAATGGGGAAGGATGAATCGCTTGTGAGAACCTGTCGATATCGTTCCTTTAGGGCAGAACAGGCCACCACCCCACTCCCCTGCCCTTCCAGTTTGGCCATCTTTTCCGCCACCTTTTTCAGCCAGGGAACCCGGTCTTCGTCCGTCAGGGGAAGACCTTTTTCCATCTTTTGAATATTGGCAGCCGGATGGAGATCATCTGCATCCAGAAAGGGGATATTGAGCAACCTGGCCACACGTTTGCCCACGGTGGTCTTGCCACATCCGGAAACCCCCATGATCAAGATAACCATCGCACTCATCCCGCCATCTCCCTTTCTTTCCGCCACCCACGTCTGCTATGCTTCCCAAAAGATACCGCCAGTGCATTTCCACACACCGGTTTTTGAAATTATGCAATTTTCGCAAGAAAGTATATTGAAAATTCTTTATCAATTTGTAAGATGGTGCAGAATTGAACTTTTCAAAAAAGTATCGAGGAACAATCAATGGGCCCACAAACGAAGTACAATCAGAAGGACTTTTCTCAAAAACTGACGGATATTTTAAACTACGGCGCTTTGAACCTGGCCATGGGGATTGGATACAGAGCCCGGCTGTTCGATATCATGGACGCGCTGAAAACCCCAAAACCGGCTTCAACCATTGCAAAAGAAGCCGGGTTAAACGAGCGGTACGTACTGGAATGGCTCAGCATCATGGTGACTGGCGGTATTGTCGATCTCATTAAAGACCGTGACGGACAGAACCGGTTCCAGTTGCCGAAGGCCCACGCGAACCTGATCACCCGGCGGGCGGAAAACAACAATATGGGGGTCTATACGCAGGAAATACCGCTACTCACCGCCACCGTATTCACGGCGGTTGAGAGCGGATTCAGGACGGGCTACGGCATCCCTTATGAAATGTATCCGGGATTTCACCGATTCATGACGGAACTGGCGGATGCCAAACACCGTCAGGTTCTGATCAGCCAGTTTCTGCCATCGGTTGAAAACGGAGAAATGGTCAAAAAATTGCGGGAAGGCATCTCTGTTTGCGACATCGGGTGCGCGGAGGGGGTCGCGCTGATACTCATGGCCGAAGCCTTTCCGAAAAGCCGTTTCCTGGGCATCGACATCTCGGGAACCGTCATTAAAAAAGGGAAATCCATGGCAGAAGAGAAAAACCTCGGGAACATCATCTTTCAAAAAAGAGATTGTGCGACACTAACAGAAGACAGAAAACTACGAGGTTCGCTGGACTATGTTACCGCCTTTGATGCCATTCACGACCAGACACAACCTGTGCAAGCCCTTGAAGGGATCCATGCAATCCTGAAGGATGGCGGCGTATTCTCCATGGTGGATATAGCCGCCGAAAGCGACCTGGCCAAAAACCTGGACCATCCCATGGGCGTGTTTCTATACACGGTCAGTCTGATGCACTGCATGCCCGTGGGGTTGGCAGACGGCGGGGCGGGACTTGGC
>JAERTK010000046.1 GCA_016844935.1 Desulfobacteraceae bacterium | reverse complement strand
GGAAAGAAATGGAGGAAGAGCTTCGAAAACGTTCCATCACGGACAGCCTAACGAACCTTTTCAACCGGCGGCATTTTCATACCACCCTCAAGGATGAGATGGAGCGTTCGGTTCGTTACCAAAGACCGTTGAGCCTGACCGTTTTTGACCTGGACAATTTCAAACCCTTCAACGATACCTACGGGCACCAGGAGGGGGATAACATCTTATGCTTTGTGGCGCAATGTATTAAATTGGTGTTTCGAACCACGGACAATGCCTTTCAGCTCGGGGGTGACGAATTCGGGGTTTTGCTGGTTGAAACGGACCGGGAAGAGGCAGGCTTGGTTATGAATCGGTTCATGGCGGAATTCAAAAGGCAGTGGCCGCTTAAAATGGCTTATATGGGAGATAAACTGCGCCCTGTGACCATGAGTGTGGGTGTGGCACAGCTGGTTGAAGGAGAAAAAGCGGACAAATTTCAAATGAGAGCTGACCTTGCCATGTACGAAGCCAAAAAGGCCGGCGGGGATCGCGCCGTTCTGGCAGGGGAAAAAATCGGCGTATGAGTCAACAAAATTCCAAAGGGTATTCCCCCCTGGCCGCCCGCATGCGGCCCAGGACCCTGGATGAATTCGTGGGGCAGGGGCACATTGCGGCCCCGGGTCGCCTGCTGCGCCGGGCCATCCAAGCGGATCGGCTCTCTTCCATCATCTTTCACGGCCCTCCCGGAACCGGAAAAACCACCCTGGCAATGGTCATTGCCAATACCACCCGCAGCCGTTTCATCCCGTTAAACGCTGTTTTGACCGGCGTGAAGGACCTTCGGGAGGCCATTTCAGGGGCCCGAAAGCGCAGGGATGAGCGTAACCGCCGGACGATTCTGTTCGTGGATGAAATTCACCGGTGGAACAAGTCTCAGCAGGATGCGCTGCTGCCGTGGGTGGAAAACGGCACTGTGATTCTGGTGGGTGCCACCACCGAAAACCCCTATTTTTCCGTGAACCCGCCCCTGGTAAGCCGCAGTCGCATTTTTCGCCTGGAGCCCCTGGGCCCCGAAGACCTTCGTATGATTGCCTTTCAGACCCTGGCAGACCCGGAACGGGGGTATGGGAAGTTGAAGGTGCAGCTTGATCCGGATGCTCTTGACCACCTGGTGAACGTGGCCGGTGGCGATGCGCGGAGCGTACTGAACGCCCTGGAACTGGCTGTTGAAACCACGCCTCCCGACGACCATGGGGCTGTTCTGGTCGATATGGCAGTGGCCGAAGAGAGCATTCAGCGGCGGTCCGTCCTGTACGACCGGGACGGCGATGCCCATTACGATACCATCAGCGCCTTCATTAAGTCGTTGCGGGGTTCCGACCCGGATGCGGCGCTCTACTGGTTGGCAAAGATGGTTTATGCGGGTGAAGATCCCCGGTTCATGTTTCGGCGAATGCTGATACTGGCCGGTGAAGACGTGGGGTTGGCTGACCCCCATGCTATCGGGGTGGTCACCGCATGTGCCGATGCCTTTGACCGGGTGGGACTGCCGGAAGGACGGTTCCATTTGGCGGAAGCAGCCCTTTATCTGGCAACGGCGCCCAAAAGCAATTCCGCACTGGCCTTTTTCGATGCCCTTCACGCGGTGGAAAAGGAAGGGAAGACGGAGGTCCCGTCGCATTTGAAAGACGCGAGCCGGGACAAAAAAGGGTTTGGCCATGGCGAAGGGTATCTCTATCCCCATGCCTACCGGGACCACTGGACAGCCCAGCAGTATCTTCCGGACGCGCTTCAGGGAAAGGTGTTCTACCATCCGTCCGGTCAGGGGTACGAAAAGGGTATTTCTCTTGCCGTCAATCAGCGGCGGGAAGCCCAACTGGCGGCAATGGTTGAGGGGGGGATTGCGGCTCCCCGGGAAGTGCTCACTTTTTCACCGGAGGACCGGGCTCGGGACCGGTGGCTCCAGCGAACCATCAACCAGAATGGAACAAATCTTGCCCGGATCAGAGACCGGATATTGGCCGCGGCGGAAATCGAGCGCCACGGGATCGTGCTGGATCTCAAAGCCGGAACCGGTCTGCTCACGTGGGAAGCGGTTCGGCGCACCCCCGAGGGGAGCGTCTGGGCCCTGGCCGAGGATGAACAAACGGCCACGGGATTGCGTGCACAGGCATTAAGACTAAATGTTATGGATCGTCCGGTGATCATGGCGGGCCCTTTGGAAAAAATTCGGGAACTGGTGTCATCCGAAGGGGAGGGCCGGGTGCGTTTTGATGCACTGGTGGGTCGTAACGTGCTTCTTTCAATTCATGATAAGGATGCGGCGGTTGAAGCGATGGCGCAAATGCTGGCCCCTGATGGCATCATATCCATGGTTGAAGGATTCCCCCGCGGCGGCCAAAGGATTTATGACCTGGTGGACCCCGAAGGATTGGACGGGAACCTGGTGAAAAAATGGGTTGCCGCAGAAGAAACCATCTATGAAGATTCCACTGACCCCATGGTGAACTGGACCCAAGACGATCTGACCTGTGCCTTTGACCGGGCCGGGCTCCTAACGGGTCATTTTCACGTTGAAGAAACGGCCATTGAAATACTGGTGACGGACCCCGTGCTTTCCCGCTGGTTCCCGGAAACACATGAGCCCCCAGACACGCCGGTCCGGCCCAGTTACCGGGAACGGCTGGCGGCTTTACTCACACCGGACCAGGTGGAGCAAATCCGGCGGTATCTCACCCAAGAACTGGCCGGGAAACAGATCCGATGGATCACCGAGTCCATTCATGTGGTGGCGAACCGCAAATAGCCTACCATCCGGAAAAGAGAAAGGTTTTTGGATTTTCTAGGGGGCAGGGTGACGGCTTACAGCTCGGTTTTCAAATCGATTGCGAACTTTTTGATCCGTTTCCAGACGGTAACGCGGCTCACTCCCAGGCGTCTTGCAACTTCAGACTGATTGCCGTGGCATTCCCGAAGAAGTTTCAGAAAACTTTCCCGTTGGCCATTCCCGTCAGCGATTTTCCCGGGCAGCGAATCCCCTGAAGGCGGCAAACCGATTCTGGGTGGCAGATGCTGCACCTCCACGACTGGACCCGTGCAGAGTACCGAGGCATATTCGATGGCGTTTTTCAATTCACGAACGTTTCCGGGCCAGTCATAATTGAGCAGTTTTTCCATGGCGTGAGGGTGAATTCCCGTTACGGTTTTCCCCACTTTCAAGGCGTGCTGTTCCAGGAAGCTTTCAACGATGACCGGAATGTCGTCACGGCGGTCCTTCAGTGTCGGGATGGACAGGGGGAAAACACTGATGCGGAAATAGAGGTCTTCCCTGAAAGACCCTTCGCGGATGAGTTCTTCCAGGTTCTTGTTGGTGGCGGTGAGAATCCTCACATCCACAGCAATGGGTTTGTGGTCGCCCACACGTTCGATCGCCCTTTCTTCCAGCACCCGCAGCAGTTTTACCTGGGTGGAGAGGGGAATGTCGCCGATCTCGTCCAGGAAAATGGTGCCGCCGTGGGCCGCTTCAAACCGGCCGATGCGGAGACGTTCGGCCCCGGTGAAAGAGCCCTTTTCATGGCCGAAAAGCTCGCTTTCAAGGAGGCTCTCGTTTAAGGCGGCGCAGTTGACTTTGATAAAAGGCTCGTTGTGGCGGGGACTGACCTCGTGAATGGCGCGTGCCACCAGTTCCTTGCCCGTGCCGCTTTGACCCAGGATCATCACCGGGGCCGCGGTGGGGGCGACGCTCTCCACCAGGTCGAAAACACGTTGGATGGCGTTTGATCTGCCGATGATGCCGTGGAAGCCTTCTTCAAGGTGACAGGTCTTTCGAAGAGAGTCCACCTCCATCTGTTTGTGCACCAGCTCTGACTGGTCGGTAAACATTTCAACAGCGCCGATGATATGGCCGTCATCGTCCTTTAATACCGAGGCGTTTTTCATCACATGCACGGCCCGCTGTTCCTTGTTGGTAATCAGACACTGTTTTTCCCGAACCGCACCGGTGGCAAAGAGGCTGCAGAAAGGGTGCCCCTTCTCCTGATCGAGAACCTGACAGCCCGTACAGTTTAAAATGCCGCAATTATGCCCAACCAGTTCTCCAGTCCGGTACCCGGTGAGTTTTTCCGCGGCTGGGTTCATGGCCACAATGGTCCCTGCGGCATCGACCACCATCAGTCCATCCTGAAGGGTATCCACAATGGTTTTCCAATATTTCGATAAATCCATTCTTTAAAAAATCCAAAGGGGTGACTGTAAACCTGTTAAGTTAACACTGTTAGCACATTCGGCGCGCCATGGCAACACCGGGTGAACAATCCTGACCATTTTATCTTCCTGACGTTCAACCCCCAACCAGGGACACCAGGGCGAGAAGCAGACCGGCAGCGGCGGGATAAAAGGGGTGTTCTTTTTCCGTTTCAAGCCTTTCGGCCAATTGTATCAGCCAGGGTTTGAGCTCTGTTGCCGCAAAACCCTGTGCCGCTTTAAGCAAACCTTCATCCCCTTCCCTATAGGCGCCCTCAAGAAGCAGGGTCAGGTATTCAATTTCCACCGCCAGATGATCCGCGGGAACGGCGCCTTCTCCCGGGAGGGCCAGTCCGGAGGCTTTCAGCCTTTCTGCCATCATTTTTGCAGGACGTCCCATGAGCCTCCCGTCTTCCGATTCATAGGAGGACTGATGAAGGGATGCGGTGATGCCGCCCCGGGCGCTCACAAACAACCGTACATAATCCGCTTCAAGTATTTTATAAAAATGGCTTGAATCGCTAAATTTTTCTATATAGGAAACCATTGTGTGGGTGGCATCACCAAGGCATGCCAATTCTCCCAGGTTCTCCAATTCTTTCGTTTCGACTGCGCGAATCATCTCCCGACACCACTGTTCGGAAGGCCCCCAGAAGGCCTGGCTCAAAAGGGGAAGTCCGTTGAGCAGCAGTGAGAGCTGTTCCGTGGTCAGATCATCGAGGTTTTTGGCCATTGTTTCTATCCTCCGCCATGTAAAAATGTCCGGACCCGAAGGGGTTTATACACCAAAAATGGCTTTCCCGTCTATGCATGCTTCTAAAAGGTCCCGAAGATTGGCATTAAGATGTTGCCGGATGGTTCCCTGTAAACCATAAAGTTAACAGATGAGGTCCCCATAAAATTGTGATTCAGGCGCTATGTGTTTATAAAATTCAATGGCTTATGGCCAATATTTAACAAAAATGTTTTTTGGCACGCTATTTGCTGCCCCTCTGGAGAAATGACGTTACTGTCATGTGATCAATATTTTGGAAATAACGGGTTTAGACGGAATTTATTTTTAAGGAGGGAAACAACATGAAAAAGATTTTTGGAATTATCCTGATGGGAACATTGATTCTGGGTTTTCTGGGGAGCGCCATGGCGGGCGGAAATTACCGAAAAGGAAAATACCTGTTCAGGAAAAATTGCCGCGCCTGTCACATGGAAAACGCCACCGGCCCCCAGCAGGCAAATGTGCTTGAGCCTTCAACCTACACCATGACCGAATGGACGGCGGCATTTGCGCCGGAAAAAGCCGACACGTATGCCTGCAAGGCGGAATGGGAAAAGGCCACGCCCAAGGGTATTAAAGATATTTATTCTTACCTCTATAAATTCGCCAAGGACTCTCCGACGCCTGCCAAATGCAAATAGAAAATGCACAGATAACCTGAAACTGCGGCGGGCAGATCACTGCCCCATTGGAATAAACGGAAAAACCGATGGAGTCATCCATGAACAGTAAAATTGATCTCAGTATGAGCCGGAGAAACTTTCTGAAGATTTCCGGTGCGGCGGCGCTCGCGGCGGCGGGCGGCAGCGGAAATCTCCTGGGCGCGAAGGGAGCGGAGGCAGCGGTGAGTCCCGCCAACTTCGAAAGCAAATTCGGCGTTTGCGACATGTGTTTTAACAAATGCAGCCTCATTGCCCGGGTCCAGAATGATGTGGTGGAAAAGCTGGATCCCAATCCCAAGTTCCACAAGTCCCGCGGCATGCTTTGTGCCAGGGGGAACGCAGGTATCCGGCAGCTATATGACCCGGATCGCCTCAAGACGCCCCTTTTAAGGAAAGGTGCCCGGGGTGAAGGGAAATGGCAACGCCTGACCTGGGAGCAGGCCCTGGACCATGCCGCCGAGCAGTTGAACCGCATCGCCGAGAAGTACACCCGCTGCGGCGTCATGTTCATGGCGGGGTCCGACATGCAGTCCGGCTTTGTGCACCGCTTTGCAGAGGCCTTCGGGTCTTACAACGCCCTTTCCCATGAGTCCATGTGCCTCATCGCCGGTACCCGGGGATTCCTGGATACATTCGGTGAAGTTCCCATACCGGATATGCGGTACACAAAATATGTGGTCATGTGCGGCGCCAACCGGTTTGAATCCCTGGTGACCCCGGACAGCATGGACCTCATGACGGCCATGAAAGAGGGGACAAAACTGGTGGTCATGGATCCGCGTTACACCAAAACAGCCGCCATGGCGGACGAGTATCACGCCATCCGCCCCCACACGGATATGGCGCTGATGCTGGCGTTTGCCCATGTCCTGATTTTTGAGAATCGTTATGACAAGGATTTTGTTCAGAATCGGTGTTTCGGGCTGGATCAGCTGAAAGATCACGTTCGAAATTATACCCCCGAATGGGCGGAGAAAGAGACGGAGATCCCCGCAGGCGAAATTCGAAGGATCGCCCGTGAACTGGCGGCAGCAGCCCCGAGAGCCATGATTTACCCCGGGCGCCGAAGTTCCAACTATACGGACTCAAGCCAGATTCGCAGGTCTTTTGCCATTGTCAATGCGCTTTTGGGGAACTGGGACCGCCCTGGGGGGCTCACAGCGGCCCGGAAAGTGGGGCTGAAGTCCCCCCACATTGAGGCGCCTTTTTACGAAGACAACCCCGATGACCGGATTGATGCTGGCGTGGCCAAACTCATGTTTGATGAGGAAGGGTCCTTTAAGATTGCCAGGGATGCGGTGATTGCCCAGAAACCGTACCCCGTCAAAGGGTTTGTGACCTACAAGACCAACCCGGCACAGACCGCCGCCAATCGGGAAAAAACGCTGAAAATGTATGAAAACCTCGATTTTGCGTTGAGCATGGACATCACCATGAGCGATACGGCCTGGCTGGCGGATCTGGTCTTGCCGAGCCAGTGTGCCCTGGAGCGGACGGATCCCTGTTCCGCGCAGCAGGGGTCATCCGCGTGTGCGTGCGTGGTCATGCGGGACCCGGTGGTTTCAAAGCCCATGTTCGAGTCAAAACCGGCCCTCTTCGTGATGACCGAGCTGGCCAAACGGATGGATCTGGGTGAATACTTCGATTTCACCGTGGAGAAGTTCCGGGAAGAACAACTGGACGGACTTCCCGGCGCCCTGGAAGCGCTTCAAAAGGACGGCGTCTACTACAATCCCAGCAAGCTCTACGGGGTTTATGACGGGCGTATTTTCAAAACCAAATCCCACAAAATAGAGTTGTATAACGAGCGCTATGAGCAGATGGGTGTGGATCCCATGCCGGTGTATCACAAACCAAAAGAAGTTCCCCCCCTCAAATTCCGCATGGTGGTGGGAAGGACTGCGACGATCACCCAGAGCAGCAGCCAGAACAACAGCCTGCTCCAGGAATTTGTATCCGACAACAGTCTTTGGATCCACCCGGACCCGGCGGGAAAGCTGGGGATCTCCCATGGGGATCGTGTCAAGGTGGACAGCCCCGTAGGAACGCAGAAACTCGAAGCCAATGTGACCTACAAGACACGGCCGGATACCGTCTATATGCACACGGGGTTTGGGGTCCTGAGCCAGGACCTGAGGTACCTGAAAGGGAAGGGCGCCTGCATTGCGGAGGTGACAGAAGATAAAATGGACACACTTACCGGAAACATGGCCATGCACGAGACCATCGTGACTGTTCAAAGGGAGGCCGCCTGATGGAAAAAAAACTGGCCATGGTGATCGATTCTTTTGCCTGTATAGACTGCAAAGCCTGCCAGGCAGCTTGCAAAGAGGCCAACAAGGTTCCGGTGGGGCAATGGCGCAACTGGATTAAAACACCGGATATGGAGGTTGTTGCCAAAAAGGGCGGAAGGACGCTGTTTCAGCCCGGCAACTGCATGCAGTGTGAGAAACCCACCTGCGTTGAAGCATGTCCCACCGGTGCCACCTACAAAGACCCTCTGGATGGGACCGTCAGGATTAATCGGGAACTGTGTATCGGGTGCGGGCAGTGCCTGCCGTCGTGCCCCTACGGCGCCCGGTACCGGCACCCGGAGCTGCGGGTGGCGGACAAATGCGATTTTTGCGCAAAACGGCGGGCCTCAGGTCTCGCGCCTGCCTGTGTGAGTACCTGCCCCAACAAGGCGCGTGTTTTCGGGGATTTGAACGATTCCACCAGCAATGTGCGGAAGCTGATGAAAAAGGACAAATTTGTCCAGGTGGTGAACAAGGAGAGCAACACAGATCCACATATTTATTATCTGGGTGATCCAGGTGTAACGGACTGGCCCGTGAAGGCCCAGATGCCTTCGGCCTTTACGTTCTGGAAAAACCTGGCGGGACCCGCAATGAAAGGTTTTGTGGGCCTTTCCGGACTGGGTGTGGGCGCCATGCTGTTAAAGCAGTTGGTCATGCCGGGTGATGCGCCGCTCCAGGAAGAGAATAAAGGGGAGGGGAATAAAGGAGAAGAGATCAAAGGAGGTGATGACCATGAGTAACCGAATGATCAAGCGACATGAAGGCCCTGCCATTCTCATCCACTGGTTTAATGCCATTGCCTGGTTTTTTCTGCTGGCCACTGGACTGGGTCTTATCGACAACCCGGCATTACAGCCCCTGGGACAGTGGTGGCCGGAAATGATGAGGGATCTCTTCGGCGGGGGCGCCATACTATTGAAAGCCCACTTGATTGTTGGAATTGTTTGGGCCGGCGTCTGGCTGGTTTTTCTTCTTGCCGGAATTGCTCGTTATACCCTCCCATTTCTCAAACAGATCATGACCTTTAAAATACCCAGGGATATCCAGTGGATGATCAAGAAAAACATGCAGATGACCATGGGTTACAAAATGATGGCACGGTTGGTGAAACCCATGGGCTGGGATGGAAAAATCCCGGACCAGGGATTCTACAACGCCGGACAGAAAGCTGCGGCGGGGGGGATGATTTCGGGAGCCGTGGTGATCGTCATCACCGGTGTGATCATGGCGATTTCCAAACTCTATCTGAATTCCGCCCAGACCACGGTGGTTCAGTGGAGTATCACCATCCATTATATTGCGGCGGCGGTGACATTTGGGATTCTGCTGATTCATATTTACATGGCGGCCATCAGCCGCGAGGAAAGACCGGCATTCATCTCCATGTTTACCGGTGAGGTGCCGGAGGATTACGCCAGACACCATCACAAACTCTGGTACGAAAAGATCGAAGATAAAATATAAACCCATACTTTAAAATCATAAGGAGAAAAAAGATGAAAAAATTGGCAAAAGAAATGTTTTTGGCACTGGTTGCAATCTCTTTGTTGACGGCGATGCCTGTGATGGCAGCTGAGAAAAAGACCTTCACACCGTATAATGCTATTGTTGAGGCGGATGTGGTGAAAGGAATTGTGGATGGAAAAACCGTGGGTATTGTCATTGACGCCCGGCCCAAGGTGAAAAAGTACGACAAGGGCCACATTCCCGGATCGCTCTCCATGCCCACGAGCCAGTTTAAGAAGATGAAGGGGCTTCTCCCCGCGGACAAGGGAGCGCTGATCGTCTTTTACTGCGGAGGCCTCAAGTGCGCATTGAGCCACAAGAATGCATATAAATCCGAAAAACTGGGTTACACCAACGTGAAAGTCTTTGCAAAAGGTTACCCCAACTGGAAAAAAGCCTACGGTGCGGGACCCAAGGCCGCCAAGAAGGCCGCTCCCAAAAAAAAGGCGGCAGTGAAGAAAAAGTATAAAGCTGCCAAGGAAGAAGGGAGCATTGCCTTTTATGAGTTCAACAATATTGTAAAAAACGCGCCTGACAACGTACTGTTTGTGGACGTGCGCGATCCCAAGGAGTTCAAAAGCGGGTCTTTCAAGAACGCTGTCAACATTCCCACTGAAGAACTGGAGATGAAACTTGCATCCATGAAGGCCGACAAGCCGATCATTTATGTTTGCGGTACCGGCGCCAGAAGCGGTGAGGCCTACTACATGACCCTGGACAAACGCCCGGACATCGTGGAAGTCTATTACGTGGATGGCGAGATGAGCTGGGGCAAAGGCGGCACCTATAAACTGGATCCGCCAAAATAATGTTGTAACGTAATCCCGGAGAATCGGCGTGATGAAAAAAACAGAAGATCAGACCCGCCGGAAGGCGCCTGGAAGGTTTTTTCGTCACGACGATCCCTGGAAATTCCCATTTTTCTTCCTGCTTCTTTTCAGCATACCATTTCTGTTCCTTTCGGTGGGGGAAGCGCGTGGGAACACCGGGGAAAATGTTCCCCTGTGGTGGCCGGATACGCAAGTGAGAGCAGACGCGGCCGGGTACGGGCTCATTAATTATCCGGAACTTCAATCCCTCATTCAATCCCAAAAAGAATTTATTCTGCTGGATGCGCGCCCCGATTATGAGTACCGGGACGGCCACATCCCCGGAGCGCAAAATTTTGAGTTCCACCTGGGGCACAAAACCCTTTTGGAACCGGAACGTGCCGAGGCTTTCAAGGCGTTCCTGGGCCGGGACCGCCATCGAAAGATTGTGGCCTATTGCAGGAACTTCAGGTGACCCCGCAGTGAAATCGCGGCCGGGTGGGCCGTGCGGCTGGGATACAAAAATGTGCGGCTGTTCCCCTGGGGATATCAGGGCTGGCAGGCGTTCAAAAACCCTCGGGAACATAAGGCCCTGGCGCCCGTGGGACCTGTGGAAGGAGATCTTTTTCCCCAATGCCGCCTGGCGGTGCTTCAGGCGGGAAAAGATATTTCCTACCTGGGGCTTGCTCCCGGAAGTCGGTACTTTTCCCTTTCGGATGTTGCCGGGGATTATGTGCTGGTGGAAGTGTATAACGAGATGTGCACGCTGTGCCTGGCCGAGTTTCCCAATATTAACCGCCTGCTGGGTCTGGTAAATGAAGACCCTGAGCTCAGGAACCGTGTCAGAATGCTGGGCCTCGGCGCTGGCAGTACGAGGCGATCGACAGCGAAGTTTCGTAAGAAAACAGGGTTCAACCTTCTTTTATTCGCCGACCAGAAATGGAAAGCCTTCGGTTTGCTGGGAAAGCCCGTGTTACCGGTGCTGTACCTGCTGAAAAGGGACGGTGAAAAGGGTCTGCGCATCATGTGGCGCCATGCGGGCGGCATCGGAGATCCGGAAGATTTTCTGGAACATCTGAAGGCCTATGTGAACCGGGGCGAGAGCAGGGCGAAGTGAACCCCATCTGCCGGCGGGAATGATCATGTTGGATCTCTCAAAAAATTGGAAAAATGTGATCGATGCCCTGCACAGCGGGGTGATGGTGATCGATACCGGTGGTGCAATCCGGCATGTAAACCCTGCTCTTGAGGTGTTGACAGGATACCGGGCAGGCGAATTGATCGGGAACCCCTGCACCATACTGGGTTGTTCCGGTTGTGAGCCCTGGTACCAGCAGGGCGGCAGCTGGTGTATGCTTTTTGGGAGCGGAAAGGCCTTAGAGCCCATGGCTTGCAGGATCGACAGTAAATGGGGCCACCCCTTGAAAGTCATGAGACAGGGGTCGGTTTTCCGTGATTCAAAAGGCTTCCCCGCAGGTGCCGTGGAGACCTTACAGACCCTTGACTGAATGCTTCTCCCATTTCCACTAAATTAGCTGTTTCAGAACCGAGCCCAATGCAGTTATTCCAAAGGCCCTCAATTATTATCAAGAAATCATATGGTAGGCTTTAAGTGGTATTTGTGATAGGTTTCTTTCTTTGTTTTCGAATGCATGAATACCTTTCTTGTTCAGGGTTTGGCAGATCAATAGAAAAAAATGACACAAAACAGTCTCAGCAACCAGGACATCCCCCTGTCCGCGGCCTTGTTTACCGGTTTTCTGTGTACGCTGTTCGGTGCCAATGCCGTGGCCATCAAATACAGCCTCACGGGACTGGGGGCATTTACGGCAGCCGGACTCCGGTTCGGTATCGCTGTGGCGGCTATCTACCTCTGGGCCAGATTTACCGGCAGGCCCTTTGCGCTTCAAAAGGGGCAAGCCTCCCAGGTCCTCTTCGTATCAGTGGTGTTTACGCTGCAACTGGGATTGCTGTATCTGGGCTTGGAAAGAACAAGCGCTTCCAGGGGAACGCTCATGGTGAATCTTCAGCCGTTTTTCCTTCTGCTGCTGGCCCACTGGTTTATTCCGGGTGATCGTATTACGAAGAAAAAAATCTTGGGGCTGATTATGGGAACGGCCGGAATGGTCCTGGTTTTTTCAGGGAAAAAAGGGGTCACGGCGGACGTTCAGATCGGTGATTTGATGATTTTGGCCACCAGCCTGCTGTGGGCTGTGAATACCGTCTATACCAAAAGGATCATCCACCTGTTTTCACCCTTCCAGATGGTGTTTTACCCCATGCTTTTCTGTATCCCCGTTTTTCTGCTGGCGGGATATTTCTGGGATGCGGAAATGATCGTTCATCTGGACGGGAAAGTGGTGTCCGCACTTCTTTATCAGAGCCTTGTGACCGCCTCCTTCGGGTTTGTGGCCTGGAACACCATGCTGCTCAAATACGGCGCGGTGGCACTGCATTCTTTCATCTTTATCATGCCCATTGCCGGTGTGGCCCTGGGCGGACTGATTCTCGGTGAGCCCATCACCTGGGAACTTCTGCTGGCCCTGGCGTTGATCGTTTCAGGAATTGTCATTGTAAATTTCAGGAGCGGCAGATATTCGCAGCTTTTCCCCACAAGGGGTATCTGATTCCCTCCTAACCCGTTGCTATTTTTCCGATCAGGCTTACCTTATACCCCACCAACGAGTCCAAATGCATATAAACATCCGAAAATACCTCACCTTAGCTCTCACCAGCGGACTGCTGCTGGGTATCCCCTGGACGATTCCCTCCTTTTTCTTCCTGATTTTTGTGGCCTGGCCCCCCCTTTTCCGGCTGGAGGAAGAACTTCACAATGGTCCAAACCGTTATGCGCTGTTCAATTATGCTTTTGTCGCGTTTCTTCTGTGGAATCTTCTGGGTTCCTGGTGGGTTATGCAGGCACAATGGCTGGGGGCCATCTCCATCTTCCTGGCCAATGCTCTCCTGCAGGCCCTCGTCTTCTGGTGGGCAAGCCGGGTGCGAACCATCCTCAAAATCCCGTTTTTCTTCCCGTTTCTGTTCATCTGGCTGGGGTACGAATATTTTCATAACATCTGGGATCTGGCCTGGCCCTGGTTCAATCTGGGGAACGCCCTGGTGACGGTGCCAAAGCTGATCCAATGGGTTGAGTTCACCGGCGTGCGTGGGGGAAGTCTCTGGATCATTCTCGTAAATTTTGTCGTCTTCAAAGTATACGGGCTTTTCCGGAAAAGGGATTTTCGGGCTGTGGCGCTTGTGGGGGCTGGGATCCTTCTGCTCCTATGGGTCCCCGGTATTTTATCGTATCAATTGTTCCAGAATTTCAGACAGGGGGAAGAAAGGGTCCAAATCGCCCTGATTCAACCCAATCTGGACCCATACACGGAAAAATTCGTACCGGAAGAACAGGCCCGGCATGTGGAAGAATTTTTCAGGACGGCGGAGACCCTTGCTGATGAACATACCCGATATCTGTTCGGCCCTGAAACCCTGATCGTACAACAGATTGATGAGGAAAATCCGCAGGCATCGCCCTATTACCGGCAGTTGATGAATTTTCAGAGAAAACACCCGGGTCTTGTCTGTATCATAGGGATTCACAGTTACCGCAAAGTCTTCGGAGATATCCCGCCGGGGAGCCGCTTTAACAGGGAGAAAGACTTCTATTACGAGCCTTTCAATACGGCTCTTTACCTGGCACCGGGCACCGGTCCAAAGTTCTATCACAAGACCAAACTGGTCCCCATATTCGAGCGGATGCCCTTCATTCAGTACCTGGGGTTTCTGGGCCGGTTTTCCCTTGAGCTGGGCGGCTACAGCGGCACTTACAGCAACCGTCAGGAGGAAACCCGTTTTGAATCAACCGACGGTACCCAAAATGTTCACCCCATCCTCTGTTTTGAATCGGTATTCGGTCCCTACTGTGCCCGGAACCTGACGGAGAAAAAGGGCTTTCTCTGTATGATCACAAACGACGGATGGTGGAAAAACACGCCGGGTTACCGCCACCATTTCAATTTCAGTCCCATTCGCGCCATTGAATGTCGCCGGGACCTGGTTCGTGTGGCCAACACCGGCATCTCCGCCATTATTGACGCCAGAGGGATGGTGATGGCCCAGACCCCCTGGTGGAAAAAGGCCACACTCAAAGGGGAGGTTCATCTCCATAAGGGGCGTACTTTTTTTGCCCGGAACGGCGATTGGCTGGGGTGTATTTCCCTGGTTCTGGGAGTATTTTTGACTATCTGGAGCATCATTCGAAGTATTTTTAACGCCAAACGACAAACTGGGGCAGGCCTTGGCGCCGCCCATAATCTTAAATAAGGATTTAACAATGCAAAACACGGTTTATGACACATTTATCTGTAAAACCTTCATGCGCTGGCTGGCGCTGATTATTTTTAGAATCTCGGGATGGAAAGTTTCGGGGGAGAGGCCCCGCATCCCGAAATACGTTATCATCGCGGCGCCCCATACGTCCAACTGGGATTTTGTTTACACCATCTGCCTCGCATTAATATTCGGCATAAAGTCCCGGATCATGATGAAAAGCACCTGGTTTTGGGGTCCCATGGGAACTTTCCTGCGATGGCTGGGGGCCATTCCCGTTGATCGTTCGGGGTCCCATAATGTGGTGGCCCAGTCCATCCGGACTTTTAACAGGCAGAACGGAATGGTTCTGGTGGTTCCGCCTTCCGGCACCCGCAGAAAAGTCATGTACTGGAAGAGCGGATTCTACCATATTGCCAGGGGGGCAGGCGTTCCCGTGGTGCTGGGGTATCTGGATTACCGGCGGAAGGTTGGCGGCATCGGGCCGACGGTTCACATCACGGGCCACATGGAAAGGGACGTGAAAAACATCCAGGATTTTTATGGACCCATTGAAGGGAAATATCCCGCTACTCGGGCGTTCGATACGCCATTGAATACTTCAATTTCCCTGCTGCAAAAACCAGGAAGGTAAAGAAATTGACCCATTAATGCCCCCGTCAGCGTTTGGCGTATTATATGCTATTTTTTAAATTGTCAATACGTAAAGAAAAGATCTGACCCTGATTATATAACTGATTGAAAGATGTTAAATATGTTTGAGTTGGTGGCGCCCCTATATCAAACCTTTTAATTACATACCGTTTAACCACCAGATGTTGTGGTAGCCTTCAGAAGGCTTTGTGTCCATATACGTCAAGCTGTACCATTCTGACCTCATCAGCGTCATCACCAATGTCCGTCATCTTTTCCATTAGCTAGTTCTTTGGTATCCGGGCTGAAAAACTCCGGGTAAGTGTCGTATGTCTCGCCTGAAAACCGGTGGCTGTAATTGAGGCATTTCATGTTCGTGTCGGAAGCCGCATGACGAGCATCCTGAATCCCTATGAACATGTGCCCAAAGGCTACAGAAAGGTTTTCATCAGAATGTACGGTGTTGAGCGCGAAAAGCTCCCCAACTCGAAGATGATATCCGGGAAAAGACCATTCTGCTTTACGTGGTGGATCACTGCGAAAACAGACGGGAGACTTTTTTGGAAAAACAACGCCAAAGATTTAAACCCTTCTCCTGACACCGTCCTTCTAAAACCCCTGCTTCTATCTGTGGCAGGGGTTTTCCCCTTGACGCAAATGCCAATACATATTACCGTAAATTGGGATATTTGAGCTTCTTGGTTTGATGCTATGGAGGGCTGCTGATGTCCAAAAAACCAACCTATGAAGAATTGGAACAAAAGGTTGAAGTGTTAAAAAAGGAAGTCGTTGAACTCAGACGTATCGAGAAATCTCAGCAGAAAATTGAAAGGCGTATCATTCAGAGAAGCTCGGTGCCAACCTTTGTAATTGACAGCAGACACCGTGTCACCCACTGGAATAAGGCCTGCGAGAATCTGACAGGTATTTCTGCTAATGAAATTATCGGAACCCGGGACCAATGGATGGCTTTTTATTCCGCAAAGAGACTGTCTATGGCTGACCTAATAGTGGAGAATGCGTCAGAAAAGGAGATGGCTGTCCATTACGCGGACAAGTGTCGTGACTCTGCTGTTATTGACGGGGCATACGAGGCCGAAGATTTCTTTCCTGCCATAGGGGAAAAGGGCCGATGGCTTTTCTTCACAGCCGCGCCATTGAAGGACGAGAAGGGAAAAATCACTGGAGCAATAGAAACCCTGCAAGATGTCAGCGATCGCAGAAAGGCGGAAGAAGCGTTACGTGAGACGATGCATGCACTGGGTGAACGACTCAAAGAACTAAATTGTCTCTATGCCATTTCCAGTCTAATTGAAAAGCGTGGCATCTCGTTGGATGAGATATTTCAGGGCACCCTTGACCTTATTCCCGCAGGCATGCAGTATCCTGAAATCACGTGTGCACGAATCACTCTGGATGGAGAGGAGTTCAAAACAAGCAAATATGAGGAGACTAAGTGTAGGCAGGTTGCGGACATAATTGTGCATGAAAAGAAAATCGGCAGATTGGAGGTCGGTTATCTGGAAGAAAAACCAGGGTGGGAAGATATTCCTTTTCTGAAAGAAGAGTGGAACCTGTTAAATGCCGTTGCCGAGAGAATGGGAAGAATCGTTGAGCGCAAACGGGCGGAAGTGGCGCTATTTGAGGCGGAGAAGCGGTTTCGTGATTTGGTAGAAAATTCAATTACCGGGATATCCATTATTCAAAATGGTCAGGTTGTTTATCAAAATCCCTTGCAGGAAAAGCTTCTTGGACCGTTACCCCGAAAGACAAAATTGGTAGAAACTGACACCATCCATCCCGATGACATTGAAAAAGTAGAGGAATTTTATAAGAATATATCGCCAAGAATGGTAGGAATTCAGGAAACGGACTTCAGGTTTTATCCTCCAGAAAAAATGGGGACCGGCCTTGACTTGAAATGGGTACATTGCCAGGCGAGCGCCATCGAATATCAAGGAAAAAACTCTATATTGGTCAACATAACGGATGTTACCCGTGCCAAGGAGTTGGAAACTCTTTTGAGGACTCAGGATAAGATGTCCTCCTTGGGGCGTGTGGCTGCCGGCATTGCCCATGAAATAAGAAATCCGCTTTCGGGAATCAATATTTATTTGAACACTTTGGAGAAACTTTACGATAAGGAAGAAAGTTTAGGGAAGGTAAGACAAATTCTGGGAATGCTCCAGTCGGCTTCAAATAAAATTGAGTCCGTGATCAGGAGAGTCATGGATTTTTCCAAACCGAGCACACCAAGGCTGGCGCTGACGGGCGTAAATCAGCCCATTGAAGATGCCATGGGCCTTGCTTCCGTCACCTTACGTAAAAGGGGCATCGAGATTGAACAAAACCTGGCTGAGGACTTGCCGATGGTCCACGCGGATCCACAGTTAATCGAGCAGGTCATCTTAAATCTGATTACCAATGCCGCTGAAGCCATGAGAAATGTGGATGGCCCTAAACAAATAGAGATCATTTCGTCGGCGGACAGCCATCTTATTTTAGTGAGAATGTCCGATTCCGGTCCCGGTGTTCCTTTGAATTTGAGAGAAAAGATATTTGATCCTTTTTACACCACCAAAACAGAAAGTACGGGGATAGGCCTGAGTCTCTGCCATAGAATTATTACGGATCATGGCGGATCCCTGAGCGTGTCTGAAAGCAGATGGGGCGGGGCGGAATTTAGGATTGAAATCCCCATAAAAAAAACCGAAATGCCCAGCACCTGAGACAGGACGGGGTTAGTCGCATGGCAAACAAGATAACCTATTCCATATATATCATTGACGATGAAGAGACCATAAGGGAAGGGGTCTCTATGGCCCTCGAGCCCGACTACCAGGTGGAAACCTTTTCCACGGCCGAGGCCGCCGTTAAGGCCATGGAAAATGGGCCTCCGGATCTTATCCTGCTTGACATCGGATTGCCGGGCATGGATGGGATCAAGGCGCTTGGCATCATTAAAGGCCTTTACCCTGACACGATGATCATAATAATCACCGCATATGAAGATCTTGACACAGGGATCTCCGCCATGAAGTCCGGCGCCTTCGATTATGTGGTGAAACCGCTTCATATGGACGCCCTCGAGATCACCATCCATAATGCCCTTGAAACCATCCGATTAAGGAAGGAGATTCGGCACCTACAAGAGAATTATCTCAAGGAGAACCTTCCATGCTTCATAGGGGAGAGTAAAGCGATCCAGGATGTAATGGAATTTATAGAAATGGTGGCCAAAAGCCCTGACACCCCGATTCTGATCCTTGGGGAGACGGGTACGGGCAAAGAATTTCTTGCCGGTGCCATCCATTACAGAAGCCCCAATTTCAAAGGTCCCTTAATGACCGTCAATTGTGCAGCCATTCCAAAAGACCTGATTGAGAGTGAGCTTTTCGGGTATGAAAAAGGGGCCTTTAGCGGGGCAGGTGCAACCGGCAAAAAAGGCCTCATAGAGGAGGCGGCAAACGGGACGCTCTTTCTGGATGAGGTGGGCGATTTAAGTCTGGAAGCCCAGGCAAAACTCCTTCGGTTTCTTGAAGAAGGGGAATTTTACAAGGTCGGTGGAACCAAGAAACAGCAGGTTCAAACAAGGGTCGTCTCAGCCACCAACAAAGATTTAGACCGCATGATAGAAAAAGACCAGTTTAGAAAAGACCTCTATTTCCGGTTAGGGGTTATTAAGGTCCAAGTCCCCTCGTTGAATGAACGCCGCGATGATATTCTCCGAATTGCCAAACATTTTCTATACGAGTTCGGCCGTAAATTCGGGAAGACGTTTACCGGTATTTCTCCTCTGACTGAGAGCGCATTAATGGCGTACAACTGGACGGGTAATGTTCGCGAACTGAAAAATGTAATTGAAAGAGGGGCTCTCATCGGGAAAGGACCGGAATTAGAAGATAAGGATCTTGGCATTAACAGTGGAAATGAGGCTGAAACAAACACCCCATTGAAAGGTGAAACGGCATTCCCTCCTCTTCCAGCCACAGGTATCGACCTTGCTGCGGTCCATGAATCCCTGGATAGGCATTATATTGAAGCCGCTCTGAAAATAGCGGCTGGCAATGAAAGCAAGGCAGCCAAACTTCTTAATATGAACCATCATACCTTTCGTTATCATCATAAAAAACTGCAAACAAAATAGATTTCTTTCGTCAATTGACTAAATTCAAAATTCAGATTGCTCATGTCTGTGTTGATCTTTTGATTTCGAAAATATGCGACATACGATTTAGCAATTTTTCTAAATCTGTTGTTCCTGGAATTCATTCCGCAAGGGTGGGCATGGCTAACCATTTGAATGCCCATGGTTTATAATGATAATGCTTAAATGGTACGCATTATGCATCGCTTCAGGCAGAAGAAAAAATCGAGTCGCTGATTTTTCACCCATGAAAGGCTAAGGTATGGATCTGTTTGCCGAACTCAAGAATTTGCAAATATTACTGATTGATGATGATGAATGGATAAGAGATTCTCTGTCCGTATATTTTGAAAGTGAGGGATGCCACTTAACGGCACTTGAGACCGCTGAAGAGGGCATGGAAGCGATAAAGAGGCAGGCCTACGACATTTTAGTCACAGACTACAGATTACCGGGCATGGATGGTCTGGAATTGCTCAAGCATATTCGAGGTACGCACCCACATATCATGACAATCCTCATCACTGCCTATAAGAGTGAGGATGTTGTTTCAAAGGCAAGGGAGTTAGGAATTCAAGATTTCATCGAGAAGCCCTTTACCACCAACACCATTGAAGAATCTTTAGCACGGTTGGTTAAGGGACGTGACCAAAGCCCAGCGCGTGGAGAAACCACATGAAAATCAACGACGTGAGGAAGATGGCAAAACGCATGATGAAAAAAGAGCAGAGGTCCGTGCTCCCACGGACCTCTGTGAACCTCGCCTTCACAGTTGCTCTTGCCTGCGATTACAGAATGGTTGCGGACGACACGGTTATTCACAAACCCTATAATATCTTCAAACATAAAACCGGAGAACTGGGATAAAACGATTTTTTTAAAATGATTCAAAAGAAAATGGCCCGGTTATGTCTTTTCGGATGAGGGAGTGGATGTGATTATAATTAGGGGATTTAATTTTCAAACACGAAAACGTTTTGGATAGAAAGATGTGGGAAATGGGAGGTGAATAAAATGAAAATAGCAGTGAGTTCATGCGGAATATTCCTGGATTCACCGATTGATCCCCGATTCGGTCGGTGCGATTATTTTGTTATTGTCGATACAATCGATATGAGCTTTGAAGTGTTTGACAACGACGGTGAAAATTTGGCCCAAGGTGCGGGTGTTCAATCGGCACAATTTGTAGCCTCCAAAGGGGCTCAAGCGATCATCACCGGGAGCATTGGACCGAATGCAATACATGCCCTTTCCGCAGCCGGCGTCGAGGTGGTGCTCTGCCAGAAGGAATCCATTAGAGACGCCATTGTAAACTACCAAAAAGGCCTGCTTAAAAGCGTCAACGGCGCCAATGTACGCGACCACTACGGGATGGTCGGCAAATCCGCCAGGGAGCGAACAAAAGTCCTGAAAATGGCAGACGCAGGGGAAAAAGATGATCTCTCCATTGGAAGCTGAAGCATCAGAGAAAACAAAAGTTTTTGAAGTCAGTTATTCCACCACCCAGACCGTGCAGTTCCGTGCATGGTTGACAACCTTGCTTGAGATGCTCCCGAAGAGAAACTCCTCATTTCGCGAATGCTAACAAACAAATACTGTAACGCTTCCCCCTTACATTAATGACAATATACTGTAACACCTTAAGCGAATCCCTTTGCGTTATCCCACCAAAGTTAGTTTTAGATACTCTGCCGCTTTTGCCTATGATCACCGGTAAAGATGAAACTATATATGGTAGTGTTGATGTAGATTTATTTTTTTAGAATTTCCTGTAAAATCTATTTTCTTTGGATTTGGTTTTTTTCTTCCCAGAGAAAAGACTTGGGATCAAGAAATCAGATATGTTTTGAAGAATAGATTCGAAGGCCCGAAGTAGCTGCTTCGGGCCTTCTTTTTTTGACCACCGGATAGTGCCGGAAGTCAGAACAGATGATTTTTTTAATCATTTTTCCGG
>JAERTK010000045.1 GCA_016844935.1 Desulfobacteraceae bacterium | reverse complement strand
TATCGCGGCAATGAACGGCTTTTAATCAATGACATCCTCTGCCTTCCCTGTGAGCAGTTCCTCCGGGATCTGGTTCCGGGCCAACGGCACGGGTTCAGTTGAATCGGCAAAAAAACCGTGGATTCCTGGCTATTATTCGCCAGCCGCCACCATGACGATGGCGACAACCCAGGCGAAGACCGGCCGGGCCAGGATGTTGGTGAGCTGATCAATCTTTCGATGAACACGGAGGTAAAAGGGACCTTTGTCAAGAGTTCAACCCAATCCGCTTAAAAACCCTTCAATATATTCGCATCCCTGTTCAATTTTCGGTAAAAATTCACGCAAATATTTTTCCGTCACATGATCTGCACCCGGCCAACTCTCCATTACCCTGGCTCCGTCAAAATCAACCGCCGCTACCCGCACGCTCAAACTCGTCGCCGGCATATAGAAATCAGAACCGGGCAGTACTGCAATACTGCTTTCCGCAAGAAGCGCATTGGTCATTGCCCCTGAGGTAATAATCCCTCGCTCACGAAGCTGCTCTTTAAAATTTTCAAAATCAGGGAACAGGTAAAAAGATCCCGCGGGTTTTGGACAATTCAATCCCATGTCAACAAACCGCTTGTGTAAAAAATTCATGACATATTCGTAAATATCGGTGGTTTTTTCCACAAAAGGCCTGACCTTTTCAAAATCGCCATATGCTTTTAACGCCGCATATTGTACAGGAGCGCTGACCGCGCTGAATGTTTCACTGACCACAGATTTCAACGCCGACATCATTAGTTCCAGAGAATCCGGTATGAGAACAACCCCAAGACGATAACCGCCGGCGGCAAATGATTTTGAAAGCCCGCCTGAAACAATGGTCCCTTCAGGGTAAAAAGTCGCGAGGCTGCTCATGGGCCACTCATCAAAATCTATCATTGCATATATTTCGTCGGAAATGACAATCACCTGGTATGCGCGACAGATTTCAGCGAGCTCTTTGATTTCATTTTCGTGATAAAGGGCACCGGTAGGATTGTTCGGGTTGTTGAAGATCAAGAGTTTCTGTGATTGACCGGCACTGTAACAGGCCCGGTCCAGCAGCTCCGGCGTCAATCGGTATTTGTTCTCCCTTGATGTGGGAATGGGAATAATTTCTTTTCCCCTGAGCGCCGCCTGGGGACCGTAGCTGACCCAGCTGGGCACCGGTACCAAAAGGGGGCCTTCCATGAGGTAGATGATCTGAAAAATAAGCTCCTTGCTACCCGGGCCGACACACACATCCGAAGGCTTGAAATCATACCCGAATTCTGTTTTATAAAATTCGGAAACCGCCTCGCACAATTCCGGCAGGCCCTGGGTGGGAAGATAGTCTTTTTTGTCCGCATTGTCCCGAAGCGCTGCCTGGATCATTTCCGGTACTGGAAAAGGAGATTGCCCAAACCCGAAGTGTACGATATCCTTTCCCTTTCGGCGAAGCTCCAGGGCCTTCAAGTTGATTGCCAAAGTTGCGGACTCTTTGAGGCTTAACACTAAGGGATTTAACGCGGGTCTCATAGTTACCCCTCCAACTTTTCAATGAATGATATTGTATTTTTATCCTACTCAATAAAAAATCATACCAAAACCTCGTATGTAACGGAAGTGATTCTCTATGACGAAAGTGAGATACGCTTTAAAAATTATTCAAATATTTTTTCGTCCTTTGCCTCAGCTTCAACGGCATCCAATTCCATATCACGAATTTGGCCTGATTTTTTCTTTTTCCAATATTCCTTGTACCATTCATTGGCAATGATCATGCTCATGACCTCGTTGGTTCCGGTCCAGATGGATGCCAGGCGAAGATCCCTGAAAATCCTTTCCACCGGATAAATATTGGTGTAGCCGATCCCGCCCATGACCTGCATGGCGTTATGGACCGCTTTCTGGCAGGATTCCGTCACGAATTTTTTGGATTGCGAAACCATTCGTCGAATCTGTTTTTCATGGATCTGTTCATCAACCGCCCTGGCTGTGGTATGAATCATGGCCCTGGCGGCATCCAGAAGGGTAACGGCCTCCGCCACCTGAAAAGAGACGCCCTGGAAGTCCGCAACCGGCCGGCCAAAGGCTTTCCGTTTTGAGGTATAGCCGGTGGCCACATGGACAGCCGGTGCGGCGGCGCCGATGGTCATGGCCGCGGTCCCCAGACGCTCGGGGATCATCATGGTGTTAAAAATCTTATACCCTTGATTGCGTTTACCCAAAAGGTTCTCTTTGGGGACCCTTACATCCTTAAAAACCATTCGGGCGGCACCCCCGCCCCGGCACCCCATCAATCCGTACAGGTATTCCGTTTTAACCCCTTCTGTTCGGTCAACAATAAAACAGGAAATGGATTTGTGGGGTTCGGCATGGGGATCGGTCCGGGCATACACCAGAAAATAGTCGGCGCCCTCTCCCCCCACAATGAAGCGTTTCTGGCCGTTTAAAATAAAGTGATCCCCCTTCTCTTCAGCAATGGTTTTGGTACCGAAGAAATCTGATCCGCCACGGGGTTCCGTAAGGCACTCGGCGGCAAATATTTCTCCCTTTAACAGGGGTTTTACATATGTTTCTTTCTGAACATCATTGCCGTGAAGGATGATGGCATCACAGACCAGCTCAGCTCCCACACCGAATGTGCAGGCAAAGATGTACCCTAAGACACCGATTTCTTCCATCACCATGCAGGTGGATACCCAATCCATACCCCTGCCGCCCCATTTTTCCGGGTACCGGCAGCCCATGAGATTCCGCCTGCCTGCTTCCCGCAGGAAATCCTTTGGAAACTGAATTTTGTCCGCGTCCATATCCAGGATCATTTCTTTAGGAATGGATTTCACAAAATCACGGGTTTCCTGTTTCAATTTCTTTTGTGGGTCGTTCAGCAGATAGTCAAACATATTAAACGCCTTCTTTATCTGGTTTCAAAAACTTTGCTGAGGTACGCCCTGAACCCTTTTCGTTCATTGCTGAAGGCATCAGACAGGGTTGTGCCGTTCCGGTATTCTATCAACTCTTTGACCAACGCAGACATCTCCGGCAGGGTAGCGCAGATATCCTCGGCAATCTGCATGACCCTGCTCATCAGCATCTCATGGGGAACCACTTCATTGACCAGTCCCCAGGACAGGGCTTTTTCGGCCCCGATAAACCGACATGAGAGGGACATCTGTTTCGCCCGGGGTTGGCCGATTCTATCCTGCAGCAATTGCGTCATCCCCCATCCCGGGTGAATTCCGACCCTGGCATGGGTATCCGCAAAGGTTGCACGCTCCGATGCAATGAGAAAATCGCAGTTCAGGGCGATTTCAAAACCGCCTGTGATGGCGGTCCCGTTAATGGCGCCGATAATCGGCTTGGGACATTCACCAAAAATATCCGGGATCTCCTTTGCATCACTACGGGCCGTGAAGGTATTTTCCGTTTTCAACGCATCCAGATCGATGCCGGAGCAGAATGATTTGCCATTGCCCGTAATAATCGCAACCCTGATCTCATCGTCATGGGAAACTTTTTCAACCGCCTCCAGCAATTCAGTCATCAAAGCCCGGTTGATGGCATTGTGACGCTTGGGACGATTCAGGGTAATCCGGGCAATGCCCTCTTCAACGGTAAACAATACGGTCGGTTCCATTTTATACGCCTCGTCAAATAGCATAAAATCAGGGGTTTCTGACCTAGAAAACGGGCAAATCGTCCGCTTGTGAATGGCACTATCTTAGCAGATCTAACGCAACGAATTCTTTCATCAGCGTAAAATGCCTGTCCAATGAATAGATTTCACACCGGTTTTGCTGAGCGTTTTGCGCGATCAACAGGTCTGGAATACCCATGCCGTTTAAGCCGCCTTTCAAACATTTGAATTGGAATTCCATAATCTGGTCCCAATCGATTTCGAGGTTCAACGTTTGGATATGATATAGTAGTTTTATTATGTTTCTTTGGTTTCTAACTTTTAGAAAAGGGGCCAGCTCCGCAAGAATAATCTCATTTATTACCACGAGGTTTTCATCAATCAGGAAATCGAGCTTTTCAGAATTGTTCCCACTTCTGAAATAGTCTATCCATACGGAGGTATCCACTAATACCGACATTTACGGCCCCTAACCGCATCCATGTCAATTCCCAAATCGACCTTGCCTTTGAATTGCTTCAGACCGGATATCTTTGATTTCCTGATTAAGCCTTCCAAAGCAGTGATAATGACCTTGGTTTTGGTATTGATTTGAGTTGCCTTCATGGCCTCGTCAATTAGCGCTTCCGGCAAATCAAGTGTTGTTCTCATGGCGGGCTCCGTCCTTTCTAATTTATTATGCATAGAAATAGTATTTTATGCATAAAGTGTCAAGAAAGAGAAAATATTTTTTTGATCTGTCACCAGAATTGAGGTGTTTTCTACGGGGAGGCTTCTTCAAGCGTTTCGATATGGAATGATTTACCTGCAAAAGCCGGTCTTGATGGACTTTCAGTCTGCGCGTTTAAACCCGCCCTCTTCAAGACGGTGGTTGTTTAGGATCTTAATCCTCATCCATGACTTTCTCACTTACGATGGGCCGACAAATTGATGTCGAAGTACGTCCAATAGGGGAACCCCCCGAGCCTCTCTTCTTTTTTAGGAGGAGAAGAGATGCAAGGAGGGTTCAACTGATTAACGGACAAGCCGTCAATTTTTTCGATTAAAAAGCCATGGAAAGGGTGACACCGCCAAAAACATGATTGGACCGTCCGTCCAGACTCAAAGCCGACATCTCATTGCTGGCGGAGCTCGACAGGGGAAATGCCCAGGCAATGGACGGCGTTACCGTAAAATATTTATAGAAGGGGATGGCTAAACCCACCGACAGCGATCCATCATGAAGTCCGCTGAACCGGTCACTGGTCGCCATATTGTTATCGTCGTAATCCACCATGTTGTCATTGTTGGAGCCGTAGTAGGCAAATGTGGCGCCCAAATCGAGGCTCATCTCATGGGGCAGTTCAAATGAATGGGATAGCCCCAGGTTGATATACCATCCCTTATAGGAGGCGATCTCCCGGTAAACGGTCAGGGTGGGCGCCAGAAGAACATCCACGCCGGCGCTCAGGTAGAATTCTTTGGAGTCATCCACCCCATCCAGGGCGTAATAGATATACCCGGCTTCCAACCCCACGATACCGAAGCTGTGTCCATAGGAAACCGTCATATCAGTCTCGTTCCATTTTGACCCGGTGTCGTCATAATTCGTATCCAGGTTCCCCCAGAGATTCAGGGCGAAACCCTTAAAACCGGCCGTTATTGAAGGCTGAATTACAAGGCTGTCTTTGCTCAGCCCGTAGCCCCGCCAGACGTACTGGCTCAAGAAAGCCACATCCGCTGAAAGTTCAGGCCTGTCTTCATCCACCACCGTGTCCAGTTCCGCCGCTTTTGTGCCTTCTCCGGGGGTGTTGATCTCTTCCGCGCCCATGGCGCCTAAGGGGGCAAAGGCGAGGGATATTAAAAGGATTGCCAATAGTCTGATCATTTTCGTTTTCATTTCTTTCCTCCAAAAATTTGATTTTAACTCCTTATACGATTTTGTTCCAAAAAACTACTTCTGAACATAGGATGACACTTCAAAGTCCGGGTAAGCGTTACCGCCATGCTCCGTGTAATCCAAGCCCTCTCTTTCTTCTTCCGGGGTGACCCTTAAACCGACGGTTTTGTCGATGATCTTAAAGAGGATGAAGGCCGTGACGAAAGACCAGACAAAGCAGGCGCCAATCCCCAGAAGCTGTACGCCGATGATTTTGGCGGATGTGCCACCGATGTTGAAAAGACCTGCAGCCAGGGTTCCCCATGCGCCGTTTACACCGTGGACCGAAATGGCACCGACGGGATCATCCACTTTGATTTTGTCAAAAAAGAGGACAGATAACACCACGATGATGCCGGCAATGGCGCCGATGATTACCGCACTAAGGGGGGTAACGCTGGCACAGGGAGCCGTGATGGCCACAAGGCCCGCCAGAGCGCCGTTCAAGCTCATACCCACGTCTGGTTTTCCGATCCTTATCCAACTGGTGACCATGGCTAAAATTGCGCCGGTGGCCGCTGCCAGGTTGGTGTTGACAAAGATCATGGCAATATCTTTGCCGGCAGCCGTGGTGGAGCCGGGGTTGAATCCGAACCACCCCAGCCAGAGGATGAAAACCCCGAGCGCCGCGAGGGGCAGGTTATGCCCCAGGATGGGTCTGACTTTTCCGTCCTTGGTATATTTGCCGATTCGAGGCCCCAGCACAATAGCGCCTGCCAGTGCTGCCCAGCCGCCCACGGAATGAACCACCGTTGATCCCGCAAAATCGATAAACCCCAGTTTTTCCAGCCAGCCGCCCCCGTTAAAAAGGCCTCCCCAGGCCCAACTGCCGAATACGGGATAAATAAGGCCGCAGACGAACACGCTGTACAGCATGTAGCTGGTGAATTTGGTTCTTTCAGCCATGGCACCGGAAACAATGGTGGCAGCAGTGGCGGCGAACACCACCTGAAACATCCAGAAGGCCAGCACCCAGGGGTCTCCTCCCACCTTAAAATCACTTAGGAAAAATCCCGATGTTCCAATCCATCCGGATGAGGACGCCCCGAACATCAAGCCAAAGCCGATGGCCCAGAAGGCCAGTGTGCCCATGGAAAAGTCCATGAGGTTTTTCATCAT
>JAERTK010000044.1 GCA_016844935.1 Desulfobacteraceae bacterium | reverse complement strand
CGCCGTCATTGATGTACCATCAAACATGACGGTTCTCAGTCCGTAGAAATCGAGGGGCGCAACATCTTTGAAAGTTGAAGAAAATCTGTGAAAAATACTACGAAAAACATCGAGTCCCATTTTCGATCGAGCATGACTAATGGTGCCATCTTTAACGATTTTTTTTTGAAATCCAAAGACTTCCAACGGAAACCAGCAACCAACCAGTTCAAGGTTTTGTTGTAATTTGAGTTTCGACGCAAAGCTAATGAAAAGCATAGCCAGACCAAAATGCACGGTGTCAAAATCGTGCCTTTTCTATAGTTGTCTTTTTGATGTTCTTTGAGAACATCATCAATGATTGGCTGAATAATTTTCTCAAAAGGCGCAAACTCAAAATGACTTCCAACTTGGGAGAAAGCTTCTGCGGCGGTTTTTATCATGACTCTATCCTCATCTGAATTTTCCGATTAAATGGTCATTGGATGACCCCATCAGAGGATAGATGAACATGAAAAAAATGTCCCGCGCCATATTTCGAGATTATGCAACGAAATCAGAAGCGTGATCTGGTCAAGCCTGTTTTTCTTGCTTTTTCATATAATTCCTTCGTATTTTGACGATTAACTGAAGATATCAACTATTCTACAACAGTGAAGCCAATTCATTCACGGGTATTGGACTTAGCACAATCTGATAAAAGGAGCAAGCCCGCGGTTCAACGGCTTTCTGTTCGATCATGGCAATAACCGGAATTCGCTCCCATCGAGCTGACAGTTTTTCAAAACCTTCCGTTTCTCCTTATAATGGTTGTATTTGTCCGTAGAGGGAGTTCCTTTTAAAATTTGACAAGGATAAAAAGACTTGGTGAAAACGGCTGTTTGAGGGCGGGAAGCGATATGGTTTGTGCAGACTGAACTACACCATTACTTCAAATCACATCCAACTGCTGGTTTCGGATCAAAAAAAGAGTTCCAACTCCGAGAGTCACTTGAGCCTTATCAACCCAGGACCGGACAAATCGTTTATTTTGCGGATCCCGATTCCTTCCAATATGAATTCAAGACCTTCGTGCCATTAAAAGGGCGACCACCAGGGTCCCCACAATGGAGACCAGGGAATAGGTAAAGACCGCAGCCGGCGCCACGGTCCCGGCAAAGTTGGCGGATGCCACCACCAGGGCCGCGGGGGCGTTTCGGACGGTGGAATTGAAGGCGAGGGCCTTTTTTTCGGCTTTTTCGGCCCCCCCCATGATCCATCCGAGGAAGAGGGAGGCGGCAAAAAGGACGACACACCCCACCGCGGCCCGCCAGGTGAAGAGGCTGAGGGTGTTGTAATGGGTCAGGATAATCAGGCCGGAGGTTCCCAGGAGGAGCAGGTTATTCAGAATGCCGACGGGCCTTGCAATTTTCTGAACCATGGCGGGCAATCGGTGCCTGAGGAAAAGTCCCACTGAAAGGGGGAGGAGCTGTCCCAGGATGACCACTATCATGATCTTCAGGTAATTCACCTCCAAAGGGTTTTCCGATGAAAATCCCATGAGTAGAAATTTCAGAACGGCCGGCGAAATGATGGTGGTAAGACCGGCCAGGATGATCATGAGGCTGACGGCCAGCGGCACATCACCCTTGGCCAGGGCCGTGAACGGGGGTCCCATGGGGGCCCCTGAAAAGACCACGCCCGTCAGGAAACCGGCGGCGATCAAGGGGTCCGGCCTGAACAGCAGGAGCAGACCGAAGGCGGCCACCGGCACCAGCAGAAGATTGGTAAAGAGCCCCTTCCATAGAATGGCGCCTTTTTTGAATGATGCTGTCAACTGCGCCACACTCACGGAGGAGCCCATGTGAAACATGAGGCAGAGAAGCCAGAGAAACGTCACTGTATCGGTGATTTTGTTCAGCAACATGTAAACCCACCATTCATGCGGTTTTTACTTTCTCTTCCACCTTCCTGCTTTCCAGAACGGTGAGATCGGCCTCTTTCCGTATCCGTTCCACCTCTTCGGTGGAATAGTCATAAAATCCCCTGCCGGTCTTCATCCCCAACTCCCCCCTGGCCACCATCTCTTCCAGAATGCCGGGTGGTTTGAACCCGTCGTCCCCGGTTTTTTGATGGACATACTTAAACAGGTTCAGGCAGGTATCCAGACCCGCATAATCGGCCATCCGGATGGGGCCGATACTGGCCAGGCGGAGGGCAAACCCGTTTTGAACCACCGCATCCACGTCTTTTGCCGAGCAGACGCCCTCCTCCACCAGGGTGAGGGCTGCCCGGAACATGGCGGCCTGGATGTAGTTATGAACAAAGCCCGGGTTTTCTCCGCACACCACGGGCCGCCTTTCGATACCGGATAAAAAGTCGCAGGCCAGGGATGTGGCCCAGGCCGCCGTGTTCCGGCCGGGGACCACCTCCACCACCGGCATGAGATGGGCCGGAATAAACCAGTGGGTCACAACGGCCCTTTCCGGGAATCTCATTTCGGCGGAAATTTCGTCAATACCCATGGAGCTGGTGTTGGAACCCACCACAACCGCTTTGCCGCACCGTTTTCCGATACGCCTGAACACATCCCGTTTAATCGCCAGGTTTTCAGGAACCGCCTCGGTCACATACTGAACGTGATCCATGGCCCGGTCCCAATCAAGGGTGAAATCGATGCGGTTTCTCACATCATCCGCCTTTTCCCGGTCGATGATCCCCTGTTCCAGCCCGAACCGGATATTGGCTTCAAGCCGTTTTCGGGCCCTTTCAAGGCTTTCCTGCTGCGTATCCAGGGCCGCAACCCCATACCCTCTAAAGGCACAGGCCAGGGCGATATCCGGCCCCATGATGCCCATCCCCACCACCGCTACCCGTTTGATTTCTTCAACCCGCATGGTCGTCCTCCCCCATTTTTCCCTTTGCCCCGTTTTTCAAAGGCGCGATTCACGATTGTTTGAAGCCTTTCCATGGTCTTTTTGGGGGGCGGCTTGAAATCCCTCAACCGGTAGATTCTCCCTAAGAAACCGTACTTGGTCTCCCCCAGCCGGTGGTACGGCAGCAGTTCATAGCCGGTCACGTTCCCATGGGGAAGGATGAAATCCAATACCGCCCGCACGTGTTCTTCGGTGTCGTTTACCCCCGGAATAACGGGACTCCGGGCCAGAAAGCGCTTCTCCGGAAAGGCTTCATAGGCCCGCTTAAAATTCCTGAGGATATTTCCGTTCTCCACCCCCACCCATTTCCGGTGCCGGACGGGATCCATGATTTTGATGTCATGAAAGACGGTATCCACATGGGGCAGAACCCTCTCCATGGCCTTCCAGGGGACATTGGCGGCGGTCTCGATGGCGGTGTTCATCCCCCGCCGGTGGGACTCCTGAAGGAGGGATGCGGTAAAGCGGGGTTGACAGAGGCAGTCTCCGCCGCTGATGGAGAGACCACCCCCGCTTTCCGAATAAAAGGCCCGGTCCTGCTCCACCTCCGCCAGCACCTGTTCCACCGTCATCTCTTTCCCGAAAAGGTAGAGAGCCCCGGAGGGACACACATCCAGGCATTGACCGCAGTTGGTGCAGAGATCCCAGTTGATGTGGATCTTGTCATGGGGGGGCACCCGGAACAGGGCCGTTTCGGGACAGACGTCCATGCAGGCCCCGCAGGCTTCCATGCCGATGCATTTTTGGGGATTGTAGGCCAGTTCCGGTTCGGGATGGATGCTCTCCGGGTTACAGCACCATTTGCACCTGAGAGAACATCCTTTCAGAAAAACCGTTGTGCGGATGCCGGGGCCATCGTGAAGGCTGTAAGGCTGAATGTTCAAAACCATGCCGGTTTGCAGGCGGTTATCCATGAAGTGACGGCTCCTTTATGTCCATCAGTCCCCCAGACAGATGCCCAAAAGCCGGGCCGCCTGTATAAATTCGCTGTCCAGCGAAACCGTCCGGAACCGGTTGACCGCATCCGCTAAGGGCACAACCGTCAGATCCGGTGGATGAAAGGCGGTCATGACGCCGGACCGATTTTCCTGGATGGCCCGGACCGCGGCGGCGCCGTAGCCCACCGCCAGCTGCAGGTCCACGGCCGTAGGATTTCCGCCCCGCATCAATTGGCCCAAAACCAGCGGGAAGGTTTCACGGTCCATGCGTCGCTGGAGCCCCAGAGCCACGCTTTCGGCCACCAGGCCCGAGCGGTTCACGGTGTGGTTGTGGTCTTCTGAGAGTCCCGGTTCTCCCGCCGTCGGTGCGGCCCCTTCCGCCGCCACCACCAGACTCGCGGGGCACCCGGTCTGGACGGTTCTTTGAAGGCGCTCGGCCACCGAATCCAAATGATAAGGGATTTCAGGCATCAAAACCGCGTCGGCCATCACCGCAATGCCGCCCTGCAGTGCCAGCCAGCCCGCATGGGTTCCCAGAACCTCCACCACGGCAATCTTCCCCAGGGTTTCGGCGGCGGTCCGGGCCCGTTCAAGGGTATCCACCCCATAGGCCAGGGCGCTGTTGAATCCGAATGAAAGGCTTGTTCCCGCCACGTCATTCTCAATGGCCTTAGGGATACACACCAGGGGCGCCCCCTTTTGCGCCAGTTTCCAGGCCATCCCCAGTTCATGGGGGCCCAGCACGGTAATGATCCCGTCGATACCGTTCGTTTCAATCCTGTTAAGGAGGGGTTCGCTCAGGTCTTTTTCCGAAATGGCATTCTCCCCGTCCACCACCCGAACCCGAAAAGGATCCAGGGGGTGCGAGGTGCTCAGAATACCGGGGGGAAAGAGCCCCGGTTTTGCGGCCATTTCCAGGGAGAGGGGCACCAGACCATCCGTTCCATAGCGGTCCGGAAAGAGCAATCCGTTAAATCCGTCACGGATGCCCACCACCTCCCACCCCAGTTCAAAGGCGGCCCGAACCACACCCGAAAACACCCTGTCCAACCCCGGAACGTACCCTTCTCCCACCGTCACGGCGATGCGCCTTTTTCTGGAACCCATGTCTGTTCTCCTCCGTCCTCCGAAACCCTCACATGCTATACTCCGTGCGGGCGATGATCTCATCCTGGGTCGCTTCATCCAGTTCCGAGAAAAAGGCCGAATACCCGGCTACCCTGACAATGAGATTCCGGTACTTTTCCGGATCCTTCCGGGCCGCCCGCAGGGTTTCGGCGGAAATGCAGTTCATCTGAATATGCCAGATCTTGAGGTTGTACCATCCACGCATGAGGGAGACCAGTTTTTGGGTGCCTGTCCGGCCCTGAAGGGGGCCGGGGGATAGCTTGATGTTCAGGAGCGGGGAACACCAGTGTTTGGAATCCCGGGGCGCGAATTTGCTAACCGAATTGAGCAGGGCCGTGGGCCCTTTGGTGTCAAATCCCTGCTGGGGCCCGGCCCCTTCGGAGAGGGGTTCCCCCCTTCGCCTGCCGTTGGGGGTGGCGCCCGTGGCCTGCCCCAGCACGATGTGGGTGGTCACCGGCAGGACCCGCAACTCCCAGTTGCGGCCCACCACATTATTGGGATTCTGCAGTTTTCCGATCTCTTCCACCATGAACCGGTTGATGCGCACCATCATATCATCGGCTTCCGCATGGTTGTTCCCCCATTTGGGCGCGCTGATGCAGAATTGTCTGATCCGTTCCTTTCCTTCCCAGTCGGTCTCCAGGGCCTCCAGCAGTTGTTCAATGGTAAACCGTTTCTCCTCAAAGACCCGTTTCTTGATGGCCACCAGGGAATCGCACAGGGTGCCGGAGCCGATCATATCGATGTTCACCAGTGAAACCAGATCTTTTGCATCAAACCCCACGCCGCTTTCCATGGCGTCTTTCATTTCCCGCATGAACGGTTCGTTGATAATGCTGCTGAGAGGGGACGCGATATGGCGGGCCCGAAACCCCTCATAGAGCATGTTCCGCTCGTACACCATCTTCAGGTGATACCGCATCTGACGTTTCCAGGCTTCCCAGAGGTCATTAAAGCCTTTGAATTCCCGGGGATCACCCGTCTTGAGGCCCACCTGTCGATTCCCCAGCTGCCGGATGCCCCCGTTATTGAGGGCCATCTCCAGTGAAATGACCTGGTTGTTGTAGGTACTGCCGCAGTTGTAGACCTCCGCTTTGATTTGACGGCACTCCATGCAGCCGTTCACGGTCCAGTCGTTGGCCAGGTGAAGGGGAACCCCCTTGGCCAGATACATGGGGATGACGATGTCGTCATTTAAGAGTTTGGGATATCCCTGGCCTTCCTTGATGGTCTCGGCGATTTCATAAAAGAGCCGGTCCGGGGTGTTGGAATGAATCCTCACCGCCAGATCCGGCATGGTGAGGGCCACCCCCCGTTTGGATTTCAGGAACAGATAGGTCAGTTCATTGGTGGCATCCCTACCGTCAGGGGTCTGGCCTCCCAGGGTGACGCACTCGAAATGGGCGAACCCTGACGTGGACCCGGCAATATGGCCCGCCAGGGGCATAAAAATGTACTGATACATTTTGAGGTTGAGCATGCGGATGAGATCGAGCACCTGATCATCGGTGATGCGTCCCGCCTCCCGGTCCGCCTTGTAGTAAGGGTACAGATACTGGTCCATGCGGCCGTTCCCCACATTGCCGCCGATATTGAGCTCGATACGGGTCCAGACCTGTAGCCACCACTGACATTGCAGGGCCTCCCTGAATGTGCGGGCCGGGTGTTCCGGTACGTGGCGGCAGATGGCGGCGATTTCAGCCCATTTCTCTTTTTCTTCCGGATTTTCGGCCTGCCGCGCCAGTTCATCCGCTTTGTGGGCATAACGGTTGGCCCAGGTGATCACCGCCTCGCAGGTGAGGAGCCCCGCTTCAATGAAATTTTCTTTTTCAATACATCTGGGATCCGTGGGCATGAGGGCCGCGCGCATCCCTTCCAGTTCCTTCCGAATGCCCGAAAACCCCATTTTGAGAACCCGTTCGTAGTCCAGGGTCCAGTTCTGACTGGACCTGCCGGTGCCGGTTTCCACATACACCCCGGTCGGTTTGGCATCTTCAGTCCATCCAAAGGCATGGGCCGCGGGGGCATTTGCCTTAAGCAGACTCATGAAGTTCACATCCAGTGCATGTTCCCGCCAGTAG
>JAERTK010000043.1 GCA_016844935.1 Desulfobacteraceae bacterium | reverse complement strand
CCTTAATCGCACCTCCCCGTAAAGGGCTATTGTTTGCATGCCCCCGCTATAGGCTATCGAGCCAAACCATCAAATCCCCCTCGTTTTCCCATTGAAGTAACGCATCTATCTTGGAATCGTCCGTTAAGACCGATTGCATATGTTCGATAAATTCCTTCTGGATGTGCCGCCTTCGATCCAGATCCAGATGCAGATAGATCGTGGTGGACTGGATGTTGTCATGCCCCAGATGATGCTGGATGTCTGTAATGGGATACCCGTCATGAAGCATGTCAACTGCTTTGCTATGGCGAAAACTATGGACGGGATTAATGTACCTTAACCGTTTTTCAGGAAGAGCCTTGCGAAGGTATTTCCTGCAAATACGATAGATACCATGGCGGGTGAACGCCTCACCCCGTTGATTGATAAAGATCCGGTTCTCAAACATGGGCTTTGGGGATATCCGGTATTTCCGAACGTACAACTGAAGCAGATGACAGGTTTTGGGCTCAAGCTTTATGAGCCGAAAACGGTTGCCCTTTCCCAGGATACTGAGGGCTTTTTGAATGGGATTAAAATAATCGAGCTCCAGGGTTGTGATCTCACTGGCCCTGGCACCGGAATCGTAGAGCAGATGGAGCAGTGTGTAATCCCTGAACCCTTCTTTTCGTTTTAAATCAACCGTCTGAAACACCCGTAGCATCTCATCCTGGTAAAGAAATCCGATAAGGCCCTTCTGTTCCCTTTTCTGGGGAATATTGAGAATGGCGTTTACAGCCCCTTGTTGATCCGGATGTATGAAGCGAATCATTTTGGCAAAGGATTTCAGGGCCGCAAGCCGATGATTGCGGGTTTTGGCCCCATTTTTCCTATTACTTTGAAGATTCTCAAGGAAAGAAACGATAAGTTCCGTTTTAATATGCGCAACGCGAAGCGATCTGACCTTGATGCCATAAAACGATGCCGCAAAGGGAAGAAAAAGCCTGAAGGCATCCCGGTAGGACTTTATGGTCTGTTGACTGACCCCCCTGATGGAAGGCAGGTATTGATCAAAAAACTGATGAACCGGGGGTGAAAGTTTCATTTGTTTACTCTCTGCCAAAGACAAAAATCAACGAGATTTTTTCGACTCATGGCATCTGAAACGCGGAGATAAACACTGGTGCAAATGTAATCCGTGTGCCCCAGATAAGCGGCCAATACGGGTAAAGCGTTTTGGCCGGAGCCACCTGTTTTTTTGATTCTGTTGAGCGTATTAACGGCAAAAGAATGACGCAGGGAATGAGGGGTGGGTCCGTTGAAACTCACATTGCCTAGAACTTTTCTCGGCTGCTTTAGACCCATGTCGCTCACCGCCTTATGAAACGCGGCCCGAACAGTGTTGTCACTCAGACATCGCTCTTCTCTGCCGGCAAACAGGTAGGGATTCTTATCGTTTGGGCGAAGACTTTGGCGGACGGAGAGATAGTTTTCGATCTCTGCCACAACTTTTTTGGGAATCGGAATGATTCTATCTTTGCCGAACTTGGTTCTTTCAATATAGAGGGTGGCATCATCCCGGCGGTAGTTGCACCGCAAAAGTTTGATGGGTTCAGAGATCCTTGTGCCGCACCGGGCCATGACCAGTACCACCATATAAACGGCCAGATCTGTCAAAAAACACCCGCTGGTCGTTCGAATGTTTCTGGAAACTGATTTCAATAACTGGTCGACTTGGTCGGGGGAGAAAACGAAAGGCACAACGACGTTTTTTTTAAGCCTCGGAATATCCCGTAGGGGATTGTGGTCCACATAACCACGACCGGCAAGAAAATGGAAGAAGCCCCGAATCAAGGAAAAAATAGCGTTGATACTCCGCGTTTCCAGGGTGAATCCGGCTCTCATTTCAAGGAAAAATGACGGTGTAAAAGAAGGCCAGTCAGCCTCTGTTTTCAACAGATAATCATCAAAAGTCAGAAGATATGATTTGGCGGGCATGGTCTTATACCCGAGAGTTTTACGATACTGAAGGTAAGCCTCCATTTCAGAGGTAAGAAAGCTTTTAAAGGGTCTCATCGAGCAAAATCTTTCTCATCAGTTCGATGTGGATGTGGAGATACCGCTGAGTGGACCGAATATTCCGATGCCCCAGCATTTCCTTGATCTCATAAATGGAGCGGCCTAGAACCAGCAACACCTGTGCATAGCTGTGCCTGAGCCAATAGGCACTGGAAGAGAGTCCGACTTCTTTCATGGCTTTTGAGATATGAAGAGCAAGCAAATTGGGGCTCATGGGCCTATAGGCCTTGTCGCAGGTCAAAAATAGTTCTCTGCAATCGCTTTCAGGCCGGGCCTTGTGGACATAGGCCGCAATCGCTTTAAGGGTCTTATGGGGGATGGGCAGCACAACGGGATTGCCATTCTTCCTGCTGCTGATGGTGATTTCTCTTTCTTGAAACGATATGTCATCCAGGGTGATGCGAACGATCTCATCGGGTCTCAGGCCCAACGAATAGGCCAAAACCATCATGGCGTAGGTTCGAATCTGTGCCGGCGTCTCCAACCTGAGGCTTTCGAAGAGTCTCTTGATTTCCTCCGGTCGGAGAAATTTTGGTGGCCTGGATTGGTTGAACACGCGAGGACTCACCACCCCATAAGACAGGTTTTTTCCGGTAATCTTCTCGTCATACAGGTAGCTTAGAAATCTTCTCAGCTTACTTCGATAAATATTTCGGGTCTGGGTGGAAAATGGTTTGAGAAAATCAGCCTGAAAGGCATCAATATGCTCGATTTTCAAACTGGAAAGTGTGATTTGATGCTGTTCAAGATATCCGTGGAATGAAGCCAGGACCCGTCTTGTGGCTTTGACATTCCTTATGGAAATGGCCTGGCCTTCACGGATGCAAAAGAGATACTTCTCGTAAATATGGGGCAGCCGAATCTGGTGATTTTGAACCAGATGGGGCGCCATCCGGTCTTTCCCATACAGTTCGATATTGTCGGTTTCCATTTCAGATCACCCCAATAGATTGCTGGATAAGCTTCTCTATTTTCAAACGTCCATGGTTTTGCCGGTGCTTTTTTTGGGCCGGTTCTTTGGGCAAATCGAGTACCTGGAAAAGGCTTCCGTCAAAGGCAAGCAAATCCTTTTTTATCAGGGAGTCCCTGGCTTCGATGTACGCATCCGCGGTGATCTTCAGAAAGGTGCAGATGGCGTCATAGGAATAAAAAGAAAGGCCATTTCGATCTGAAGCCAGAACCAGAAAGAAATACAACAAAATTTCGGCTTGATCCAAAGAGGCCAAAAAGCCATCCGTCCGGAATCGGTGGGGAATGAAGCTGAAGCCGCCTTGAATACGTCTGACCCGGCCTGCGTCCAGAATTCTTTTCTTGATCATGATCGCCCCCGCTGTTTTTGGGGGAAATCATAGAAAAATAGTTCAGTCAGAGTCGATCACGTCTTGAACACTTTTTGCGGGATAGTCGTCCTGTTTGACTCGTTTTTTCAGTAGGTTGTGCATTTATCACGTCTTGAAAACGCAAAAGGATTAGTTGCGCCAGATATTCCATGATTACAAGAGTTTGCACGCCGATCACGTCTTGAACAAAGTTTTTGGGAAGTCCCGTCTTCAGACGGCTATTGAGTTGGGCCTCCTTGTTTTTGGAATCAAGCTTCTTTTGCAGATAGTTGCTTTTGAAGTAATCTCCGTTTCGGTGATTCCACTCTGCGCATTTCCGTCGATGCCGTTCATTTTTGCACCCGGGATCACCACAGGTTCGTTGGCGGTCTTT
>JAERTK010000042.1 GCA_016844935.1 Desulfobacteraceae bacterium | reverse complement strand
TTCAGGGGCATTATCCGTGACGTTACGGAAAGAAAAGTATTAGAACGCGAAATCATGGAAAAAAGGAGACAGGCCGAGGAAGCCACCCGGGCCAAAAGCGAATTTCTTGCCAACATGAGCCACGAGATAAGGACGCCCCTTAACGGGATTGTAGGCATGGCGGAGTTGGCCCTGGATACCAGGCTCGATGATAATCAGAAGAATATCTTTCATACCATCAATACTGAAGCCAATGCCCTTCAGGATGTCATCAATGAGATCCTTGATTTTTCCAAGATAGAGGCCGGAAAATTCGATCTGGAGGAGATTCCCTTTGATCTGAGGGTCACGATTGAAGATGTGGCCAACAGCTTCGCCTACAGGGCGGAGCGGAAGGGTCTGGATTTTGTCTCTTTCCTCGCGCCCGATGTCCCCTCCCGACTGATCGGCGACCCGGCCCGGCTCAGACAGATATTGGTCAATCTTACGGGCAACGCCCTCAAGTTTACCCACGATGGAGAGTTGTATATCAAGGGAGAATTCGTTGAAGAAATTGAAGATCGCGTCAAGATCCGGTTTTCGGTAAAAGACACGGGTATCGGAATACCCGAAAAGAGACATGCGACTATCTTCGATAGTTTTACCCAGGCGGACGGGTCAACCACCCGGGAATACGGGGGCACCGGCCTTGGGACCACCATATCAAAACAGTTGGCGAAAATGATGGGGGGAGAAATCGGCCTCGAGAGTGAAGAGGGTAAAGGAAGCACCTTCTGGTTTACCGCACTCTTTCACAGACAGGAAGAAAAGAAACAGATCCCCGCGGCAAAAGATGTTGATTTGAACAATTCGAAGGTTCTAATCGTCGACGATAACCAAACCAACCGGTTTGTCTTGATGGAGTACGTTAAATCGTGGGGCTGCCTCCCGGTGGCGGCAGTTGACGGAAAAGAGGCGCTGATTGCTTTCAGGGATGCTGTTTCATCCGAAAGTCCTTTCGACCTGATCCTGACGGACTTTCAGATGCCTGAGATGAGCGGCTTTGATTTCGCCAAAGAAATTAAAACCATGGAGACACTGAAAGAGGTCCCTATCATACTCCTCTCCTCTGCCGGCGCAAAAGGAGACGGGGGGATCTGTAAGGAGATTGGGATCAATGGATATTTGACCAAACCGATCAGACAGGATGAACTGCGTAAGGCGATCCTATCGGTTTTGGCCCCTTCCACCGGACAGGAGACGGGCCCCCAGCCGGAATTTGTCACGAGACATAGTGTCGCCGAAGATGACAGGAAAGAGACCCGGATTCTTCTCGTCGAGGATTACCCCACCAACCAGCAGGTGGCCATGAGACATTTAATCAAGGGCGGGTATCAGGTTGATCTTGCCGAGGACGGCAGGCAGGCCGTCAAGGCATATAAGCGGAACAACTACAATCTCATCTTCATGGACATACAGATGCCCATAATGGATGGCTATGCCGCCACACGGGAGATAAGAAAGATTGAAACCCGAAACCTGGGACAATCAGCAATGCAAAGGATTCCCATCATCGCCATGACCGCGCACGCCATAAAGGGTTACAGAGAGAAGTGCCTGGAAGCGGGGATGGACGACTATATCGCCAAGCCCTTGAGGCGGAAAGAACTTTTAACCATTGCTGAGAAGTGGAGTACGGCAATTGCGGATTGCCGATTGCCGATTGCCGATTCAAAATCCCAAGTTCAAAATCCGAATTCCGAATTGGGGAACGACCCGATGGATTTTGCCCAGGCCATAGAGGAATTTGAGGGGGATGGGGAGTTTTTGATGGAGGTGTTGGAAGGTTTTATCGGGAATGTCACATCTCAAATCAAGCTCATCCGACAGGCCATATCCGATGGGGATGCGGAGACAGTCAGGAGAGAGGCCCATTCCATCAAGGGTGGGGCGGCTAATCTGACAGCGAATGATCTTTCCGGGATTGCCTTCGAGATTGAAAACATCGGGAAATCGGGAATGTTGGAAGAAGGCATTGACGCCTTGCAAACACTTGAGCGAGAATTTTTTCGTTTGGAACGTTTTGTCATAAAGCGTGACGACATAAATTGAATGCAAAAGGTGCTTTTTATAAATATCCTGACTGTGGATGATGAACTGGTAAGCAGGAAGAAGTTGGCGCGATTGATTCAGGGTCGGGCATAAATCACGACCGTTGGAGAAAATCCTCGTTCTTAAGCAATGCACTCCCTCGTTCCCACACGCTCTGCGTGGGAACGATGCGAACGGACGCTGAGCGTCCACAGTGCATTCCCACGCAGAGCGTGGGAACGAGAGGGAGATCAAAATATCTCGTACCTTCTCTAAATTTGTCATTTTCTCCAAAAGCCTTGATTTACACCCCCTAAATGCGAAATTTGGAGGCAGATTGAAATGGATCAGGAAGAAGAAAAATATGCGAAACTTGAGAAGATTGTGGAAATGGTCAATAAATCCGAAATCTCCTCAGTTCAAAATGTTGTATCGGGTATTACTAAAATCATTAATGACCCCGAATCAAGCGCAAAGGATTTGAAAGAGATAATTCAAATTGATCCCCCGCTGACGGGAAAACTGCTCAAACTGGCAAATTCCGTTTACTATTCTCCTCGAAATAAGATCAGTGAAATACAGCAGGCCATAATCTGGGTAGGGTATGACGCACTTAAGGAGTTGGCGTTGAGTCAAAAGGTCTGTGAGGTTTTTGCCGGAGACAGCGACATCGAGGGGTACTCGCCAAATTTGCTGTGGAAGCATTCCGTTGCCGTTGCCCTGTTGGGAAAAATGATTTACAGAAGAGAATTCGGGAGAAAGGGAGAAAATATATATGTCGCGGGTCTGATGCATGACATAGGCATTATAGCATTAGACCAGTTTTGCCAAGACGACTTCAGGGTCATTCTAACTAAAACAAAGACCGGCAAAAAGAATCAGACAAAAATGGAAAAAGAGGTGCTCGGTTTTGATCATACCGATGTCGGCAGGGCCATGACGGATAGTTGGAATCTTCCACGGGAGTTAGTTGAGGTCATCGGACACCACCATAATCCTGATAATATTGCCCGGGACTTCGTAAGGCCGGGTTTAACATTGTATGTCGCCGATTACGTTTGTCAACAGAAACGCCTTGGATACGGTGATGCGCCTGTTAGAGACAGAGAACTTTTCAAAAACTGTTTGAAAAGGTTGGAACTATCATCTTTTGCCCTTGATCTGATAGCAGAAGATGTTGAACGGGAACTGCTCAAAATGGAAGAACAGGGGCTATTCTAATGATGGCAAAATCCGATTATGAAGCGGCGCTGGAGCGCAGGCTTTTATATCTCGAGACAAAGGTAAAACACCTGACCAATGACCTTCGGCTTACAAGGGAAGAAAATGAGACCGCTACGGACAACTATTTTGAAATACATTCAAATATGGAGAAAATAATTAATGAGAGAACCAAAAATCTGACCGCAATGAGGAAAAAGTTAGAAGCAAGAACCAAGGAATTGTTGATAATGTTTGATTCCTCGCCGGGAATGATTTTTTATAAAGATGTGGCGGGAAGATATATACGGGTTAACAAAAAATATGCGGAAACACTCGGAACTGCTCCTGTTGATATGACTGGAAAGCGGTATGATGAACTGTTCCCCGAAAGCCCGGATCATGGGGAAAAAATCGATCAGGAGGTAATACAAAAAGGGGTCCCAAAATTAAATAGAGAAGAGATACTTGAAACCAAGGAGGGCAAGAAGCAGATATTGATAGACCGGGTGCCGTACAAGGATGTCGATAATAAGGCTATCGGCATGATCGGGTTTGCGTTGGATGTGTCTGACTTCAAGAAAGTAGAGGTGTTAAAAAGAGCCAAGGCCGTTGCCGAAGAGGCAAATAAAGCCAAAAGCGCCTTTCTGGCAAATATGAGTCACGAAATAAGGACCCCTTTAAATGGCGTTATCGGGATGACTGAACTGATCATGGATACCGAGCTTGATGATGTTCAGAGGGCGCTTTTTAATACCATTACAGAGGAGGCGAACTCCTTACTCGGCATCATCAATGACATCCTTGATTTTTCCAAGATCGAGGCGGGCAAATTGGATATGGAGGAGATCCCGTTTGACCTTGGATACGTTATGGAGCAAGTGGCGGGCAGTGTCGGATTCAGGGCGAAGCAAAAAGGGCTCAAGTTAACTTCTTCACTATCTCCGGATGTTCCGTTGCGCTTAACCGGAGATCCGGGCAGGCTGAAGCAGATATTGATAAATCTTACAAGCAATGCATTAAAATTTACACACGAGGGTGAGATATCCATCAAGGTAGAGATGGCCGAGGATCTCGGAGAAAAGGCCATCCTCCGCTTCTCGGTAAAAGACACCGGAATCGGGATACCCGAGGATAAACAGGCAACCATCTTTGAGAGCTTCGCCCAGGCTGACAGTTCGACCACAAGAAAATACGGCGGGACCGGGTTGGGAATAAATATATCAAAACGGTTAGCGAAACTCATGAACGGAGAGCTTGGCGTGCTCAGTGAGGAAGGCATGGGGAGCATGTTCTGGTTTACCGCGGTTTTTCTGAAACAGGCAGAGGAGACAGGCGCCCAGGCAAAGAAAAAAGTTGACCTGAATGGCCTGAACGTTCTGGTGGTCGGCGACAGCCCCGGCGCCGGATTTACATCCCATCTTAAACGCTGGGGTTGCAGCCCCGTGGAGGTGTTTGGAGAAAAGGAAGCCTTTGCCGTTTTGACCGACTCTTTGAAAACGCCTTTCAATCTCATTATAATTGACTTCCGGCTGTCTGATGCCGGGGGGGGGGACCTCGCAAAAAAGATCAAGGCGGTAAAGAAGCTTGAAAGGGTCCCGGTCATACTCATCAGTCAGTCAGGAATCAGGGGGGATGGCAAAAGATGTAGAGAAATAGGTATTGACGGGCACCTCTCTAAACCGATCAACGACTCCTGTCTGCGAAAGACCATCGAAACGGTAATGAGCCTTTCCATGGAGCGATCGGCCCAGGCGAACTCAAGGCCCGTCACCAAGCATTCAATTGCAGAGAAGGATAGACAAAAGTATCGAATTCTTTTGGCGGAGGACTATCCCACTAACCAGCAGGTGGCCTTAAAACATTTGCGGAGAGCAGGATATCAGGTTGATTTGGTTGAAAACGGCAGGCAAGCGGTGGAGGCGTTTAAGAAGAAGGATTATCATCTTATCCTCATGGACATACAGATGCCTGAAATGGACGGTTATGCAGCGACACGGCAGATAAGGAAAATTGAGGCTCGAAACCCGGAACAACCAACAATCCGAAGGGTGCCCATAATCGCCATGACTGCACATGCCTTGAACGGCTACAAGAAAAAATGTCTTGAAGCGGAAATGGACGACTATATCGCCAAGCCCTTAAGGAGGAAAGATCTCCTTTCCATGGCGGAGAAGTGGAGTGCCGCAATTGGGGATTGGGGATTGGGGATTGG
>JAERTK010000041.1 GCA_016844935.1 Desulfobacteraceae bacterium | reverse complement strand
TCTTTCTTCCAGTGTTGGGTCATCACTTCGGTCTGGGATTTCAAATCTTTCAACTCGTCTTTAATCTTCTGGCGCCGCTCCTTGGAGGCCTTATCCCTTTCCTTTTTGAGCGCCTCTTTTTCAATTTCCAGCTGTGTAATCTTCCGCTGCATATTGTCGATCTCAGCGGGCATGCTGTCGATTTCAATCCTTAACCGGCTGGTGGCTTCATCGATCAGGTCAATGGCCTTGTCCGGCAGAAAACGGTCCGTAATATACCGGTTAGAGAGGGTCGCTGCCGCCACCAGAGCTGAGTCTTTGATACGGACCCCGTGGTGCACCTCGTATTTTTCCTTCAGCCCCCGAAGGATGGAGATGGTATCTTCCACGGTGGGTTCTTCCACCATGATCGGCTGAAATCTGCGTTCGAATGCCGCGTCCTTTTCGATATATTTCCGGTACTCTTTGATGGTGGTGGCCCCCACGCATCGCAGCTCTCCGCGCGCCAGGGCCGGTTTCAGCATGTTGGAGGCGTCCACGGCCCCTTCAGCGGCTCCCGCACCCACCAGGGTGTGCATTTCATCGATAAAAAGGACAATCTGCCCTTCGGCATCGGTCACTTCCTTGAGCACAGCCTTGAGCCGGTCCTCGAATTCTCCCCGGTATTTGGCACCGGCAATGAGCGCCCCCATGTCCAGGGCCACCACCTGTTTGTCTTTGAGGGTTTCGGGGACATCCCCCTGGATGATCCGCTGGGCGAGCCCTTCCACGATGGCGGTTTTCCCTACCCCGGGTTCTCCGATGAGCACGGGATTGTTTTTGGTCCTTCGGCTCAACACCTGCACAATCCTTCGAATCTCATCGTCTCTTCCGATCACCGGGTCCAGTTTCCCCTTTGAGGCAATGGCCGTCAGGTCCGTGCAAAACCGTTCAAGGGCCTGGTATTTATCCTCCGGGTTCTGGTCCGTAATACGCTGCCCCCCTCGAATATCCACCAGGGCTTTCAGGACAGCGTCGCGGGTCACGCCTGATGCTGCCAGCAGGCGCGCCGCTTCACCCTGTTTTTCTTCCGCTGCCGCCAGCAGGATATGCTCAAGACTCACAAACTCATCTTTGACCTGTTCGGCCTCGGCAAAAGCGCGATCCAGCATGGCTTTTGCGTTTTGAGACAGATGCGCCTGGCCGTAACCCCCGCCGGAAATCTTCGGAAGCTTCTCAAGAGCCGCTTCGAATGCCCCTGCCAGCTGATTCTGGTCTGCGCCGATTTTACCCAGCAGGGGGGGAATAACCCCTTCCTTCTGGTCCAGGATGGCTCTCACAATATGTTCCGGTTCAATCTGCTGATGGCCGAACCGTTCGGCCAGTTGTTGCGCGTTTTGAATGGTTTCCTGTGCTTTTAACGTAAATTTATCGAATCGCATTATCAAATTCCTCCTTTGAAAAAATTCTGAAGGGGATGTTTAGAGCTATTTAGACAAACCATCACTAATTTATGTTTCATAAAGCAAGATGTCAAGATTTCCAATCGCAGGCATTCCCCTGTTGACATCAATAGTTGCATTTGCTAAAAAAATCCGACTGTTTTGACACCTTTCTTTCCGAAGAATTGAAAGCGATAAATTTTTGCCGAAAGGAGCACCTTAGTAATGGAAGCGTTAACCCCGTTTTATGAAGTAAATGAAGTCCTTGTGGCCATGGGGGCCGAAAAACTGAACCTTTGCATGCAGTGTGGCATGTGCGCAGGATCGTGTCCCTGGCGTATTGTTGACGGCCCCTTTAATATCCGAAAATTGATCCGCATGGCCCAGCTGGGCGTCGAAGGGTACGAATCGGATGATGTTTTGTATGGTTGTACCACCTGTAATACATGCGTTTTGAAATGCCCCAGGGGTGTCACCATCATTGATGTGGTGAAATCCATGCGGGCCATGATGGCCGAGGCAGGCACCATTCCCGGCGTATTGAAAACAGCCACGGGTAGCGTTCACAGCAACGGCAACCCCTGGTCCGAACCCCGGGAAAAAAGGACCGCCTGGATGGAAGGCCTGAATGTCCCGGTCTTCGAGGAAAACACCGAATATCTCCTGTTCGTGTGCTGTACCTCTGCTTACGATCCCAGAGGGCAGAACATCGCCAAAGCCATGGTCAAAGTGCTTACAGCCGCCGGGGTCAGCTTCGGTATCATTGGCGAAGACGAAAACTGCTGTGCCGAGTCGGTTCGAAAGATCGGCGATGAAGAACTATTCATGAGCATGGCGGAGAAGAACATCAAATTGTACCAGGACAAAGGGGTCAAAAAGATCATCACCACTTCGCCCCATTGCTACTACACCTACACCCAGGAGTACCCGGAATTGGGCGGCGAATTTGAGGTGGTCCATTATACCCAGCTCATGGCGGAACTGATCGAGAAGGGCACCGTGAAACTGTCCAAGACCCTCGACAAAAAGGTCACCTATCACGATCCCTGCTACCTGGGTCGCCACAGCGAACTCTATGATGAACCCCGGGCATTGATTAACGCCGCAACGGGCGACAACCTGGTGGAAATGGAACGGAACCGGAATAATAGCCTCTGCTGCGGCGCCGGAGGTGGAAGACTCTGGATGGAAACGCCGCCGGAATGGCGTTTTTCGGATCTCAGAATACACGAAGCCATTGAAACCGGCGCCACCATCCTGGCTACGGCATGCCCCTACTGCATCTCCATGCTGGAAGACAGCCGAAAAACCGTCAACAAGGAAGACGAAATTGAAATCAAGGACGTCTCTGAGCTCATAGCCGAGGCGCTTTAATAACCCGTATACCGCCATCAAAAGCCCTGCCCTGCCGGGCAGGGCTTTTTGTGCTTCTGGCCCTTTATCAGTGGATAGACTGCCTGAATAGGAATGATTAAAAATGAGAGCCGTTTAGGTCATGCCGGAAACCGGATCCGAACATATGGGAACCGTTGCTCTTTTCAGGCAGTCCGGCATTTACGGTAAGACCGCTCTGGCCCTGGGCACCTGGTTCGGATCCGGGCTGATGCCTTTTGCATCGGGCACTTTCGGCACCCTGGCAGCAGCGCCGCCGGTGGCCTTATCATCGGTTTTTTCGCCTTTGACCAGCGCGTTGTTCCTGATGATCATGATTCTGGTGGCCATCTGGGCTTCACAGGTTGTCCACAGGCTGCTTCAAAGCCAGGACCCGTCGGAAGTGGTGATCGATGAGGTGGCCGGTTTTTTGCTGACCATGCTGTGGATACCCCTCTCATGGGGAACGCTGCTGGCCGGTTTCCTTCTGTTTCGGATTTTCGACATCTGGAAACCATGGCCTGCCGGGCCAGCGGAAAAGCTCCATGGCGGATTGGGGATTGTCCTGGATGACCTGGTGGCCGGACTGTATGCGAATCTGGGATTAAACGTTATTCTATACTTTGTATCTTTATGACTTTTTAGGATAAGCAATGCACGGAGAAATCATCACCATCGGAAACGAACTGGTTTCCGGAAGGACCCAGGACCTGAATTCCTGGTATGCCGCGGCCAGGCTGACCGCAAGTGGCCTCAAAGTGATTCGTGTCACTTCCGTGGGTGATGATGAAAACAGAACCGCCGATGCACTCAAAAGGGCACTGACATCCTCGCATTACGTCATCGTAACCGGTGGCCTGGGATCCACCACCGATGACATGACCTGTGAAATCGCCGCCAGCGCCCTGGACCGTCCTCTTTGCATCGACGAACAGATGCTTCAAAAAATCGAAAGCTTTGTCAGAGCTCGCAAAATAACCATGACGGAATCCCTCAGGAAAATGGCCTTGATGCCCGAGGGGGCCCGAATGATTAACCCCAAAGGGGCCACCTGCGGCTTTTCCCTGTTGACCGGAGGGGTTCATTTTTATTTTCTCCCCGGTGTTCCCGACCAGACGCGTTACCTCATCGACACATTCGTACTCCCCGATATCCTGAGCCGGTATGACACCCTGCCGGTCATGCGGCAGCGGATCTTGAAATTATACGGCCTCAATGAACCCCGTATCGCCGAAATATTCAAATCCCTGGAAGAAAAGATTGGAGAAGTGGTTCTGGGATTCTACCCCCATTTTCCGGAAAACCACATTACCATCAGCTTAAGGGGCAAAGATGAACCCACCATTTCAAAAACCCTGGACCGGGTCGAAACCGCCATTTCTGAAATGGTCGGCGCTTATGTTTTTGCACACGACGGCCGTGAAATGGCGGAAGTGGTGGGGGGGAGATTGTTGAAAAAGAATAAAACCCTTTCCGTGGCGGAATCGTGTACCGGGGGGCTCATCGGAAATCGGTTGACCGATGTTGCGGGCAGCTCACAATATTTTCAAGGGGGGATCATTTCTTACAGCAACCAGGCGAAAATGGACCTGCTCGGGGTTTCGACCCAAACCCTTGAAAACCATGGCGCCGTCAGTGGTGAAACGGCCCGTGAGATGGCGCTGGGGGTGCGCGGCTCCCTGCATGCGGACCTGGGCCTGGCCGTCACCGGAATTGCCGGACCCGAGGGGGGAAGCCGAGACAAACCCGTGGGGACAGTTAACATTGCCCTTTCCTCCGAAGAGGGAACTTTTACGGAAAAATATCGCTTCTGGGGAAAAAGAAAACAGATTAAACTGAACAGCGCCATGATGGCTCTGGACTGGGTTCGCAGGTACCTTAATGGAGATCCGTTCATTTCTGGCATTTGAACTGCCAGCGGACATAAAAAAAGCCATTACAGCGGTTTCACGGAGGGGCAGAGAACTGCCCCTGGACATGCGATGGGTCAAACGGGATAATATTCATCTGACGATCGTGTTTATGGGAAATGTTCCCGAGGAGAAGATCCAGGCCATAGGGGAATCAGTCAAAAAGGTCTGCACCGGGACCGATCCTTTTGATGTAAACTCAGGGGGTTTGGGTTTTTTTGGCAACCGACGTCATCCGAGGGTGTTGTGGATGGGGCTCAATGGGGATATTTGCCGCATGGGGCGTTTCAGGGATGCACTTCAAAAAAGCCTGAAGCCCTTTGGCATCAAAACGGAGAGAAGAACTTTTAGACCGCATCTGACCCTGGGAAGATTCAAGAAGGGCGCGCGGCCATGGCCCCATCTGGATCACATGATTTCGGAATATGCTGATGGAAGTACTCAGGTCCACAGGCTGAACGAACTGGTACTTTTTAGAAGTGATCTGAGTTCTGGGGGGGCCGTTTATACAAAACTGGATACCTGGCCTCTTGGGGAGGTTGAAGCAATCAGGTGTTAGGCATAAGGTGTAAGGCGTTAGGTTCTGTCTGAAAAGCACTATCATTATTTGAACCTTATGCCTTACACCTTAAACCTTAAACCGTTACCGAAGGTAACAAAAGGGGAGACAAATGGATAGAGAAAGAGCGGTTGATCAGGCCATTTCCCAAATCGAAAAGCAGTTCGGCCGGGGATCCATCATGAAGCTGGGGGAAGATAAAAGCATTGATGTCCCTGCCATCTCCACCGGAAGTCTAACCCTGGATCTGGCCCTCGGCGTCGGTGGCGTACCCAGGGGAAGGGTGGTGGAAATTTATGGACCGGAATCGTCGGGGAAGACCACCCTGGCGCTCCATATCGCTGCGGAAGCCCAGGCCAAGGACGGCATGGTGGCATTTGTGGATGCGGAACACGCTCTGGACGTGGTATACGCTCGAAAGCTCGGCGTGGACGTGGACAATCTTCTGGTTTCCCAACCGGATACGGGTGAACAGGCACTGGATATCACTGAAATCCTGGTGCGGAGCGGCGCCATAGATGTTTTGATTATCGACTCGGTGGCTGCCCTGGTACCCAGGGCCGAAATCGAAGGTGAAATGGGCGACCACCATGTAGGCCTTCAAGCCAGGCTCATGAGCCAGGCCCTTCGAAAACTCACCGGAACCATCAGCAAATCCAGAACCTGCGTCATTTTCATCAACCAGATCCGGATGAAAATCGGTGTCATGTTCGGTAATCCGGAAACCACCTCGGGCGGCAACGCATTGAAATTTTACGCCAGCCAACGCCTGGACATAAGGCGTATCGGGGCCCTGAAAGATGGCGATCAGGTGGTAGGGAACCGCACCCGGGTCAAGGTGGTCAAGAACAAGGTGGCCCCGCCCTTCAAGAACGCGGAATTTGATATCGTCTACGGGGAGGGCATTTCCAAAGAGGGAGATATTCTTGACTTGGGCGTATCTTTGGATATTGTGGAGAAAAGCGGGGCCTGGTACTCTTTTAACGGCGACCGCATCGGCCAGGGCCGCCAAAATGTGAAGCGGTTTCTGGCAGAAAACACGGATATCCGTGACAACATTGCGGACCAGATCCTTAAAAAATCAGGCCTCAGGAAAGATCCGGAAGAAAACGACGAAAAACCGGAAGAACTGGCTAAGCGCTAGAAAAGAAAGTTGTCAGTTGTCAGTGTGCAGTTGTCAGTAACTGACAACTGATAACTGATAACTGATAACTGACAGGAGACACAATGAATTTCAGGGAAATCAGACAGCAGTTTCTGGATTATTTCAAGAAACACGACCACCGGATTATCGAGAGTTCCTCGCTGGTCCCCAGGGACGACCCGACCCTTCTTTTCACCAATGCGGGCATGGTCCAGTTCAAAGGGGCCTATTTAGGGGAAGACGTCGGTTACACCCGGGCCACCACCGCCCAGAAATGCGTGCGGGCCGGCGGTAAGCACAATGATCTGGAAAATGTCGGCTACACGCCCAGGCACCACACGTTCTTCGAAATGCTGGGGAATTTCTCATTCGGGGATTACTTCAAGGAAGAAGCCGTCCGTTGGGGATGGGAACTGCTGACGGAAGGGTATGGCCTTCCCGGGGAAAAACTGCATGTCTCCATTTTCGAAGATGATGACGAGGCCGACGATATCTGGCAGAAGGAGATCGGGCTGCCGGCGGACCGCATTGTCAGGCTGGGCGAAAAGGACAATTTCTGGGCCATGGGGGACACCGGACCGTGCGGCCCCTGTTCCGAAATTCATATCGACCAGGGACCGGAGGTGGGATGCGGACAGCCCGGTTGCGCACCCGGTTGCGACTGTGACCGTTACCTGGAAATCTGGAACCTGGTTTTCACACAGTTTGACCGAAGCCCGGACGGCACCCTGACGCCCCTGCCGAAACCCAATATTGACACGGGAATGGGCCTTGAGCGGCTGGCAGCGGTCATTCAAGGGGTCAAAAGCAACTATGACACCGATCTGTTCCGGGATATTATCGCGCACATCGAATCCCTGTCGCAAAAAAAATACGGCGGCCATGACCGAATGGACGTGGCGTTCCGCGTCATATCCGATCATGCCCGAGCGGTTTCTTTCCTCATCGGCGACGGCATCATGCCGTCCAACGAAGGGCGGGGATATGTGTTGAGACGCATCATCAGGCGTGCCAGTCGATTTGGTCAGGGACTGGGCCTCGAAGACATTTTCCTCCGCTCGGTCTGCAATCACGTAATTGACCTCATGGGGCGGGATTATGGTGAGCTGATTCGCGCCAGAAGCTTCATTCTGGGTGTTGTGGAAAACGAAGAACGGCGGTTTGCCGATACCCTCAGGTACAGCACAAAGGTCCTGAAAGAAGAGATAGACCGGTTACAGGAAAAAGGGGAAACCGTCATACCCGGCAACGTGGTCTTTAAACTCTATGACACCTACGGATTGGCCGTGGATTTGGTGGAAGACGTGGCCCGGGATGAAAACCTTGTGGTGGACCTTGCGGGCTACAAAGATGCCATGGCCAGACAGCGGTCCCTTTCCCAGGAATCCTGGAAAGGGAGCGGTGAAGCGGCGGTTCCGAAAACCTTTCAAGACCTCCTGTCCCGCGGCCTTGCCAGCAGCTTCTCAGGCTATGATGCTCTTGAAACCGAATCAAAGGTCCTCTCCATGGTGCTGGACGACCAGGAAGCTGACACCATCCAAGCTGGGGACGTAGCCACATTGGTGCTGGATCAAACCCCCTTTTATGCTGAATCCGGCGGACAGGTGGGGGATGTGGGCAAAATCGCAAGCGGAGCTGCACACTTTCGGGTGGAGAACACCTTCAAGTACGGTCAGGACCTTATTGCCCACGAAGGCCGTATGGAAGAAGGCTCGCTCTCTGTTGGCGACCCAGTCAACGCCGCGGTGGATAAAGCGCACCGGATGACCGTTGCCGGTAACCACTCCGCCACTCACCTGCTCCACGCAGCGCTCAGGGAAATCCTGGGAGACCACGTGAAACAGGCCGGATCACGCGTGGCGGAGAACAGGCTCCGTTTTGACTTCAGCCATTTCACCCAGGTTTCCGCCCAAAACCTCCAGGAAGTGGAACGGTGGGTCAATGACCGCATCCGGGAAAACCTGCCCCTCAACACCAAAGTTATGAGCAAAGAAGATGCCATGAAGACCGGTGCCATGGCCATCTTTGAAGAAAAATACGGGGACACGGTCAGGATCGTTGATATCGGTGACGGACTGAGTTTGGAGTTGTGTGGCGGCACGCATACCGGCCGGACCGGGGACATCGGCGTCTTTCGAATCCTGAGTGAAGGGGCCGTTGCCGCCAATGTGCGTCGCATCGAAGCGCTGACGGGGGCGGCAGCGATCAAACATGATCAGAAAAGGGATGAGCGGCTGAAAAATGCCGCCCTGTTGCTCAAGGTTTCTCCGGACAAACTGGTTAACAGGCTGAAACGGTTCCTGGATGAAACCAAAGAAAAGGAACGGGAAATCGAATCTCTGAAAGGTCGCCTTTTTTCAGAAAAATCGACGGATCTTCTTAAAGATCAGAGAGAAATACAAGGGGTTTCGGTGGTTGCAAAAGAACTGGAGGCCGACACGCCCAAAGAACTCCGGGAAGCAGTGGACCGGATCAAAGACAAAATGGGTTCGGGCATTGTCCTGTTGGGGGCCACAGCCAAAGGCAAAGCCATGCTCATATGCGCC
>JAERTK010000040.1 GCA_016844935.1 Desulfobacteraceae bacterium | reverse complement strand
CGTCATAGCTTATGAACTCTTCTTTGGTATCATTGTAGAGATAAGGCACACCGGCTATGTCGTCCCAATAGTATTCGTATCCGTTCTTTCCCACGAAATTCTGCTGGATATCCTTGTAATCGAGGAAACCGTTCTCGTAGGTTCCCGGGCCTGCCCCGGTAAATGGCTGATTAATGCCCGGCGCCGGCACGCCCCCGTAGCTCCTGCCGTAAAAGGGGATGCCGGGGAGAATCATTTCCGGGGGGACCCCCGCATCGATCAGGTTCCTCACGGCCGCGTCCATGTTGGCCTGGGGTTCCAGGAGGTCGTTGTTATTGTAGAGCGCTGCGTTGTATCCCGTTGTGGGGTCCCAGGTGCCGTGAAAGTCGTAGGTCATGAGACCGATCCAGTCAACATACTTCACCACCTCCCTGAAATCGATGGCCGCGATTCCCCTGGGGCCCGCGTTCACGGCGACGCTGATGAGGCGGTCCGGGCCGAGCGTTGCCCGCAGTTGCGCCAGGAGCAGGGAGAAGTTCTCCCGGTCTTCCGGCCGGCCGGGGTTCAGGCCGTCGATGACCGGATATTCCCAGTCGATGTCAAAGCCATCGAAAATGGGGTACTGTTCCAGGAACCGTCTTGCCGATTCCGCAAACCGGATACGGCCCTCCTCGGTGGCCGAAATGTCCGAAAAATACTGTGAGCCGGTCCACCCCCCCAGTGCAGCGGTTAGCTTCAAATGGGGATACGCCTCTTTGAGCAATCGCAGCTGTTTGAAACTGCCTTTGATTTCATTAACTTCCCAGGAGTCGGTTTCGGGGTAGTGCTTTTCCAGGGCGGCGTATGTGTCCCAGACTTCGATTTTGCCGTCGCTGGTGACCTTTGCAAATGCGTAATTTATATGGGTCAGTTTGTCGGCCGGGATATCCATGACATGGTAATTTCTCCCGTAAACAGCCCATTCTGCAAAGTATCCCAGTACGATCTTGTCCCTGCCGAAGGCGTTGGAAGCAAGACCAAACATAATACTAAAAAAGAAAATCATTACCTTTTTCGAAATACTCATCACAATCTCCTTTATATGTGGGTTTTCTCCTAAGGGCTGCTCAAGGTCCGATGTTGGCGAGATACTGTGCGATTAGCCCCATTTGTTAAGGGATACACCGGCCGGTTTCAAAACGTCACAAAAAAACCTGCTGAATTACGGGGACACCATTCTTGAAGTACCGAAAGTGCGCAATGTGGGGGATGTTTCGTGCCAGGCAAAAAAAGGACTTAGCCAAGTTAACCTGAGTCCTTGAAATATTCTTGACTGTTTATTCGGTATCGTTTAGGGGATAAGATTCCAATCTCTGATCCTTTTGTGTGATGGCGAGTGAATTTAGTATAAAGGTCAAAATATACAAAAAGAAAAAAATTAAACAATGAAAATCCCCATTTACCAAGTAGACGCTTTCACATCCGAAGTGTTTTCCGGGAATCCGGCGGCAGTCTGCCTATTGGAGACCTGGATTGATGATAAACGGCTCCAGTCAATCGCTGCGGAGAACAACTTATCTGAGACAGCCTTTCTGGTTCAAACGGACAACGGTTTTGACCTCCGATGGTTTACCCCTGTAACAGAAGTTGCGCTTTGCGGTCATGGGACTTTGGCGAGCGCCTTTGTAATGAACGCCTGTCGCAGTTGGCCGGAGGATACCATCCGGTTTCAAACACGCCAGAGCGGGCAGCTTGTCGTTACAAAACGTGATGATTTTCTTGATATGGACTTCCCTGCAAGACCTGCCAGCGCCCAGGAGGCTCCTGTCGGAATCAAGGAAGCTTTGGGGGTTGAACCAAAGGAGACATTTGCTTCAGCCGAAGATCTGATGGTGGTATTGGGCAGTGAGGATGTCGTTCGAGACGTCAGCCCCGATTTCAACGCACTTGAAAAGATCGCATGTCGCGGTATTATCATCACAGCCAAAGGGGATCGGAGTGATTTCGTATCCCGTTTTTTTGCGCCTCGGGTGGGCGTACAGGAAGATCCGGTCACCGGCTCTGCGCATTGCGTGCTGATCCCCTATTGGGCAGCCGTATTTGGCAAGAATGTTCTCCATGCGTTTCAGGTGTCGAAACGAGGCGGCGAATTGTTCTGCAACCAGGCCGGTGAACGTGTCACCATATCCGGCAAAGCCGCACTCTACCTGGAGGGCACGATAACCATATAAATCATGGAATGTCAGGAGGGCAAAATGACTAGATCAATCAGGAGAGTTTTATTAGTATCCATATTGGCCCTATTCATGCACTCTTGTGCCACAAACCCGCAGAAAGAAGTTCCTACTGTAGAGATCGGGACACCGGTGACCTACGAAAGTGCCAATGGGGAACGATTTGTAGCCAGATACGGTTCTCTTTCTGATGGCACCCTCCATTTCATCAAACTGAAAATGCCCAATGGCAGGGAATATACATTACCACAGACCGTTTCGGGATCAGGTACAAGGTACACCGATGATAGAGAAATCGTCTGGTGGGAGCACCGTGGCACGGTCCGGGTTGATGTCAGAGGTGCTGGTGGTAAACGGGTGACCGAATACTCAGATCTGAAATTGTTGCATGGTAAATGAGAAGGTGGTTTCTATGGGTTGGCATTATGTGCCTCTTGTGGGGCTGTGCCGAGCTTGATCATGCTGGTGACGTGGCGCTCAGGGAGGTGAGGAGCATCAATATGGATAACCCACCCCCCCCTCTGGCCTCACAGGGTTGGATGACAAGATTCATTTACATGTCGTTCGACCTTCGGTGATACCGCAGTCTCTGGCGAGAATGCAGGTCTAACTGGAACCTTTAACGTTTGAGGAGAGGAAAGATGAGATTGATTCAGAAATCCGTATTCACTTTTATTCTGTGTATTGCGTGGATCGCTATTATTTTTGCCGGTTGCGCTGGCGCAACGAAAGATGGGACGGCGATCCAGCGAATCGACGCGGAAAAAGTCCGGGCGAAAGTGCAGGCCGGCAAAGCGCGGCTCGTCTGTTCCTATGATGATGAAAAATGTAAAGACATCCTTTTAGAGGGAGCAATGTTGCGCAATACCTTTGAAAGCGAAGTATCATCTTTCCCCAAGGATCAGGAGATCATCTTTTACTGTAATTGAAGCCAGGAGGCTACCTCTGCCAGGTTGGCGGAGAAATATTTCGGCAAGGGATACCACAATGTCAAGGCCCTTGAAGGCGGTGTAGATGCCTGGAAGATAAAGGGCTATCCCCTTCAATAGGGTATTTTTGAATTGAAGGCGTTTCAAAGCAGCTCGGACACCATAGTGTAAAGTTCACACGCGATGTTTATGTTCATTGGATGCCCGGAAAAAACAAGGATCAGGTCGATGAATTGGACTCCGAACATCGATCGTGCTCGTCCTTATTTGTCCCTGGCGAAAAAAAAAGGACTTAGGCGATTTTCCCTAAATCCTTGTAATTACTGGCGCGCCTGGGATGATTCGAACACCCGACCTGCGGATTAGAAGTCCGCTGCTCTATCCAACTGAGCTACAGGCGCAAAATGTCATGATCCGGCAGGATCCGGGAAATTATTTCATTCTACTACCGTTCCCATTCAACACTTCCCGGAGGACCACGTTTGTTTTTTCTTCCAGCTGCCCGAAAATATCGGCGACGGCCTTTAACCGAATGAGGCTCTCCCTCGACTTTTCTTTATGGGGAAGGCTGAACTGGTGATCACCCAGCAAATCTATCAGGCGATTGAGGCGATGTAAACTAAAAACGTCGGCGTTCCTATAGAGGAGTCCAGCCCATTCCGTCTTCAAAGATTCGGGTAGCTGGTCACATGCAGCGAGCAACTCGGGGTCCTCTCCCAAATAGAGGGATTTTTTCAGCGCTTCGATCTCTTGATGCACCACTTCGGCCTGTTTTTCGTCAACGGATCCCTGTTGAATAAGTGCATTCCACTTATCTTCGATCTTCATCTTCAACCAGTTCCGCCCCTGTTCGGGGGAAGGGTGGAGTTTAAGAAACCGGTTTTGCATATGCATCAGGTCCGCAGTTATGTTTTTGCCTGAAATTTCGTCTATATTTTCCAGCAGTTCGTTGAGGGTTGAAATGGCGTTCAGGCGAACGTCCGCCCGGTCCAATCCGGCCAGAAGCACCTTCTCCCACTGGTCCCTCAAGAAACCCAGTTCCAGTTTTATCAGCGAAAAAATAAGTCCCGACTTGGTGATGACATTTCGCAGGGAATCGGCCAGTATATTGCAGGAATGAAGCCTGTCTTCAGCCAGAGCCCGAGTTGCTTCAAGTGATTGTTCTTTTAACTGGTATGAAAGAAGCTCCGTTCCAAGGGCGTGTGACAGCCTCTTGATGACTTTGGTTTCTGTTCCTCCGATTTTGATGGAATGGGGTCGAAAATGAATCTTGATAACCGCGGCAACAACGTAATCGCTTTTCTCCCAAATGGTTTTGCCGGCATGGTTTTTGGGGAAGATCAACGGCCGCATCTCTCCTAGGAATAAATCTTTTTTTCGGATCAGCACCGGTTCCATATGGTGAAAATCTTTCCAAACGCCTTCCACCTGGAGCCTCACGCTTCGGGCGTCATTTTGTGGATCTTCCGCTGTCCAGCTGGACTGCCTTTCCACGCACCATGCCATGGCTTCCATGACCCGACCCGGTTCATCCCGGTAATCGAGCCAGGGTTTTCCGGGTGGATTGTAATCCGATTTTTCGGGGAGACCCCAGGAGATCTCTTTTCCTTCCTCGTCGATAATTCCGGAGGCGATTCGAGTCGTCACCATGTGGGGGAGAGTGCCGATCCGGTATACGGTTCCTTTAAAGGCATTGGGGAGACAGGTCAAAATGCTTTCAATAATTTCTTTGCAAGCATCTTCCAGGACTTTTTGTTCAATTTTAATGGCCAGCAACGATCATTCCTCAGCTATAAACCTGCGCAAACCAACGCCGTTTTTCAACACATGAAATCAGAAGTTTCATCACTTTAGCGATTTTTTGGATTTTGTCAATGAATAATGAATTGGAGGAATGTCAAGTATCAATTATCATTTTTTTGTTTGGCAGCCGTCACGAGTTGGGGAATAATATCTCCGGCGTTGCCTTGGAAGAATATGTCTGTGACGGAGTTTGTTAAATTGGTTTTTTCTATATTGATTTCAATAATTTTTGCGCCATTTCGTTTGGCGATGGAGGGAATGGAGTTAACTGGGGAAACCACGGCGGAAGTTCCCACTACCAAGAGTGCTTTGGCAGACGAAGCCAGCTGAAAAGATCGGTTCATGGCTTCTTCGGGAATCGCTTCCCCAAAGAATATGACATCCGGTTTCAGGATTTTATCACATTCACACCGGGGAAGATTTTCGTCTCGTTTATCCGTTGCCAGGTATTTTTTCCCGCACCATAAGCAGGAGAGGGTGCTGGCGTTTCCATGGTACTCAATAACATCTTTTGAGCCCCCGGCTTGATGCAGGTTATCAATGTTCTGGGTGATGATACAGTGCAGGCAACCCATCTGTTCAAGCTCACTCATGCCCCTGTGGGCCATATTGGGCTTTGCCCGGCTGACAACCTTATCCATTTCCCTCAGCATTTCCCATACTTTTTCGGGGTCGGCCCTGAACGCCTGAATGGTTGCATATTCGGCAGGGTCGAACTTTGACCACAGCCCTTCGGCGCTCCTGAAATCGGGAATGCCAGACTCCACGGAAATACCCGCACCCGTCAGGGCAAGGGTGAATTCAGACGCCAGGATAATCTCAGCTGCTTTTTCAAAAGATTCCATCATGATAAATGGCCTCACTGGGATTTTGCACGAGCAGAGCGTGGGGGTCAGACAGGTTCTATGATTATCTTGCCTTCCCGATTGTTGTATCGGGTCAGTTTTCCCCGGATGGTCTTCTGTTCCCCAAAAATGTTGACCAGATGTATGTCATCGCCGTCCATTTCCATAAGGTCGACACTTTCCAAGATCTTTTCCTCCGTTTCGTCCCGCAACAGATATACATGGGCTTCACACATAATTTCTCTCCCCGCTCCGTGAAAATTTCTAAAAAAAAGGCTTGAAATTTCCCGGGAATATTCAGATGTTTTTCAGTGCATCGCGCAGGCAGTCAGTGGACTTTACGCTGAGTTCAATCATTTCTCTGATTGCTTTGGCGCTTTCTTTTTTCCCCGCATCTTCCAGCTGCTCTGCAAAAAGATTATATTCTTCATGGTGGTGGTCGTTATGGGTAATCCAGTGTTCCAGCCTGATTTTTGCTTTTTCAACGAACTCCATTTTTTTTCTCCCCGTGACAGCCAAACATTGCTTGAAAAGTCGGTCTTGTTTCCAGAAGCCGACTCGACGTTAACCCTGATAAGGTTAAGCAATGAAACTGGTGATGTCAACCAGGGTTTAAGGACCTCAGAGACTGCCAGTTGGTTTTTTTGCCAATAGCACAAACATATTGACTGTAAAGGTTCCATAAGGTTAATATCACGCAATTCTGATACCATGAGAAAGGAGAGCTGCGCATGGAAGAGATTCTCAAGGGAAAAAGGGTTCTGATTGTTGATGATGAACCAGATATATTGGAAACTTTAGTGGAAATATTGGACATGTGCTTTATTGATACGGCACCAAATTTTGAAACGGCTCTGAAGTTCTTAAACAGAAACCAGTACGATTTGGCCATTCTGGATATCATGGGAGTCAATGGTTACGAGCTCCTTAAAATGACAAATGAAAAGGGGATTCCTGCATTGATGCTCACAGCCCATGCGGTCAATCCTGAAAACCTGGTGAAATCCATAACCGGTGGTGCCAGGAGTTATGTGCCCAAAGACAAGATCTCGGAAATTGAAACCCATCTCGCGGATGTTCTCCGCATGGTTGAAGGGGGTTCAGATAAGCCCGCGGACTGGTTTGGGAAACTGGAACCGTTCTTTGATGGAAAATTCGGAAAAGGATGGAAAGACCAACACAAGGAATTCTGGAAAACGTTTGATGAAAAGTACCAACCGACCCAGGATGAGTTGAAAGATATTATGTAGAAGGGCGGAAAAAGGAACCGCTAATTATCGGTTTTAAGGGGTATCTTGACGAGAAATTGCGCACCCTGCCCCTCATCACTGTCCAGTATCATCTCACCCCCCAGGTCTTCCACCAGAACCATCACACCGGCGAGACCCAGCCCGTGACCCCTGACGCTGCAGGTGCTGCTCGCGTCCAGCTGAAAATAGCAGTCAAAAATTTTCTTGTGATAGGCGGCGGGAATTCCCGCACCGTCGTCTTTCACCGAAAGAATAACCAAACCTTCTTTGCAGTCAATACCCAATTCAACACGGCTTTTTCGATATTTCAATGCATTATTCAGAAGGTTTCTCAAGATCTGTTTGATTTTTGTCTCATCCTGACAGATTTCCTGCTCCCACAATGTTTCATTGATGGTAAGAATGACGCCTTTTTCTTCCAATGTTTCTTTGAAATGGTTCAGATTTTCACATTTTTTGAGCTTTTCAGACATGACCGTGTCCGTAAGATCCAAAATTTCCACCAAGGTTTCCTCAACCAGATCGGCCAATGGAAAATTGGAATAGAATGCAATCCCTTCACCCGACTTTCCCAGTTCAAGTGCATCGCCAACCAATGTTTTGAGGACTTTGGTGTTCCGAAGGGCCCGTTTAAAAACACGCTCCTGTTTTTTTGTGATGGGGCCGTATTTTTCCTGCCGGTTCATCATGGATGTCAGGCCCGCTTCAATCACCGCAAGGGGCACCTTTAAATCATGAATCAAAAGATCAATTTTAATTCTCTCTCGTCGCATGTGCGAATTTCCTCTATCCCCATGTCCACCGTTAGCGGGTTCGATTGCCGTCGCGGACACACTCCCTGTAATGTTTCGACTCGAGGTGATTTTTGGCCCGCTCTTTCTAAACACGTTTAATCTAGCAATTCTCTTAAAAAAAAGCAACCGGCCGGCCTCCATTTAAAATGAGGAAACAGGGTTCATTTTTCTCAAAAAAACATTTTTGAAATCCGTGCCAGTATTGCGGTTCGCCTTTTTCGCCCTTGCCGCAAACATGATTTGCTGCTATGTAAGGCCTGAAACAAAATCCTGTCGAGGCAACATGATGGAAATGGGTTGCCAAGAGGCCAAGTATGTCCTTTGATATTTCACAGTGGATCGTCAAAATCCCGGTGCTGCTATTTGCCATCACCATTCATGAGTACGCCCACGGCCGTGTGGCTTTTCAGCTGGGGGACCCCACGGCAAAGCAGATGGGAAGATTGTCGTTCAATCCCCTTATTCACATCGACCCACTGGGGGCGATCTGCCTCTTTCTGTTCAATTTCGGGTGGGCCAAACCGGTGCCTGTGGATGTCCGGTATTTCAGAAATACCCGAAAAGACGTGATTCTCATGGCCCTTGCGGGACCAGCGGCCAACATCCTGGTGGCGCTTGTGGCCGGGATCCTCATTCGTTTTTTTCTTCTGCCGGCTGAGGTTTACCTACAGGCGTTGTTATGGCTCATTCTCATGAATCTCGGCCTTGGCCTGTTTAACCTCCTGCCACTTCCGCCCCTGGACGGGTCCCATGTCCTAGAAAACATCCTTCCCCGGGAAGCGGCCATCAAATTCCGGCAGTGGGGGCGCTACGGGCCCATGGTCCTCATCGGCATCATCATGCTGGATAATTTTGCTCACACCGGGATCGTCAGTCGGATTCTGGTGGGCCCCATGTTCAGCCTTGCCCACCTGTTTGCCGGGGACAACCTCTTTGCGCTGCTGCCGCTTTTAAGGCAGTAAAACAGGCTCTCAGGCTTTCTCCAGCATTATATGCGACTCGTGCATGACGTTTTTGAGTTTTTCCGCGTCCCCTTCCACTTTTCCGATAATGTTAACGGCGCTTGCCGGGATGATTTTCCCGGGCGTGCTCATGGGAGTGGGTCCGAAAAAAATACAGAAAGCTTTTCCAGGGGGCCAGTAAGCGAGATCTCCCATGGATACCTCTTCCCTGGCGGTTTCGTCCAGTTCCGCTTCCACCGGAATTGAAAAGTAGATTTCGTCGCCCCAGGTGTCAAATGATGTGTTCAGCGGAAGGGACTGGAAAACCTTTTTTCCGGCAGGGGTGTCATGTAGTTTGGCGTCCAGGGTTACGGGTCCGGCATGGATCTTTATGTTCATATTGCAAAGCCTCCGGTTTTCAAACAACGGCTTACCTTTTTTTGAATAATAGCTTTACGGTTGTCTGGGTGAGCCCCAGATGCAGACGCAGTTGATTGCTCAAGAAGCGTTCATATGAAAAATGAAGCATGTCCGGTCTGTTGACAAACACCGTGAACGTGGGCGGCTTTGTGCGGGTCTGGGTCGCATAGAAAAACTTGAGCCTTCCACGGCCGATCCTGGGGGGTGGATGTTTTTCGATGACCTCCTGTATGGCCCGGTTAACGAGGGCTGTGCTGATTCGCACCGAAAACTGATCATAAACGGTATCAATCCTGGAGAACAGTTTCATGACCCGCTCGCCGGTGAGGGCGGAAAGATGGATCCTGGGGGCGAAGGCGATGAATTTCAGTTGCCTTTCAATGCTCCTTTCCAAATGGTCTTTTTTTTCTTTGCTCCCTTTGATCAGATCCCATTTATTAATCCCCAGGACCAGACCCCGCCCCTTTTCAAAGGCGTAGCCGCAGATACGCGCGTCCTGGTCTGAAACCCCCTCAGCGCCATCCAGTAAAAGCACGGCCACGTGGCAGCGATCCAGGCTTTTGATGGCCTTGATCATGGAAAACTTGTCGATCTTTTCCCTTACCCGGCTTTTTCTGCGTATGCCAGCCGTGTCGATGAGAAGATATTTTCTGCCCCCATAGGAAAAGGTGGAGTCCACCGTATCACGGGTCGTTCCGGGCAGATCGCTCACCACGAGCCGGTCACTTTTGAGAATCCGGTTGATGAGGGATGATTTTCCCACGTTGGGTTTCCCCAGAACCGCCACACGAATCTCGTTGGCGTTTTCCGGGATGTCCTCGGATGGGGAAAGGCCCTTGACCAGTTCATGAAGCAGCCCTTTTATACCGTAACCGTGAGCGGCCGAAAGTGGGTAAACCGTTTCATAACCCAGCTGATAAAAATCATTGGCCAGGTGTTCCTTTTCAGGGCCATCGATCTTGTTGGCGGCCAGAAAGACCTGTTTATGGGTTCGCCGTAATAAACGGGCCATTTCTTCATCGCCCGGCAGGACTCCTTCACGGCCGTCCACCATGAAAATGATGCGATCCGCTTCGGAAATGGCGGTTTCTACCTGGGTTCGTACCCCCTTTTGAAGCGGGTCCTGTCCGAGATCCTCAAACCCGCCCGTATCCACCAGGGTCATTTGAAGGCCCTCTTGGGTGATGGTCCCGTGAATTCGGTCCCGGGTAATGCCCGGGCGGTCGTCCACCAGTGCCCGTTTGGATCGCGTCAGGCGGTTAAAGAGGGTCGATTTCCCCACATTGGGCCGTCCCACGATGGCGAGTATGGGGGGCATTTCACATCCTTCCCGCACCCGGACCGTAATCGATGGGCGGCAGTGGAATATTTTCCAGTTCCAGGGTTTCCGGATCGATCTGTTTGACGACTATCTGTTCTGAGGGTGACGTGTAGATGTAGCCGAAAAAGACATTTTCCCGGCTCAGGATTTGATAGAGGACCGGGGGGAAATCCACGTAGGCCTCCAGCCAATCGATAATTTCGACAACCACGGGCTGCTCGGTTACAGGCATCCATTTTCTTCCCATGAGACGTTTCCCGTCATTTCTCGGGCCGAACATGATGGCGGAGGGTGTATCGGTGGCGAGTCCGGCATAAAGAATGTCATAATTTTCCCAGTTATCCTTTAAATCTTGAATCGTTGCCCTATGATCACCGGTTGCCATTCTGATTTTGCCGTAGTTTCCAAGGCATCCCGGGACAACCCACAGGACCATGAGAATGCCCGTCAAAAAGAATGAGAGTTTGAAGCATTTCATTTTGAAACCTCCTTTCTGAACCAAGGTGGTGCTCGATCTGTGAATGTTTGAAGTTGACGGTTAAGGGAACTTCCAAAAAATAATCTACGCGTCCTGCTTGCCCTTTTGCCCGTCTTCTACGTTGTGACAACAGGCACATAGCTCACTATGCACCTGCTATCACGCCTTGAATACGAACAAAAGTTCTGCACGATATGCGTATATTATTTTCTTCCAGTTCCCTAACAGTTTTCAGCCAGATGAATTATACACCCATTGGAGCACTTTAGACAGAAATTTAAAATTTAGGTTTTTGAGGGGGCGGTTTCCCCTCCGTCTCCTGTGGCCTTCCCTTTTCGTTCCCTGAGCCTCTCCAGAACCACATAGAGAACCGGTACCAGAACCAGGCTCAGGAAGGTGGATGCCAACATGCCACCAAATACGGCGGTTCCCAACGAGTGCCGGCTGGCAGCACCGGCACCGGTGGCCACCACCATGGGAACCACCCCCAGGATAAAGGCAAAAGCGGTCATGAGGATGGGGCGCAGGCGTTCCCTTGATGCATTAACCGCGGAATCCACGATGGACATCCCCTGTTCCCGCAATTCCCGGGCGAATTCCACGATCAGGATGGCGTTCTTGCTGGCAAGGCCGATGAGCATCACCAGCCCGATCTGGCAGTAGACGTCATTGGCGATGCCGCGGAGGTGCTGCGCCACAAGGGCACCCAGGATGGCCAGGGGGACTGCCAGCATGACCATGAGGGGCATGACCCAGCTTTCGTACTGGGCCGCCAGGAACAGAAAAGCAAAAACCAGGGCCAGGGTGAAAATGTAAGGGGCCATGCCGCCGGCCTTGATTTCCTGATAGGCCGTAGCGGTCCAGTCGTACCCGTATTGGTTTGTCAAAAGTTTCCCGGATAGTTCTTCCATGGCCTGGATGGCCTGTCCCGAACTGTAGCCCGGGTTGTTGCCGCCGTAGATGGAAACGGTCCGAAACAGGTTGTAGTGTTTGACGTTTTGAACCCCCCGGACCTGTTTGACTTTGACGATTGCGCTGAGCGGCACCATGCTGCCGTCTGTGGCGCGAACATAAAGTTTGGAGATGTCTTCCCTTTTGGCCCGATAATCCTTTTCCGCCTGGAGAAAAACCCGATATACGCGTCCAAACTTGTTGAAATCGTTCACATACATGGAGCCCAGAAAGGTCTGAAGCGTGTTGAAGACGTCGCTTATGGGCACTTTCAGGCTTTTGGCTTTGGTGCGGTCCAGATCAATGTAAAACTGTGGGTAGTTAACTTCAAAAGTGGTGCTCAAAGGGGTGAGTACCGGATTTTCACGGGCGGCTGCCATGAATTTTTGCGCCATGGCGCGAAGTTCTACCAGGCTGCCGCCGGTGAGATCCTGCAGTTCGAATTCAAACCCCCCGGTGGTGCTGAGCCCCTGGATGGGCGGTGGGGGAAAGGGGATGATCACGGCTTCATTGATCCCCTGAACCTCACCCATGAAAGTCCCCATGATGCCGTTAAGGCTCAGTTGGGGCGTTTTCCGATGGTCCCATGGATCGAGCATTACGAAAGCGGCCGCCGATGCTGTATCATTGGCGGCGTTTAAGAGATTGTACCCGCCGATCATCACGATGCTGTCGATACCGGCCATGTTTTCAAGAATTTTTTCCACCTGGTCGCAGACCTTTTCCGTTCGGTCCAGGGATGCCCCTTCAGGGGTCTGGATCATCACCATGAAATATCCCTGGTCTTCCGAAGGCACGAATCCCGTGGGCACCAGTTGAAACATATAATAGGTGGCAAATAAAAGCCCTGCGAAAACCATTAGTACCAGCACCCAGGCTTTGATGAACCACCGGACCCCTTTCAGGTACTGGTTTCGACACCAGTCAAAGATCTGGTTGAACTTGCGGAAAAACCAGGCCTGGCGTTTTGGGGTGGGTTGCAGCAAAGCTGCGCACAGGGCCGGGCTCAGGGTGAGGGCGTTAATGGCGGAAATGCCGACGGAAAAGGCGATGGTGAGCGCGAACTGCCGGTAGAGCTGCCCGGTAATGCCGGGCATGAATGCCACCGGAACAAAGACCGACATGAGAACCAGGGTCGTGGCGATGATGGGACCCGTCACTTCCCGCATGGCTTCTTTGGTGGCTTCTTTGGGCCCCATCCCTTTTTCGTCCATACAACGGGAGGCATTTTCCACCACGATGATGGCGTCATCCACCACAATGCCGATGGCCAGGACCAGTCCGAAGAGGGTCAGGGTATTGATGGAAAAACCGAAGGCTTGAAGCACCGCAAAGGTTCCCACCAGGGATACGGGAATGGCGATGGCGGGAATGAGAGTGGCCCGCCAGTTCTGAAGAAATATATAGACCACCAGAAATACCAGGAACATGGCTTCAAAGAGGGTCTTGAGGACTTCTTTGATGGATGCCTTCACAAAAAGCGTGGTATCGTAGCTGACCGCATATTTGAGGCCGTCGGGGAATCGCTTTGAAAGCCGTTCCATGTTGGCGTACACTTCCTTGGCCACCTGCAGGGCATTGGCGCCTGGTAACTGAAAGACACCGATACAGGCGGCTTTCCCCCCGTTTAAATGGGCGTACCAGCCGTAGTTTTCGGCGCCCAGTTCCACACGCCCCACGTCTTTGACCCGCACCACTGAACCGTCGGTCCGGGTTCTGATAATAATGTCTTCAAATTGCTCCGGCGTCTCAAGGCGGCCCAGGGCGTTGATGGTGTAGGTGAAGGTCTGACCCGGAGGACTGGGTGAATCGCCGATTTTCCCGGCGGCCACCTGGACGTTCTGCTCCTGGACCGCTTGGATCACATCCATGGCGGTCATCTCCATGCTGGTCAGTTTGTCCGGGTTGAGCCACAGCCGCATGGCGTATTTTTTTTCGCCGAAGATCTGAACGTCCCCCACACCGGGGAGGCGTTTTAAGGTATCCACGATATTGATGGAGGCGTAATTGCTGAGAAACAGGTCGTCATAGGCCCCGTTGGTGGAATAAAGGGAGATGATCAAAACGAAATCGGGGGATTGTTTTTTTGTGGTGATGCCGTATTTGCGCACGTCAGCCGGAACCTGGGGCTGGGCCATGGTCACCCGGTTCTGGACGTCAACGGCGGCGATGTCCAGGTCGTAGCCCACGTCAAAAGTGACGGTGATGTTGCTGGTGCCGTCACTGGAACTGATGGACGACATGTAGGTCATGCCTTCCACCCCGTTAATCTGCTCTTCAATGGGGGTGGTGACGGTCTTTTCCACCACTTCTGCGCTGGCGCCCGTGTACGTGGCATTCACCTGGACCGTCGGGGGGGTGATCTGGGGAAACTGAGCCACGGGGAGCAGAATAATGCACACGGCGCCGGCTAAAGAGATGACGATGGAAATGACGCCTGCGAAAATGGGTCGGTCAATAAAAAAATTGACGAACATGGGGTTTCCTCAACGGGGCCTTGTTTATTTCCCGGCAGTTGACGGTTCAGTGGTTTCTTTGCTTGCTCCCGGATGACCTTTTGCTTTCGATTTACTGCCCTCGGATTTGGCGGTCGCATGTTTACCGCCGGTCGGGGCCTTGGAAACCCCGGTTTTTTCACCATTTTCCCCTTTTGCCCCCCCGGTCTGGACCACCATGCCCGGCCGGATCATTTGAAGGCCGTCGGTGATGACCCGTTCCCCCGCCTTCAGGCCTTTCCAGATGATCTTCTGGTGTTTATACAAAAATCCCACCTTGACCGGCCGTTTTTCCACTTTGTTGCCGTCTCCCACCACATAGACATACATGCCGGTCTGGTCCTCGCTAATGGCCTTCTCGCTAATGAGCGGGGTGTCCGGCACGTCACACAAAAAGAGCCTGGCCTGGACATAAATGCCCGGCAGAAGCGTCTTGTCAGGATTGGGGATGACAGCCCGCATGTTGATGGTATTGGCCATGGGGTCGGCCGTGTTGTCAATGAAATCCACCTTTCCCGGGTGGGGGTGGGTGGTGCCGTCGCTCAGAATGATATCCACGGGGATATCCTTTTGCTGGCGGTACTTTAAAATCAGGCGCAGGTCTTTCTCGCTGGGGCTGAAATAAACATACAGGGGGTCCAGTTGGACAATGGTGGCCAGCTTGGTGTCCTGCCCGGCGCCCACCAGGTTACCCACATTGACCAGGGTCCGCCCGATGCGGCCGTTCAAGGGGGAGTACATGGTGCAGTAACCTAAGTTCAGCCGGTTCTGCTTGATTTTGGCCAGATCGGCTTTGACGGCGGCCGCCGCCTCCCGGGCCTTGGTTTCATAATCCTCAAGGGATTCCTGGGTTACGAAATCCTGTTCCGCAAGGGGTTTATAGCGCTTCACCTGGTCTCTGGCGAAGGAGAAAGCCGCTTTGTCCTGGGCCAGCTGGGCGAGGCTCATTTCCAGTTCCGCTTCATAGGGCGCCTTTTCAATGACATAAACAATATCGCCTTTATTGACATCGGCCCCCTCCACAAACCGTCGTTCTTCGAGAAACCCCTCCACCCTGGCCCGGAGGTCCACGGTTTTGATGGATTCAGTGGTGGCAACGTATTTGAGATGAACCGGTACCGTCTCAAGGGTCACTTTTTCAACCGTTACGGTGGGGGGCGGTGGTGCTGCAGCCTGTTTTTTCTCCTTCTTACAGCCCCAGAGAGCAAACGCCGTAAAAAAGGTAAACATTGCCAGGAAAATAATTGACGTTGTTTTTCCGATCCGGGGATTAACGGCCATTGGCGGAAACCTCCCTGTTGGTTTTTGATATGGACATTTTATTTAAACCCTCAGCTGGAAGTTCGGCGCCGATGGCATGCAGGAGTTCAGCATAAGAGATGAAAAGATCCGTCTGGGCCTGAACCCGCTGGGTTCTGGCCGAGGTGAGCGTACTTTGCGCATTGAGCAGCTCCACAATTTCTGCGACGCCGGCACGATAGCGGGCCAGGGAAACCCGAAAAGATTCCTTGGAGCTGATGAGCAGGGTTTCACTGGAGTCCACCTGCTGGGCTGCGGTCTGCATGTTGTAGAAGGCAGACCACACATCCGAAATCACCGATTCTTCCTTTTTCCTGAGATCGGCGCGGCTGGCTTTCAACCTGGCTTCTGCTGCTCTTATATTGTTGCGCAGGGAAAATCCTTCAAAAATGGGGATCTGAAGTGACAATCCCCCATAGTAGCTCATGCCGGAATCGTTGACGCTGCCACCGTCCTCAAAAAGATTCGAGACGCTGATACCGGACCATCCCACATTTCCGGTGGCCGTGAGCTTGGGCCAGAGATCTGACTCGGCTTTCTTAAGCTCTGCCTGGCTCTTTTTAACGGCGGCCCGGGCGGATGCCAGGTCAGAGCGGTCTCTCAAGGCCAGGCTGATGAGGGTCTGGGTATTTTCGGCAATGGCGTTCAAGGGAAGGGTTTCGGGTCCCTCCGCAACATCAAAATCGGCGTTGGCCGGCCAACCCACCGCGGTGGCCAGATTCCCGCGGGAAATTTTTACGGCGCCCCTGTTGGAAACCAGATCCAACCGTACCTGGTCAACCTTGGACCGGGCCTGGAGTACGTCCGCAATGGTGCTGACACCGGCTTTTTTTCTCTGTTCCGTGGATTTGAGGCTGGTGAGGGCTTCTTCGAGATCGCTTTCAGATGCCCGAACCTGTGCTCGATTGCCCAGATAGGTGTAGTAGGCCTGGGGTACATTGCGAAGGATATCCTGAATGCTCTGGTTATGATTCCAGTTGGCCGCTATGAGTGCCTGTCGGGCGCTTTCCGCCGTGGCGGCCCGGCCGCCGAAGTCCAGCAGCAGATAACTCAGGCCCAACCCCACATTGCCGTAATAACCGCTGGATGAATCGCCGCCCAGACCCATTGCGCTCGCATCACCGCTGATGCTGGGATAATAATCCCCACGGGATACGGCCCAATCCGCCGCCGCCGCCCGGGCCTGCTCCCAGTAAGACTGGGTGGAAGGGTTGATCTGAAGGGCCACATCCACAAGATCGGCCAGTGTCATCTTTCTGGCCGGCGGGTTCAGGTTTTCAACCTTAAGGGTCGTATTTTTCTCCAGGGGAAGGGGAGGGGTTTGTTTGGGCTTTGTTTCGTCTTTGTAATATTTTCCGGGGGCGGAAGATGCAAAACGGTCCGGTTCCAGTTCGGGGAGCGGTTTCTGGCATCCGCAGAGGCAAAAGAGAATCCATGATAGCAATACTGTTATGATTGTTGATCTATGATTGATGATTATTGATTTTTGTTGGGAATCCATGGATTTCATTTGATTGATGATTGATGATTATTGATTTTTGGCGTATAACATATCGCAAATCAACAATCAACAAGCATCAATCAACGATGGGGAGGGGTGTGTATGCCCGGTTTTGAGATATTTGGTGACGAAGAGCGAAAAGAGGTGCAGGATGTTCTTGATTCCGGCATTTTGTTTCGGTACGGGTTTGACCAGGCCCGAAACAATCACTGGAAAGCCAGGGATTTTGAAAAGGAACTGGCCGAGAAAATCGGGTCCGGTTATTGCCATCTCTGTTCCAGTGGGACGGCAGCCCTTTCCGTTGCGCTGGCTGCCTGCGGCGTTGGGACAGGTGATGAAGTCATTGTCCCACCGTTCACCTTTGTGGCGACTGTAGAGGCGGTCATGAGTGCGGGTGCGGTACCGGTCTTTGCCGACATTGACGAGACCCTGTGCCTGGATCCCGAATCCCTTGAAAAAGCCATGACCCCGCGCACCAAGGCGGTGCTGGTGGTGCATATGTGCGGTTCAATGGCTGAAATAGATCGGATCAGGGCCTTTTGTGATCAAAAGGGTATTGTCTTAATGGAGGATGCCTGCCAGGCCCTGGGTGGTTCATTTAATGGAAAACACTTGGGAACATTCGGTAAGGTCGGCTGTTTTTCCTTTGATCCCGTCAAAACCGTTACCTGCGGGGAAGGGGGCGGCGTTGTCACCGATGATCCCAAGATCTATGAAATTGCGGATGCCTATGGGGATCACGGCCACGACCATGTGGGTGATGACCGGGGTGCCGAAGGGCATGCCATTATGGGGGTAAACTATCGCATCAGTGAGTTGAATGCGGCAGTGGGGTTGGCCCAGTTACGGAAGCTGGACAGGATGGTTGAAATCCAGCGGACCCATAAAGGAGCACTGAAAGAAGCCCTGGGACGGATTCCGGGTTTGGAATTCAGGAAAATCCCCGATGAAGAAGGGGACTCTGCGACATTTCTCTCCTTTTTTCTGCCTGATGAAGCCACTGCCGTAAAAGCGTCCGGTGAACTTGCTGCTGCCGGGGTGGACGGATGTTTTTACTGGTATAGCAATAACTGGCACTATATCCGCCAGTGGGACCATATCCTGGGGTTGAAATCAGCGGCACCGCTTCCCGTGACCCTTTTTGAAACCCGTCCCGACTATGAGAAACTGAACCTGGCCCAATCAGACGGCATCATGAGCAGGGCCATTTCCATGCTCATCAAGCTTTCCTGGAGCCAAGATGAAATTGCCCAGCGAATCGATAAAATGACGGCCGTTTTACGCCCTTATTTCTGATTCAAAACTGAATTCCTAAAGCAAACAGCTAATGGCTTGCGGCTGGCAGCTAAAACAAAATGGTGTCAAATATGTTTCGAAATTTCAAAACCGTTTCCAATGTTATTTTTGGCCGGGGGTGCTTTGAGCAGCTTTCCGGCATTCTGAACGCACAGCGAAAAAGCGCCGATGGCTTCATGGCTTTCCTGGTGGACGACGTTTTCGAGGAAAACCCCCTTAAAGAGAGGATCTCCTTGGAGTCCGGAGATCTGCTCATATGGGTGAATGTGGATCACGAACCCACCACCCGTTACGTGGACGATTTGACCCACCAAATCAAGGAGAAAGACGGTACGCCTGACGGGGTCATCGGCATTGGCGGGGGGAGCACCATGGACCTGGCCAAAGCGGTTTCGCTTATGCTGACAAACCCCGGTTCATCGGTAGATTACCAGGGGTGGGATCTGATCAAGAACCAAGGGGTCTATCACGTGGGGATTCCGACCCTTTCCGGTACCGGCGCCGAAGTGTCGCGGACCGCCGTTTTGTCGGGCCCTGAAAAAAAACTGGGGTTGAATTCGGACTACACCCTGTTTGACCAGATGGTCCTGGACCCGGAGCTCACGGCCGGCGCGCCGAAGGATCAGCATTTCCATACGGGGATGGATTGCTACATTCACTGTGTGGAATCGCTGACCGGCACTTACCTCAACGCTTTCAGCCAGGTCCATGGGGAAAAGGCCATTGAACTCTGTCGGGAGGTGTTCCTGAACGGTGGTCCGGACAGTGACGATAAACTGATGATGGCCTCCTACATGGGGGGTATGAGCATCGCCTATTCCCAGGTGGGTATCTGCCACGCCCTGTCTTATGGCCTGGCCTTTGTGCGCGGGATCCACCACGGCATCGGCAATTGCCTGGCCTTTGACGGCCTGGAAGAATACTATCCGGAGGGTGTGCGAGAATTCCACCAGATGATGGAGAAACACGGTATCCGGCTTTCCCGGGATGGTCTGGCAAATGTGAGTTCTGAAGAAGTGGAAAAGATGGTGGATGTTGCCTTGATGCTGGACCCCCTGTGGGAAAATGCACTTGGGGTTGACTGGAAAGAGAAAATGCCCCGCGAGAAGGTGAGGGGGCTTTATGAGGATATCCTCTCTCGCGGTTGAACGCTTTTTTAAAAACACATCCAAATCTTCCCTTACAGAAAAGCTGCCAGGCCCATATGGCTGTCGGTGTGACAATGGCCCTTCGCGAAGTTTTTAAGAGACCGCTGTGCCTCCTAAGGAAAATAGAAGCATGTTTGAAGAATCCACGGAAGTTGTTTTCAATAAACGGGTCGCCAAGAATACCTTTTTTATGGGGTTTCGTTCCATCACCATGGCGGATACGTCCAGACCGGGCCAGTTTGTGATGATGCAGGTCCGGCAGGGGATGGATCCCCTGTTAAGACGGCCGTTTTCCATTTTAGGCGTTAACGGGGACGTGCTGCTGCTCCTTTACCGGGTAGTGGGCCGGGGAACCGCTATCCTGAGCGAAAGGAAACCGGGGGATTATTTGTCGGTTCTGGGGCCCCTTGGAAGGGGGTTTGAGACTCCCGGAGAGGCTGTTCAGCCTGTGTTGGTGGCGGGGGGTATGGGCATCGCCCCACTCATATTCCTCTCCCTGAACCTGGCCCGTAAAGATCAGCAATTCCTGGCCGGTTACGGTATTTCATCCGAAGTGGTTCCCTTTGACCAACTGGGCATCGTGGGCCTTTCCCCCGCCATTGCAACCGAGGACGGTTCAGAGGGGCATCACGGACGGGTGACGGGCCTGCTGGAAGCGGTCCTTTCCGTCAAAGAAAAACCTTCCGTCATTTTCACCTGCGGTCCCCTGCCCATGCTGAAAGCCGTGGCCAAAATCGCGCTCGGTCAAAACATTCCGTGCCAGGTTTCCCTGGAATCCAACATGGCCTGCGGCGTGGGGGCCTGCCAGGGGTGCGCCGTAAAAAACGCCATTGGTTCAAACAAACCCTATGCCCATGTGTGCCAGGACGGGCCGGTGTTTGATGCCAAAACCCTGGACTGGGAGGTGATTTGACCATGAACAAACCTGATCTTTCGGTTCAACCTGATCTTTCGGTTCAATTGGGCCCCCTTCGTTTCAAGAACCCGGTCCTGACGGCATCCGGAACCTTTGGCTACGGGAAGGAATTTGCCTCCCTCATGGACCCCAACCTTCTGGGGGGCATCGTGGTCAAAGGGATCTCACTGAAACCCATGGCGGGAAACCCACCGCCCCGCATTGTGGAAACCCCCTGCGGCATGCTCAATGCCATCGGCCTTGCCAATGTGGGTTTGGAAACTTTCTTATCGGAAAAAATGCCCTGGCTGCAAAAACTGAACACCTGTGTCATCGTAAACATCTATGGCCACACCCTTGATGAATACAGTGCCGTGGCAGCCGGTCTCAAAGGGGTTTCGGGCATAGGAGCCCTTGAGGTCAACATCAGTTGCCCCAATGTGGAAAAGGGGGGAATGGCTTTCGGTACGGATCCGGTGGTGGCTGCAAGGGTGACGGAACGGGTCCTGCAGGAGACGGACAAACCCGTTATCGTGAAACTTTCCCCCAATGTCACGGATATCCGCGCCATCGCCGGGGCTGTGGAACAGGCCGGTGCTCACGCCCTTTCCCTGATCAATACCCTCACCGGCATGTCCATTGACATTGAAAGACGTACCCCAAAACTGGCCAACGGGTCAGGGGGGCTGTCGGGCCCGGCCATTCGACCGGTCGCCCTTCATCTGGTGCACCAGGTGGTGAAAGCGGTCAATATCCCCGTTATCGGTATGGGGGGGATCCTGGAAGCACGCGATGCCCTGGAATTTCTCATAGCGGGCGCTCAAGCGGTCCAGGTGGGAACCGCCAGTTTTTCAAATCCCAGATCGTCTCTCCATATTCTGGAAGGTATTGAACAGTTCTTGAGAGACCGCGACATTAACTCCGTTAAGGAAATTATCGGGTCCCTGAAATCATGATGCCAAAGTCAAGGAGGTACCACAATGAAAGTTTCATGGCGTAACAAAATCGTTTTGCCGGCATTGTTGATGGCCATAATTCTGATGGGGTTTTCATCCCCGGCTATTTGTGAAGACACATCTGCCGGCGCGATGGTGGAACTGGAAAAAAGCGATCGGGATGCCCTGGCTATTTTGGGAGAAGGGGTTGTGGGAAAGGCCCTGCCCGCGTGGCCCATTAAGGACACGGCAAGACTGATGCCCTTGCGAAAAGGGAAATGGACCTACCAAATTACCGCCGGAGAACGGGAAGGAAAACGCCAGGTGATATCCATTTCCAAGACCGACCGAAAAGACGAACAAAGTTTATGGGATCGGTCTGTGGTCGGGGATTGCACGGAGTTTTTTTCAGTCAAAGGCGACGGCACCATCAATCTGGTCTCGGAAATCTACTTGAAACAAGACGCCATCGTCCACTACACTCCCATGCTTTCGATCATGTTTGACGGCATGAAGCCTGGAGATAAAACACAGGTTGAAACGGAAATAAAGATCTACGATCTCCATGATCCCACTTATTTGAAATACAGCGGGCGTCTCAAGGTGATCTATACCTATGTGGGGGTCTACGAAATCACGGTCCCGGCAGGAAAATACGAGGCGGTGCTGATCAAGTCTTCATACAAGGGAAAAGTGGGACCTGCCCATGTGGTGGATGGAGGGTATACGTTTTATGCAAGAGATGTGGGCATGGTGGCGTCTATCGAACGAATGCACGTGACAGCATTCCTTTTTTATGACAAACGGACCAAAACCCCGAAAGTGTTGATTCAAAAGGGCGGTTCATAGGGTGTAGGGTTTCAGTTGAAGGAGCTTTTTGTCCTGGGTTGCCACAATATGGTAGAAGCGGTCCTGGGGCACGTAAATGTAGGGGACGTCCTCTTCCCTTCGATAAAGGAAGTGAGAAAGGATCATGCGGTTTACGGCTCTGTGGCCCACGATAATAATGCTCTGTGAATCCCGGCTCAGATAGAGGGCCTTCTTGATTCCCATGTCCACGCGGTATTTCATGGAAGCGTATCCCTCACCATCGGGATAAATATAGTTGTATTTATCCTTTTTTCTCGCCAGTGAGACTTGTGGCATCTGGCTCCGGATTTCTTCATAGGTCATGCACTCACAGATGCCGCTGTCGATTTCATCAAAGTCTTTCAGTGGAATGATGGCGCATTTCTTCTGCAGCGCTTTGATGGGGACGGCGGTCTGTATGGTCCTCTTTTTTTCACTGGTAAAAATGACCGGTATTTTTTTTCTTTGGAAATGCGATGCGAGACCCTGAGCCTGGGCCACGCCGTTTTCCGTAAGAGGCGAATCGCCGCCGATGCGGTTTTCCAGGTTGAAGTGGGTCTCCCCGTGACGGAGCAGGAAGAGGTTTTTGACGGTGTCTGTGACCAGGAAATCCCGGATACGGTCCCAGTAAGGAATTTTATCGGTAATCTCTTCCGCCAGGATCTTGTTGTTCAGGGAATCCAGTTTGACGTAATTACGTTCAGATGCCAAGGGTGCGTACAGGGCTTGGTAATATTCAATCCTTTGACGAAAGCTATTAACGGCTTCACCTTTTGTCAGATGGCTGAATTCCGGCAAAGCCACTTTCCTCTGAATTCCGGCCCTGAGGATTTTTTCATCCCCGTTGATGCACTCAATAAAAAGAATCGGGTGGTCTGTTATGCATCCGGCGATTTTTTCCCGACGTTTCAGACTTACATTGGTGGCGTCCAGGATGGCCACATATCCCGTTCTTCCCAGGTAATCCGCGGCTCGTCCCATGTTGGTCACGGCGATTTTTTCCCGCAGTTCAGCCCCTTGCCTGTTTTCAGGGTTGTAGAAATCGGATCTTGAGCTCTCCGTGCCGGTGAGTCTCCGCCTGAGGTCGCCATTGTTAAAAATGCCGGTTTTGACGCCGTATTTGGTCAAGTTTTCTTTCAATTTGTTGGCGATGGTCGACTTTCCCCTGGCGGGAAGACCCACCATGACGATGTAGAGTTTTCTGTTATGCATGGTTCGTGGACTCCCGGGCTGATACGGCATTTGCCCTTGATCTTTCAAAAAGAACATCTATAATAAAACAAGATTATGTAATCAACTCTAAATTCGCGGTTATAGTATTTCATCAGAGGAGGTAAAAGAATGGCACAAACATCTGTCTCGAGGCCCGGGGTCCAAGCCCAGGTAAATGATTTTGTCAGGAGTGTGTACAACTGGATGGGCATCGGGCTTGCTCTCACGGCAGTGGTGGCGCTGTATGTTTCCGGAAACGAGGCGCTCACCCGGCTCATCTTCGGGAATTCAATGATTTTCATTCTGTTGATTGTGGCGGAGCTGGGCCTTGTCTTTGCTATTTCCGGCATGGTCCACAAAATGAGCGCCGGGACGGCCACATTCCTGTTTGTCCTTTATTCTGCGCTGAATGGTGTCACCCTCTCTTTTATCTTTCTCGCCTATACCCAGACCTCTATCGTCAGCACCTTTTTTGTCTGCGCAGGAACTTTTGTGGCGTGCAGTATTTATGGTTGGATCACCAAAAGGGATCTGACGTCCATGGGCGGATTTCTGATGATGGGCCTGATTGGCATCATCATTGCGTCCCTGGTCAACATGTTTTTCAGAAGTCCCGGCATGAGCATGGTTATCAGCTATATCGGGGTGATTGTTTTCGTGGGGCTTACCGCCTATGACACGCAGAAACTGAAAAATATGGCCATGACGCAACCTGTGGACGCGGATGGCTCAGTGGTGAGGAAGGGTGCGATCCTGGGGGCATTGTCTCTCTATCTGGATTTCATCAACCTGTTCCTGATGCTGCTTCGAATTTTCGGTCAGGGGCGGGATTAATTTCCCCCGCCTAATTCATTTTTTATTGAACAGGGAATCCTCCTGATCGAATCACTCATCCATCAGGGGGATTTTCTTTTCCGGGGATCCCGTGGATGGTTTTTATTAAATGACGAGAGGGGAGAAAATATTTGTAATCGGGGACATCCATGGCCAGTTGGGGATGCTGGAAAGCCTGATGGCAAAAATCCCCTGGCGGCCTGATAAAGACGCCCTGGTCTTTCTTGGGGATTATATAGACCGGGGTCCGGATTCCAGAAGTGTTGTGGATTATATTCTGTCGCTGACCGGAAATTATTCCCGGATCAGCTGTGTGCTGGGAAATCACGAGGGGATGCTGCTGGATTACCTGGCCGGTGACAATAAGGATCTGTATCTGGCCAACGGGGGCGGCCCCACCCTGAAAGCATACAAACGCGACAGGGGCCTCTTAAGCCCCCGGCTATTACACGAAATATCTAATGATCACATGGTCTTTTATAATGCCCTTAAACCTTATCTTGAGATCGAAGACTATTATCTGGTTCACGCGGGGTTCAGGCCGGGTGTGGCCATGGCACTGCAAACAAAGGCCGATATGATGTGGATTCGGGAACCCTTCATTTCATCGACCTTTGATTTTGGAAAGAAGATTGTTTTCGGCCATACACCCTTCCTGGAACCGCTTGTCATGAAGAACAAAATCGGTATTGATACGGGCGCTGCATATGGCAAGCGGCTCTGCTGTCTGGAGTTGCCCGCTGAAAAGTTTTATTTTGCAGGCGTGTAAACCCTTTTTCCAAATCACGAAACGTCTCCGCCGATATACCGTTCAGCCAACTCCACGTCTTCCTTGTTTCCGATATAAAGCGGTACCCGCTGGTGAAGCTCTTTCGGATCAATTTCAAGGATCGGCCCATGGCCGTCGCTGGCGTATCCACCGGCTTCTTTTGCCACAAGGGCAAGGGGATTGGCTTCCACCATCAACCGCAGCTTCCCCGTTGGTTTCTTGGGGTCTTTCCGGTCGGCGGGATACATGAAGATGCCGCCCTTTAACAGATTTCGATGAAAATCCGCCACCAGGCTTCCCACATACCGGGCGGAGTAGGGACGGTTTGTTTCTCTGTCGATGGATTTGAAATAATCAATCAGCGCCTTCGTGTTCTCATCCCAATGGGCGTAATTCCCCTCATTGACACTGTAGGTCGTGGATTTCGGTGGGATTTGAATATTCTCATGGGAGAGGAGAAACTCGCCGACGCTGGGATACAGCGTAAAGCCGTGCACACCTGTGCCGTTTCCGGTGGTGTACACCATCATGGTGCTGGAGCCGTATATGAAATAGCCGGCTGCCACCTGTTCGATCCCCGGCTGCAGCACATCATTTAAGAGGCATTCGATATCCGTTTCATCGCTCTTTTTTTTGTAAACGCCGAAGATGGTCCCGATACTCACATTCACATCGATATTGCTGGATCCGTCAAGGGGGTCAAACAGGATGATATAGTTCCCTTTGGGATATCGTGGGGGGATGTCGATGAGATCCGCGTTTTCTTCAGACCCCATACAGCAGAGCTGTCCGATGTGCTGCATCCGTTCGATAACCACCTGGTTTGAAAAAATATCGAGCTTCTGCACCTGTTCATTCTGCACGTTGATTGTTCCGGTAGAGCCCAGAATATCCGCAAGCCCCGCTTTGTTCACTTCTCTCGAAATAACCTTTGCCGCAACGATCAGTTCGTTTAGAAGGGTTGTAAAGGCACCCGTGGCTTCAGGGTTTTTCCGTTGCTGGTTCAAAAGATGCTGTGTGATGGTGGTGCCGACGCCTCTATCGCTCATTGTTCCATCTCCTTTCCGGTGTGAATTGATGTTCAATACTTCAGAAACGAACCTTGGGATCCAGAATCCCTTCATCCTCGTTCTTCAAGAGTAAGTTCTGAGCCTATACGGCTTTGTTGCGATATTCAAGCCTGTAAATCTCCGCCAGGGTCAAGAACACCGTGATAATCAGGGGGCCGTAGACAATTCCCAGGATTCCGAAAACCTTGATGCCGCCGATAATGCCGATGAATACGAGGAGTGCATTCATCTGCATCCCCTGCCCGATCAGCCGGGGCTTCACCAGGTACTCTATGATGGAACTGTAGGAAAGGTTGTAAATGAGATATCCCATGGCGAGTCCACTGCTTCCATTCAAAAAAAGGATGATAGTGGTGGGAATAAACACGGCTGAAGCTCCGATAATGGGCAGAAACGCCATGAAACAGATGACGGTTCCCCAAAGAAAAGGCGAATCCAGCCCGAAGAAGAAAAACCCTAGTCCTCCCAGAATTCCCTGAACGATTCCGGAAAGGCCGTTTCCCAGCACAATGGCCCGACCCATTTCATGAAATTTATGGGTCAGCTTTTCCAGGTGATCCTCCGGCACGGGGAGCAGTTCGAAAAAATACCGCTTTAATCTGGCGCCGTCTTTGAAGAGATAGTACATGGTGAGTCCCATCAGGAAAAACTGAATCAGGAAATTGAGTAGATTTGAGGCGATGGACCTGACCTGATCGTACAGGAATAAACCGACATTTTTCCCGATGGAAGCCGCCATATCCTCTATGGCATCCGGTGTAATTTCATACCCTGTGAGGTTATTTATTTTTTTAAAGCGCTCAGCCCAGACAGGGTCGTCCTCCACGATCTGCTTTATCTTGTTCAGGGATACTTTATCGCTGCTCTTGCTGTAAAATTCGTAAGCCTCGTTGGAGAGGGTGCTGATGAACCAGGTCATGGGGATAATCAAGGTGAACATGATGAAAACGGTAACACAAAGGGAAGCCAGTATTTCCCGATTTCGGAAAAGAGCCTTAACCTTCCCATATATGGGATAAAAAACGCTGACAATCAGCATGGCCAGAATGATGGCCGACAAAAAGGTCCAGAAGAGCTTCAGGATCAACAGCAGGGAGCAGGATAGGAATATGAGGAAAAATCTGGCACCTTGCTGTTTATCCATGCATGTTGGGTCTTCCATTGCGATTTACCATTCCAAAATAAGGTAACGGTTTCCAGCTCACCGATTTTTAAACCGGCAACCGGAAACTGGAAACTGTCTATGATTCCAAAAGTTTAATCCTTAATCTTAATCTTGTTTATCAATTTGTCCGAATCCAGGTGATACAACGCATCCAGCAGGGCTGGATGAAATGAACCCGGACCCTTTGAATCCACCGCAGCTTCTTCGCCCGCCAGGCCGTAAGCTGCCAGTGATGTGGCCGTTGCCTCAAGGCTGTCCCCGTCAACAGCCAGAAATGCCCCTGTGAGCGCGGTGGCGACGCAGCCCGTTCCCGTGACATTTCCCATCTGTTCGTGTCCGTTAAATATCCTCAGAACGCGGTTTCCATCGGTGACCAGATCAACGGCCCCGGTTATGGCAAGGGTGGCGCCCAATTCTTGGGAAAGCGCTATGGCAGCCCCTTCAGCTTCATCCACCCCATGAACCGCATCAACGCCTTTTGTCTGCGAATCTTCTCCTGCCAGGGAAAGCACTTCCGAGGCGTTTCCACGGATCACACTGATGGAAAGGGATTCTGTCAGTTTCATGGCCGTGGCGGTTCGAAATACGGTCGCTCCCGCACCCACCGGATCCAGGACAATGGGGATTCCCAGTTCATTGGCCTTTTTTCCAGCCATCAGCATGGCCTCCACCCAAGGCTCGGTCAGGGTGCCCATATTGAGAACCAGGGCGCCGGCAAAGGATACCATTTCCTCCACTTCTTCCGGTGCATGGGCCATTACGGGTGATGCACCGAACGCCAGGAGGGCGTTCGCTGTGAAATTCATGACCACAAAATTGGTGATATTGTGGATCAATGGCTTTTTGTTTCTGAGTTCTGTAAGGTTTGCGGCGGTTTTATGCGCCAGTACATCATTAAACATGCTTTCTCCTTATTGTGAAAAATGGTCCCAGCCGGATACGGCAACAGACCGGGAATCGCCCGCGGCGTCAATGATCTCTATTCGGCCTTTGTTTCCGGTGACGGTGCCGATCCTGGTAACTGGGACATCACTGGTGTCTGCAATTGCATCACAAATACCCGCCACATGGTCTGGGGTACAGGTGACCATCAATTCGTAATCATCACTTTCTTTTAAAACATAATCCAGGGTCCCTCGGCCCGATGTTTCGGCAAACTGTCGGAGGGCCTCACTGACGGGGAGGTCCTTCTCGTAAAGCACGGCCCCGACGGCGCTTTCATCACAGATATGGCCAAGGTCACCCAGAAGGCCGTCGCTGGTATCAATCATGGCATGGGCAAGGCCCGTTCCCGCAATGGCACGCCCCTCAAAGGCGCGATGGGCAGGGTACTGGTAGGCATTAATCAGCGGGTTTCTATCCCATGATTCACCCGCTTCGGTCTGGAGCAGAATTTCAAGCCCCGCAGCCGATTGACCGGGATATCCGGTCACCAGGATCACGTCCCCCGGTTCAGCGGTGGATCGGCGGACCATTCGGCCCGTTTCGACTTCACCGATCAGGGTGATGTCAATAAAATTGGCATCAGTGGATTGGGTTACATTGCCACCGATGATAAATGCCTGGAAAGGATTCAGCTCCGCCAGAAATCCACGATAAATGGCCATGACATCTTCGAGCAGGGTACTGGACCGAAGCCCCAGGGAAACAAGGGCGTATCGGGGCCTCCCACCCATGGCGCCCACATCGCTGATGTTCAGAACCATGGCCCGGCGACCCAGGTCCAGGGGCGTGATAAACCTCGGCAGATAATGCCGGTTCTCCACCATGCAGTCACAGGTGACCAGAAGGTCATATCCCGGGCGGGGTTGAAAAGCGGCGCAGTCGTCGCCGATACCGACGGTGTTTTTCGGGAGTTTAACGCCCTCAACCCGAATAATCTCATGGATGCGATCAATGAGACCGAATTCTCCAACCTGGGCCAGGGTCCGGCTCATGAGGGGTTCTCACATGGGGTGAATATCTTCATAAAGGGGAGAATATTTCAATGGGATGGGGGATGTCAAGTCAATGAAAGCTGAAGTGGCGGGATTCCAGGTGTGATGCCCGGGGGAAAAGGGAAACCGAGGGGGTTGTATCATTGCGCCAAATCATGGTTTCCAATGTAAGCCCTTGCCTTTTTCCAAGCAACTTGCTTTACTCAGGGAAATATTGAAAATTACCGTTATGGGGAGAATTCTCAATGCCTGGCTTAAATGAATTGGGCTATAAACGCTCGGTGTGCCCACACGATTGCCCGGATACCTGCGGGCTTCTGGTGGGCGTGGAAGAGGGGAGGGTGGTTTCAGTCAAGGGGGATCCGGACCATCCCTTCACCCGTGGTGCCGTCTGCGAAAAGGTCAGGCACTATGGAGAACGGATTCATTCCTCCTTGCGGGTTCATCATCCCTTGAAACGGGTAGGGCCCAAAGGGGCCGGGGCGTTTAAGCGGATTTCATGGGACCAGGCCCTGGATGAAATCGTGGATCGCTACCGGGGGATTATTTCGGATTTCGGCAGTGAGGCCATTTTACCCTATTCCTACGCCGGTACCATGGGGGTGGTGCAGTTTCATGCGGGCCATCCTTTTTTTCACAAACTGGGGGCATCCAGGCTTAAGAGGACCATCTGCAGTGCGGCAGCCGAGGCGGGGTTTTCCGCCAGCATGGGGAATATCCCCACAACCGACATCGAATCCTCGGTGGATTCCGATTTGATCATCCTCTGGGGAACCAATACCCTCTCCACCAATATGCATGCATGGCCCTTTTTCCTCAAAGCCCGGAAAAAGGGCGCCGCCATTGTGGCCATCGACCCCTATGAGAACCGCACCGCCAAAAAAGCGGACTTCCATCTCAAACTGAAGCCCGGTACGGATGCTGCCCTTGCTTTGGGCATCATGAACGTTCTGGTAAAAAATAATCTCCTGGATGAAACCTTTATCCGGGAGCACACCATCGGGTTTGAAAAGCTAAAACCACGCCTCAATGAATACGCGCCCCAGCGTGTGGCGGATATAACGGGCGTCCCCGCATCCCAAATCCAGGACCTGGCCCGCCGTTACGGGTTCGCAAGGGCTCCCTACATCCGCACGGGCTGGGGGCCGGCACGCCAGCTCAAGGGCGGCATGGCCATGCGGACCATTGCCCTGCTCCCGGCCCTGGTGGGTGCCATCCACAAAAAGGGCGGGGGCATCACCAGATCCACGTCGGCGGCGTTTGATTTTAATATGGAGGCCGTGATTCAGGAATCCCTGGATTCAACAGCGCCGAGGACCATCAATATGGTGCAGCTGGGTTCGGCTTTGATCCGGCTATCCGATCCGCCCGTCAAGGCGCTCCACGTCTACCACAGCAACCCAGCCGTTGTCGCTCCCGATTCTGCTCAGGTTCTCCAGGGACTTTTGCGGGAGGATCTCTTTACGGTGGTCCATGAAATCGTCATGAGCGAAACGGCCCTTTACGCGGATCTGGTGCTCCCTGGTGCCACATCCATGGAATCCACGGACCTGTACCGAAGCTATGGACACTATTACCTTCAGATGGCCCACCCTGTGATCGAACCGGTGGGAGAAGCCCGTTCCGCGCTGACCGTCTTTCAGGACCTGGCGCACCGGTTCGGCTTTAAAGAGCCCTGTTTCAGCCAATCGGAACCGGAGATCATCGAATCGCTCCTGGCATCCGGTTCACCTTATCTTAAAGGGATTACGCTGGATCGCCTGGAGACGGGACGGCCCGTTCGTCTTCAGGTGCTGTCCGACATTATTGAAGGCGGTTTCGGCACCCCTTCCGGTAAGATCGAATTTTATTCCCAAAACATGGCGGCCATGGGACTGGACCCGCTGCCAAACGGGGAGCCCAGTGTGGACAGGGAAGGGGAGGGGCGCTTCAAGCTTCAGTTGATCACCCCGCCCCGACATCAGTTCTTAAATTCCACTTTTAATGAAATTGATGATCTTCGGAAAAAGGCAGGGCCCGCCACCCTGATGATCCATCCCGATGATGCGAAAAAACGGGGGATAGAAGACCATACGCAGATTCGGGTCTACAATGACCGGGGGGAGGTTTTTCTGACGGCCCGGGTAACCGATGAAACATCCCCGGGTGTCACGGTGGCGGAAGGGATTTACTGGCCCCGGTTCATGGCCGGAAATCACGGGATCAATCATTTGACCAGTCAGGAACTCACGGACATGGGCGAAAGCTGCGCCTTTCACTGCAATCTGGTTGAGGTGGTGTAAAAAGAGTGAAGACGGGACGTTCTTAACTTATAAACTTAAATGCGCTCAAACCCTTCTTCCCCCTCGTTCCCATGCTCTGCGTGGGAACGCACCGGCGGGCGCTCCCGCGCCCCTCACTCCCGCAGCGTCAACGCATACCCCATCCATACATCCGTTGTCCTGATTTTCGACACCTGCCGGGAAAAATCGAGCCCCTCCAGGTTCAGCTGCCCGAATATTTTCCTGTGATATTCATCCCGCCACCGGTAGAAAATGCGGTCCTTTGATATCCCCGCATCCTGTTTTTCGATCGTTATGAAAACATGAAATCAAACATTTTCCAAGTGACAACTTCCATCCGCTCCGCAACCTCTTTTAAAAGAAACACCGATGGCCGCATTCTTCAATCCAAACAAGGATCCTATAACCTACCAATTATAGACGAAAAAGAGACAAAACAAAACATCTCAGCGCTCATCAAATCGCTTCGCGCTGAAAATACAGTCCGTGATATTTCAATCCTGTTAATGGCGTGTCTAGTCGAAGATTTCAATACATGCTCTCCCATAATGGCTTTCGATTGGCCAAAAATATCCAACCGGATGAAAGGGTTTTAGTCTCTGACATTTATGCCATTTCCCAAGCCCTGACTTATTGCTTTTCCTTTTTACCACCGGAGACCCCCGCCAAACCTCTGACCATTGTATCTGGGGCGATGGCGCCGGCCGACCTGGAACTGGGTTCCGCGCTACTCAAACAACTTTGGAAAACCCACGGTCACACTGTTTTTGACCTCGGAACAAAAATAAGACCCCGTACCTGGCTCGAAGCCGTTGATAAGCATCAACCAAATGTCCTCAACATTTCATGTATGCTCAACACCTGCATTCCCAATTTGCGGGAACTTTTGGACCTCTTGTCTGCAAAAATAGATGGCACGCGGGTCTGTGTGGGCGGCATGGCGATCAATAAACTCATAGCCCTGCAATTGCGTCAGGAATATCACGTTCCCCTTTTTTACGGGACTGACTTCATAGGCATTCCAAAAACCGCAAAGCTGGATTACAAAGACCAAATCCAAAGGGATAATACAATCAACTTACCCTATGATATCACTGCGCTATCACCCGGAGAAAGTATTTGTTGTTATGGTATTCCTCTTTCAGAAGTCATTATCGCCGGCGGCAACGGACAGGATAGCAAGGAATTCCTTTCTAATTTCAACAGCGTAGTTATCGTCACCACTTCCAACCAGCCGGCAACAAAACGTGATGCAAAAGTGCTAATCAGGCAGCTGTTGAAAATAGAAAGATTCTTAGAGGAAACTGACCATTTGGCTTTCGCCTTTTATTACTCTATTCCTTGTCCTTTTTGCCTGTCACCCGATTGCAGGAAAAATGAGGGCACTTGCATGAACCCAACATATGTGCGACCCTCTCCAAAAGCTTTTCACATTAATCTCTTAAAAACCCTGGAGAATGCTAGAATTCCAGATCTCGGCCTCAATACGCTGATTCTAGTGAAATAGGTGGGGATGGGGACATCCTATATCTTTACATTTAAACCGCTCACAAATGATATATGCCCAACGTATGGAACTGTTCCTTAAAGAATTCGGCCACCAGGCGCCGGTGGCAGTTTTCCGGTGTGGGTTCACTGCACAGTACGCAGGCGTTTACAAGTTCCTCGGCTGAGACCAAGTCCTGCACTTTTCGCCTTTCAAGTAGCTCCAGGAACCGGGTCTCGTATGTTCCCCAGTCAATTGTCTTCTTCTTGTACCCGTCCAGGATCTCTTTGGTGGGGGCCAGCCGCGGCTCGTGCCGGTATTCGCAATCACATAGCGCCCTCAAGAAATAGGCCAGGTCATCCCGTTTAGCAAACCCCGCCAACTGGGAGACATTGTTCAATCGCACATCGATGAGGCGTTTGACGCCTGCTTTCTGCAGCCTGCCAAAAAAGTTTCAGCGGATTTTTTCGTAAAACCGATGGTGAAAAGCTTTACCTGGTTCATGACACGCCCTTTCCCTCTTCGGAGATTTCATTTTCATCCTTCACGTAAGCGATCTTCCGGCCCTGCAGGTCATAAGCCCGTTGAATCATCTCCCCGGGCAACCTGAACATATCCGCTTCCGGCAGCTTCAACAACTCCCGCAACCGCTTCATGGCGTCTTCGTGGGTTTCAATACTGCCGTCTTCCAGGATGTGACCGATGGAAATCCCCTCCTTTTCCAATACGCGGCACACCAGTATCGTACGATGGCACATGACCGGATCCTTTTCGGAACACATGAGGGCGATCTGAAAGGACTTCATACCTTCTTTCAACCGGCGAATGCCTTTCTGAAATAATTCCGTTTCGGCCAGCCGGTCGTACCGGACCCGGCCCTCTTCATAACAGTCCGGGTCATCACTTCGCGGCCCCAGCTCCTTTCCCAGATAAACGTAGGCAATGCCGTCCTTTTTCAGCTCAGCCTGAATCGTCTCCCGGTTGAACTGGGGGTTATAGCGGCTGTAGGGGCTGGACCGGACATCACATAATGCAGAAATACCGTGCCGGCGGAGCAGTTCGATGAATTCTTCCAAAGGGTGCGTGGAATGACCGATTGTAAATATATTATTTTTCATAAATTGCTATCCCCTAAGCCCGATCATCCCTGCCACCAGTTTGTAGGAATACCCATCCAGCGATTCCCCCAGACTGATGCAGAGATAGAGAGGGCTCTCTTCAATTCTGTAACGTCCTGCCTTCCGATCTGCGTAGATTTTCCCCACAAACGGATCGGTCACGGAAAGGTTGTAGGTAGCGCCGCTATACACAAATTCCGCACGAATCTTTTGCTTATAGGTTAAACCCGTCGTCAGAATCAGGTATAAATCCCGGGGTTCTATCAATACCAGAGATGATTCACACCGCTCATTTGCAACTTCAATGGGAATCCTGTCGTTGGTGCCGTTTACACTATGGTGTCCGTTTTCCCAAGGCGTGTCCATACGGTCACAGTATTCACCCAGTTCTTCACACTTTAGCCGCCCCACTCTTTCCCACCTTTTGTCAGCATCGACGAGACAGTTTTCCGTCTGGTAATAATGGGGGAGCGGTTTTTTGATGGCAATTTTGATAATGTCCAGAAACCCGGGCTTATTGCCGTCTTCCAGCAGGATTGTTTTTAAAGGAAGCTCACCCATGGCATTGGAACTGACTGGGCGAATCCAGGGCGATTCCGACCTGTTCGCCAATTCCTTTCCGGCAACGCAATACCCTTTATACTTTCGGGATACCGCAAAACAAACCATTGATTTTTGAAAAGGGTCTTCAGGAATCGGTTTGTCGGGAGTGTCTTTCCGCGGGTATTTCAGATTCAGCTTCTTGATTCGGCTTCTGATTGCCCCCTTAGTTCTTCCAAATGATTTGGCAAGATCCGGAACGGAAACCCCATTCTGGTAATCCCGTTCGAGTTTACGGTCATCCTCTTCATTCCAGGGTGCGTAGGCCTCCGGATGCTTTCGGTTCTTTTCCGGGTCCTCGCATAAACAATGCCCGATCCCTCCGGGTGTTCACTGAGGATGAAATCAAGCAATTGATGTTTATCCCTGTTTTTGACCCGCACGTGATAACGAATGTTGGGCCGGTCAAAACTGCTGATAAAAACCTTTGCCTGGCGGAGCTCAAGTTTTTCGAGGATATCTTTCCGCGTAACCGCATCCGCGGTCGCCGTAAGGGCAATTCGGGGAATATTGGGAAATTCCCGGGTCACCTCATTGATTCTCAGGTATTCCGGCCTGAAATCATGGCCCCATTGGGAGACGCAGTGGGCCTCGTCAATGGCAAAAAGCCCTGGTGTCACATGGGTGAGAAAGTGCTGGAAGTCCGGCGTCAGGAACCTTTCCGGCGCAACATACAAAACATCCAGAAGACCCTCCGAGGCGCTACGATGAACCCGCTGCATTTCCTGAAACGAGAGGGTTGAATTTAAATACACGGCTTTGACGCCATTTTGCTGAAGCGCCTTGACCAGGTCTTCCATCAAAGCGATCAAGGGTGAGATAACAATTCCCATCCCCGGACATAAAATTGCAGGTATCTGGTAGCAGATGGACTTCCCACTACCGGTTGGCATCAATACAAAGGCGTCTTCCCCACCCAGAACGGTCTCGATGATTTCCAGCTGGTTTTCCCTGAAATTGTCATGACCGAAATATTCATTCAAAATCTTAATCGGTTCAGGGTTCATTTTTTACTTCCCCTGTTTCCACATTCAGGCAACCCCCCGTCAACAGATTTTCATACTCCTTTTCACAGCCCTTTACCGGATACCCCGAATGCCCCTCGCCAGTGCTGCCAGGCCGCTTGACCTCCCGCTTCCCTTCCTGACGAACTGTCAAATATTTTTTGACAGTTGCCTCCGGCAAGAGTTCTCCCTCTTCATAAATAGCGTTAATATGGTGACTTACATTCTGTTTCGAGCTTTGGAACAGTTCAGCCAGCAACTGTTGCGTTAACCAGACGGATTCATCCTCAAACCGCACATCCAGTTTAAGCTCGCCATCCTCCGCCTGATACACAAGAAACTGCCCTTTTGAAGGTTCAATTCTGTGCTCTTCCGTGCTTTCCGTGGTTATTTCTCCCTTTCGTGTTTCTCCATCACAAGCTCCTTACATCAACAATGCAGCTACGGGGCCTTCCTTGTTGTCGTTATTGGGTTCTCCCGATTCCAGCTCTTCCCCTCGTTCCCATGCTCCGCGTGGGAACGCACAGTGGGCGCTTCCGCGCCCCTCACTCCCGCAGCAGTCCGGGTCGGGCCAAGGCAACCTATTGTTTTCTATCGAATAGAGCATCAAAAACAGCCTTTTTCAGGCCGTATACCGCTCTTTTTGACCCCCGAAAGAGCAGTATAAGAAAGCGTTCATGCTTTGCCCAACCCTATAATGTGCGTTTTGCACCCAAAAACGTCAATATCGCCCCGATTTCAAGGCTTGTTTCTATTGTATATCATTTAATTTCAATAAGTTGAGTTGGGCGACCCCACCTGGATACCCCACCTGAATGACCCAACGACAGCTACTCGAATTCGATCGTTGCCGGTGGCTTGGTGCTGATATCGTACGCTACCCTTGATGCGCCGGTGTGCGCGGCAATTTTCTTGCCTATCTCAAAGAGCGCCGCCTCGTCTATCCGGACCGGACGCGCCAGCTTCGCGGCCGCGCTCTCGACCGCCCGCATGCCGACGACATACCTGGTTTTCGGCGCATCGTTCGCGCAAAGCTCGAGAAGAATGCGCGGAAGCTCGAGCTTACGCCACGCCTCGACACAGAGCGCGTTCAGTTTGTCATAGTCGATATCACCATCGACCTTTATCCACGAGACAGGTTTGTAGATAGGGACCTCGGGGCGCGTTCCCTCTTCGGGGACGACCGTCGTCCGGCTATCCATTTTGAAGCACTCAGCATCCGCGCCGAGAATGCTGCGGGCCAGGTCTGCCAGGGCCGGGTCGGGTTCCATGTTCGGGTCGAGCGCCATTCCGAAGTACTGGAAGGGCGTCCGGATGCCGGTAGTTTCGTCGTAAAGGTAGGGCCTACCGTGTTTCTCAGTGTAGTATTTCTCAATTTCCTTCTCGATGATATCGGACGCGAGCTGGCTCGTACGGAGCTTCTCTTCAGTGAATTCGCCGACAGTTCTGAGGATTTGCGCGGGACCGGGACAGGGGATCCGGTGCGTGAATGATGGAGGGAGGGCGAGGTACTCGCCGACCTTTCTGACCTGAGGCTTCGCGAGCGACGCCAGCGGCTCGATCTTTCCGACAGAGTAATCCCAGCCGACGTTATGCTGGCTCTTGAAGCCGCCTTCGGTTTCGCTAATGTCCGGCGCGATCGTGCCGTCCGCGATCCAGGAGGCGCCCACCTGGCCAATATGCTTGTCTGATACTTTCCTGTAGTTGCCGATAAACGTCTTGCGTTTTTCTTCACCGTCGGAAAGCCCCACCAACGGCTGGAGAATCTCGTCCTTCACCTCCAGGACCGTGAAATTCAGTTTGCTGAAGATCTCACGGGTGACTTCCCCCTCGGACTTGTCGTTTATGAGGCGACGGCAACCGTCTTCGATGAAGAACGCATGAAGGTCTTTGCCGACGATACGGTCGAGGAGAAAAGCGGCGATCGTACTGTCGACGCCCCCGGACGCGGAGAGAGCGATTTTCTCGCCCGGCTTCACCAGGCTTTTCACCCAGGAAATCGCTTTCTCAACAAAGTCCGCGGGATTGAAATCTGCGGGATTCTCGGGAGTGGCGTAAGCAAATCTGTGCGTCTGGATCTTGTTGGCTTGAGTCGACATGTTGCCTCCTGTTTGGATGGGTGGGTTTGGTTGTTGTAACGGTTACGAAAAACTGCGTCTAACCTCCTCCTGGATTATAGTCGCTATATGCAAGTTCCTCGACACAAATCGAACTGGTGAGTTCCAGTCCGGGTCGGGCCAAGGCAAACTATTGTTTTCTATCGAATAGAGCACCAAAAACAGCCTTTTTCAGGCCGCATACCGCTCTTTTTGACCCCCAAAAGAACAGTATAAGAAAGCGTTCATGCTTTGCCCGACCCCACTCCCTATTGCAGCGCCTTGTCATCTTTTCTTATGATAATCTATAGATAACGCAACACAGGCAGCCTTCAATCTTTTGTCAGCTGTCCATAAAGGCAACTGTCCCAATTGAGCAGAGGCTAATAGGTGAATATCTACAAACCCAATGCCTTTACCATGCAATTGGTTTTGTTCGATAAAGTAGAGATATTCTTCGAAGTTTATGGTGGGGCTTTGAGGTAACGCTTGCAGTAACGATATGATTTCTTGTCTGTTTTTCATATTACCACAGGCGAGCTCGCCAATAATATGAGGATGACAAGTCACCTCGCCATTTAAAAGCAATTTTTCCAGATGGCGATCACTATTTCGGAGATGGTGAACCCAAACTGACGTATCAACAAGCACCGTCATTTGGTTTTTTCCGACCTGCGCCTTGGAATATTGCGTGCACTCTTTTCAGTGCCACCAAGCATTGCGAGTCTCTTACTGCTTTCACGTGCAATCAAGGCTTCAAGGCCAAGCCTAACCAATGACGTCTTTTCCTTTACGCCTGTCAATAGAGAAGCTTTCTCCAAAATTTGGTCATCTATGTTTAGTGTTGTTCTCATATGCATAAATATGCATCAAATAGGCATCCATGTCAACTCGATTTTCTTGGAAGATAACAACAATTTCAAACAGGGCGCGGAGCGCCCGTTGTCGGTTCCCACGCAGAGCATGGGAACCAGCGGAACCAGAATACGGCGCCATCCTGTACATTTATTTTTGCCGAGACCCTTACGGGATGCGTTGGGGGTGTTGTTCATTCACACCCTTTCTGGAAACAAATTTCCGCTTGTTCTTAACAATCTGATCCGCCAGCACCCCTGCCTTTTCCTCAATCTCCAACCGCTTGTGGATGGGCTGGGTTTGGGCGTATTCCGTAAAGATGTTGATAAAGTCGAACATGGTGGCGTTTTTGCGGTATGGCGAATTGAAAACCCGGGCCGCGTATTTTCCGGCGAAGGTCTTGGGGATAGAACCGATAATTGAACCCTCGTATTCTATCCGATCCGCCCGGGTCATGCGGGTTTTATGGCGTTTGGGGATTCGGTGATCTGCCATGACTTTGGACCTGGAACCGGGGATAATGTCAAACACCTTTGGGGTCATTTTCGTCCGCGCCAGGGATTCGGGATCAAAATTGATGGCCTGAGTCTTCTATTCCGGCAAGCGCCGAGAAGGCCTCTTCTTGAACAATATCGGGTGGATCGGAATCCTCAATCGCCCGCACAAGATCCGGCGTGTGTGCTTCCAGGTACCGGCCTTTTTCGACAAGGCTCAGGTAGGCGGCCAGGACGGCACAAACGGATGCCCTGAGTCCCTCCTCATTCTTCTTGAACCGATCCCAATCCTTTTGATTAGATGCCAGACCGGCCATCAGTGCAATGGAAAAAAGGTCCTTTGTGTAAATGCCACCCGCCCCCATTCCATCCATCAGGTTTCGGTACAGTTTCTTCAGTTCGTAAGGGTCATCCGCCCTGGTTGAAAGGACTGAGTATACATACAGGACATCTTCCGGATCAACGTAGGAAACAAGGATACTCACACCTTCGCCCGAATGAACCGTTTTTGAAAGAGCAATGAATGCATCCCTCAAAATGTCATGGCTTTTTTCGGTATGGATGTGGCTGAGATATTCTGTAATACCAAGAAATTTTTCCATATCCCGGGTTTTCTTCATACGCTCCACCATGCTCTCAAATACGTCCTGACAGCCGAGTTTTCCAAGAGCACTGGCGCAGTGATACGCCACCGTACCTTCCCGGCTCATGAAGGATTTAAAAATGGCGGGAGCGGATTCAACGGCGTTATGCTTTGCCAGATACTGGGGTCCCCTGCACTGCTATTTGAGATAGTCGGTTATTTTCCTTGCTGAAAAAACATTAAGGGGGCATTACCTTTAAAACATGGCCCCGGCCAATTCCACCAGCATGTCCTTTTTCTCCGCCTGAATATCTTCATCCACGGACATGCCTTGAAGCGTTTCCATGAATCCGTCAATGTCCACAGAGGCCAGAAGGTGCGCATCCCGCCATGAGGCCGGAATCCACGACGCCCACCCCCCCTCCTGGATGCGGTATCGAAGTTTTCTGCGGTGCCGCAGGATGACCCCGCGGACTTCAGACCGGGATATACTCCGGGGCAGTTTGTCCACCGGTCCGGAGAGCCGCATGAAGTACCCGTTCACCGCGGATATATCCGTACCGGTTTCACGGTGAATCAGAAGGCTCAACAGAACGCCCCACAGGCTTCCCGAAAAATGAAACAGGCCCCACAGGCCGTCTTTGAGGGGGATCAGCGGCGCCGTTCCCGGTGGCACTTCCAGAAACCGCGCGAAATCACGGGCCAGGGCCGTTTCAATCACCGGCCCCCGGGTTTTGTGAATGGAAAGATCGGATTTGACCTGTGAATCCCGCACCAGGAACTGATCCGGCCCGGCAGTGCTGGAAATTTCAAGGTGCCGGCCGCTCAAAAGCAGGTGCCCCGCCTCCGTGGCGGAGCGGGGAAGGGTCCCCAGGACCTTTCGGGTATCCTGGTCCACCACCTGCACCTCCTGGGCATCGCTCGCGATATTGGAATGGATCAGCCCCCGTTCGAAGGTCTCTTCCAGTCGGTCCCCCACCGTGTATCGGTTTTTCTGAACCAGGAGCCACCCCGTCTCCGCCAGATGATCCATCAGTTCACTGAGCCTCATGGTCCATGGGGTTTTCGCCAGCCACGGGGGCATGCGGGAGGCGAGCACTTTCGGGTTGACCCACCGGCCGGGGCTCTGCATCAAAAGGCTCAGGCACTGCTGCGCCAGGACCGACGGGATAAACCCGTGGGACCCGCCCAGGAGCCGGCCTTTCTCCGCACATTCCAGAAGATGCCGGTAAATGAACATCTCCCCCGGTTTCCGGCAGCGGCAAAGGACCCGCGTGGCGGCCGTGCGCCGGTTTCCCCGGCCCATGCGCTGAAGCAATGACGACACATCACCGGGCGGGTTCATGAGTACGATAAGATCGATGTCCCCGATATCGATCCCCACCTCCAGGGTGGATGTGGCAAAACAAAGACCGGTGGTACCCGTGAGCATCCGCTTTTCCACGGTTTCCCGCTGATGGCGGGAAAGGCTTCCATGGTGCAGAAACACCGCATCCCCGAAGGGGGGCCGGTTTTTAAAGACCCCGTAAAGGATTTCTGCATCCGCGCGCCGCTTCACAAAGGCCAGGACTTTCCGTGTTTTGAAGGGGCCCGCGCAGGCGGCCTTCAACGCTTTTGCCAGGTCTCCGGTCCCGCCGTGAACAAAATCCGCCGCAATGGGACGGCTTCCGGAAGCCTTTACCATTTCATGGGTGGGTCCGAGATACCGCGATGCCAGCCCCCGGGGGTCCTCGATGGTGGCGGAGGAGGCCATGAGTTGCAGGGGGCTGGAGATGCGGCCCACCCGGGACACCAGGCATGCCAGCTGGTCGCCTCTGGCGGTTTTGTCCAGCATGTGCACTTCGTCCAGCACCATGAAGCGAACATCTTTCAGGAGTTTCGTGGCCCGGGTCAGGATGGAATCCAGCGATTCCGGGGTGGTGACCACCATGTGGGGCGGGCGCCGGCCGGATATCTCCCGATGATCCCCGGTGCGGCGGCCCACGCGAAGCCCCATTTTTTCTAAAGGCGGCGTGAGACGCCGGAAAAGGTCGTTCACCAGGGCCCGGGTGGGGGAGATGATCCAGGCGGAAAGGGTCGGGGATCCGTCCCCCTGAATCCGCTCCGCCATGGGGGCGGCGAAGCTTTCGGTCTTTCCACCGGCCGTGGGCGCCATGATGAGCACGTTATGTCCCTTTAGAATCACGGGGATGGCGGCGGACTGTATGGGGGTCGGGGCGCGAAACCGCCCCAGAAAGGGATACCAGGCATGGGGCAAAAGGGCCTTCAGGGTATGGGCATGCTGGAAATGATTCATGGCATGCCGGTTTTGAACCGCTCCAGGAGCTCCAGGAGCATGGGCTTCAGACGTTCCGGGCGGTGCCGGGTGATATCCACCACCTCGGTGATGAATTTCAAGGCCTGCCGGGGGTTTTCAACGAGCCCGCTCCGGTGGCAGGGTTCGATGACCTTTGCCAGCAGCGCGGCCAGTTTTTTGCCCATGGAAAGCGGGGTCTGTGCCAGTTCATAGAGCGCGAGGACCCGTTCGGAAAGGGCGATATAGTCCTTGGTGGAGAAGGGGGGAAGGGGCATGAAGCGGTTTTCCGGAACCGCCCGGGCCAGGGCCGATTTTCCCGCCGGATCGTGGGTCAGGGCAAACACCGCGTACAGGGGCTGGTCTTCCAGGTACCGGTACGAAAAGCGGCGGTGCACCGCCTGTCCCCCCCGGGGGAGCACCTCCGGGTCAAACCCCAGGATGTCGGGGTTCAGGCACGCGGCCGCAAAGGTGCGGAACAGAACGTCGGCGAAGGTGCGGTCCCGGCCGCCCAGCACCGAATAAAACTCCGCTTCATCCACCATGACCGCCAGTCCCCGGTATCCCGCCTGCCGGGCCAGTTCCGAGATGCCCCCCAGCAGAAGGGTGTACAGGTGGGTGACCGTGCGAAAGTCCCTGAGGGCGTACAGCCGGGCCCGGGCGGATGTCATGTGCCGCAGCTTTTTCTCCAGTTCCACGTTGCTGGCCACTTCGCTCCCCTCGATCCAGTCCAGGAGCCGGTCCTGCAGGTCCTCCGTATCCGTAAGGGCCGGGAGTACCGACCAGTAAAAGAGGGCCGGGCCCAGGTAGGGGTGATAATGGGGGCTGTTCGTACGGCTCAGGCGGCGAATGAGATCCACATCCGTGGCGGCTTTTTGAAGCAACGGTTTGAGGCCCCGGCGCGCAAGGGTGGGGTCATCGGGGTACCGGATGCCCCGGGCCAGTTCATGATAGATGCGGCGGGGACGACTCGGCATGACCTCCCGGCTGTCCAGGGTGGCACGGGTGGCGAGAAATCCGGATTCCAGGGCCAGCAGTTCCGACATTTCCAGAAAATGGGTTTTTCCGGCCCCGTAATCCCCCAGAACCACCCGCATGCCGCCGGAACCTTTGGCCGCGGATCGTAGATCTTCATAAATGACCGCCAGTTCCATGTCCCGACCCACCGTGTAGGTGTTGAGATGGCTGGTGGGGACCACCCCCAGCCGAAGGGCTTCCAGGGACTGGCGGGCGGTCACGGAATCCTCTGCTGTTTCCGGGGACATGCTTTTGAAATCAATTGGTTCTGGAGATTTTACCGCTCCAGGTTTTTCAGTTTGGGGTTTTTC
>JAERTK010000039.1 GCA_016844935.1 Desulfobacteraceae bacterium | reverse complement strand
AAACCGGCGTTTTGCAAAAGAAACAGATAAAAAAAAAGAGAAAGAGGAAACGGTAGCCATGTTGGATTCTCTAAAGACCCGTTTCCAGGACCTGCCACTGCGCCGGCTTTATGGTGCGTGCTGTCACAGCCGCAGTCAATTATATAAATGGCATAAAGCCATCCTGGATCGCAAAGCGAGACCCCCAAAGGTTCTTGATGAGGCGCTGATCGAAAATACAGCCCGGGTTATTGGAGACTTTCCACATTTTGGTGGTGCCAAAGGTCAGGCCTATATGCTTTATCACGGTATCGGTCTGATCGGCCAGAAAGCCTATGATGGCATCAAAAAGAAAGTCAGACGCATATTGATTCAGGAAGTAAGCCAGAGGGACATACCCAGAACCGGTAATGCCTACGAGCATATCCAACCGGAGGGAATCGGTGAAATATGGGCTGAAGACTTCACACAACTGGCTGTAAATGGTGTTCGATTCAAAATAGCTCTTTTGATTGATGTTTTTGATCAGTACATTCTCGGTTGGTCAGTGTCCAGACGGGCGACGGAAGCGCTTGTTGCTGTTCCCGTTCAGCAGGCACTTGCTGCCAATGGTGGCAGGCCCCCCGCAAAGTTCCTTCTGGAGGACAACGGAACTCAGTATGTTTCTGAAAGCCATCAACAACTGCTCAAAGCCCATGAAATCGTCAGCCGCAACATTCCCGCTTGCACACCTCAGTATAACGGGTCTGTGGAGTGTGGCGGCAAAGAGTTCAAGAACCTCTTCTATAATGTATGGGAACGTCTTGAGACAAACCATACGGATAAAGAAAAAAGCCTTGATGAACGAGTGAAACGGGCCGTAGGGGATACAGTTCATTTGGACAATTTTCAGATTCCCCGCCCAGCACTGGGCGGAGTCACACCGGCTGATGTTCACTTTGGATTGCAGCAACAGCGGCAAAAGGAGATTGCACGATATCGTGAAGAGCAGGCGGACAAAAAAACCTCTAAACCGCTTTCACGTCCGATCTGGGATGTGATCAAGCAGGGTGTTCAGGCAGAGTTTATGAGCACAAAGGAGGTGCTCACCAAGCTTGCCTTTTTCGGAATGCGACCTTTGAGAAGGATCGCTAAAATCAACCAGGAGGTGTGGGGGAATTAGGGCCTTTTTTTGTCCGTTTTTTCTTGCGCCAGTGCATATAGGGGATGAAAAAAGCCTTGATATATGCCACCACATATAGCAAAAAATAGTATAAGTTACGTTGGGTGCATCCCGAGTTTCTGACAAGTTCTGAAAAGCGCAACATAACACTCAGCGGGAAATGTGACATAACCTACTGCAATAACAGATAAAGAAAAATCTGAACATTGAGTGGTTTATGGGTAATATCCAAAAATCTCAAACCGTGAAATCCGTGCCAAAAAAATAACAACAATAAGCCAGCCCTGACCCCCTGTTTTACATAAGCCAAAAAATCCTTGACGCCCACAGAGGTTCATCCTGAACAATTTACGTGCCCTTAAAACAAAAAAACCTTAGCGTCCTTAGCGCCTTTGCGGTTCAAACCAAAAACAACTAAAACACCAGCGCCCCCCATTTCCGACACGCGGAGGTAAATATGCAAGAAATAATGAAACGAATAACGGTAAATCAGGAGATTTTTGCAGGAAAACCCATCATCAGAGGGATGAGAATATCAGTTGAGCTCATACTTAGCTTGCTTGCTCAGGGGGAAACCATTGAAAACCTTCTTAAAGACTATCCAGACCTAGAGACTGAAGACATCAGAGCCTGCCTTGCCTATGCTCACGCCATAATTGCTCACGATACGCTTGACAAAGTAGAAATATCGGCACATTTATAGGCGGTGGTCACATGAAATTCCTGATTGATCGTTGTGCAGGACGTAGGATAGCAGAATGGTTGAGCAGTCTTGGACATGATGTTATTGAAACGAGGTCACTTGGTCAAGATCCAGGGGACAGGGTAATACTTGAGCTGGCGGCAGGGGAAAATCGAATCCTGGTTACAATTGATACTGACTTTGGTAAACTAGTGTATGTTAATGGGGCAAGGCATTGTGGGCTTGTCAGGCTTCCTGATGTCCCGGCACAAAAGCGAATTCAGTTGATGGAAACGGTACTCACACGCTATAGCTCCCAGCTTGAAACGGGTCAAATTATTACTGTTAGAGGCGATAAAATCCGTGTGTCAAAGCCAATTCATTAGCAGGTTCTCGAGCGATTCAGGCAACATTCACGTGGCCAGAGGGTCGGACCAAGCTAACAACGCTAATTGCTTCATTCCCTTCATGTCCTTGTATATTGAAAGAAAAAATAAATATATAGTGCGGCCGGGCAAGGTCGCGTATTTTAGCGGGTGTGAAGCCCGTCCCGGAAGGATGGCCAGCCACCGGGTAGCGAGTCCTTGGATCGACGGGAGTAATCCCCGAGATTAAGCGTAGGACAGCGAGACGATAGGCCGTAAGCCATAAGGTTGAAGGGATTGAGCCTCGAAAGTATCAGTCGAGAGGGACGACGTGCTTGTGTATACGGAAGTCAACACGTCCACTGGCGAATGGCAAGTCAGTGGCGCCTCTCCGGGGTCTGAGACCATGGCATGTCGGACATTGCGAATATGCGGCAACCCGGGAGATCCACTGCTCTCTTGCTGCGAAGCGAGTATGCCGGACAACCGATAATAAAGGGAGAAAGGCAAACGGGGCAGGGGAAGTCGGATGGCGTCATAGTACCTGTGAAGGCGGGTAATTCCGCTGGAGGAAAGGACGTCACATGAGTAACAGTGTTGTGAGGACACATCATCTATGCTCAGAAATAGAGAAATGGTGGCAACAAAATTACAACGCATAGCGGAGAAGGCCCGCATAGAATCCAGCTGTAGGTTCACCAGTCTGTTTCATCTGATGAACGTGGATATGTTGCGGGAATGTTTTCGGCAGCTGCGCAAAGACGCGGCGGCCGGCATTGATAAGGTTACCAAGAAAGAATATGGAACAAGTCTGGAAAAGAATCTGACGGCTCTAGTCGAGAAATTGCACCGGATGTCCTATATCCCGCTGCCAGTACGCAGGGTATATATTCCCAAACCAGGGAGTAGCAAGGAACGTCCCTTGGGCATACCCGCTCTTGAAGATAAGCTGGTGCAGGCAGGGCTGGCGCGGATTCTTTCGGCGATCTATGAGCAGGATTTCATAGATGATTCGTATGGGTTCCGTCCGGGTCGGGGTTGTCATGATGCTCTCCGAGCGCTGAGTCAAGAGGTCGAAGGCGGTCGAGTCCACTATATTGTGGATGCAGACATCAAAGGTTTCTTTGATAATGTGGATCACGCGTGGCTGATGAAATTTCTGGGTCACCGAATAGCGGATAAACGAGTGCTGCGTTACGTGAAGCGGTTTCTCAAGGCGGGTATAATGGAAAATGGTGCAGTGAGCGCCAGTGACAAGGGAACGCCCCAAGGTGGGATTGTGTCACCGATTCTCGCTAATATCTATCTGCATTACAGCCTTGACCTTTGGTTTACACGGGTGTTTCAAAAAGGCTGTTACGGCCAAAGCCGTATGATCCGTTACGCTGACGACTTTGTTGTATGTTTCGAGCGAGAGAGTGACGCAATACGGTTCCGCCAGGCGCTTGATGAGCGGCTGTTCATGTTTGGCCTTGAGATATCGCCTGAAAAGACCAAGACCATCGAATTTGGTCCGTTTGCGGAGGCCAAGGCAAAGAGGCGTGGCGGCAAGGCGGCAACCTTCGATTTCCTCGGATTTACGCACTACTGTAGTCGGTCAAGAAACGTCAGGCGGTTTCGGATGAAGCGGGTCACTTCGCGTAAGAAGTTCACCGCCAAAATTCGGATGTTCCGGGATTGGCTGAAAGCCAACCGAACCCTGCCGACCGATGAGCTTATGGAAAAAGTGGTCTCAAAATTGCGGGGACACTTTGCCTACTACGGGGTGACGGACAACTCAAAAGGTATCAGTCGTTTTGCCTACGAGGTTCGCTGTCTGCTGTTCAAATGGCTGAACAGACGAGGGAAACGTGGGTGCATGAATTGGGAAAAGCTTAATCTCTTTCTTAAGAAATTCCCATTGCCCCGCCCACGTATAATGGTAAATCTTTTCGCTCCATCGTAAAGTGTACTCATGAGGAGCCGTGTGCGTGAATTGCGCAAGCACGGTTCTGGGAGGGGCCGGGGCCAACAATAACCACGGTGATGTGATCTTATGATATGTAGTAGCCGCGTGCGGCGAGGCGTAGTCTAAGACGTTCACGAGCTGGTTGCTTGAAGAAACCGGTCTACTCGACAATTGTGAAAAGGTGTTTCAAATGGCAACAATGGAATCACAATGCCCGTCCTGCAAAATGGTATATGGGGTAACACCCTGTCATTCCCATAGTGCGCAGTTTGTTAAAGCGGCAGGGGTAAATTATTAATGTATCCTACAT
>JAERTK010000038.1 GCA_016844935.1 Desulfobacteraceae bacterium | reverse complement strand
TTCTTCACCCCGTCTGCCGCATCCCTGGCATGGGCGTCGGCACCGCAGGCTTCAACAAACTTGAGGGTCACGGCAGCCCCGCCGCATATCACTGTAACCTTATTTGACAAATCACTGTTTTTGATGGCCAATATGGTTTCTTCCACATGGGGATCGCCCGTGGTCAACAGGGAAGAAAGCCCCACAATATGCGCATTGTTTTCCCTTGCAGCATTTACAAATTTTTCAGCAGGCACGTTTTCCCCCAGGTCTATGACCCGGAATCCCGAGGTCTCCAGCAGGAGTTTCGTCAGGTTTTTTCCGATATCATGAAGATCGCCAAAGACCGTTCCCAGAACAACCGTGCCCAGACCCTTTGCAGCATCCTCCTTTTTGAGAAGGGGTTTGACCAGATCCACGCATGCCTGCATGGATTTGGCCGCCATCATCATTTCAGGTACAAATATCTTCTTTTTCTCAAATTTCTCCCCCACGATATTCAGACCCGGAATCAGGTAGCGGTTGATGATCTCCTGGGGATCAGCACCCTGGTCCAGGGCGTTTTGGGTAACCTCAACCGCTAATTTCCGTTTTCCCGAAATCACAGCCTCTTTGATGCGTTCCAGATTCCCATCATCCTGGGTCTTTTCTTTCACGGCGGTTTCAATCGCTTGTCCCTTCCCTAGTTTTTTCGTGGAAGTAGAAAGGTAATTCATGCAGAATTCATCTTTTCCCAGAAGAAGATCCGTCAGGAGTGTCGCCCGCCGCATTTCCCAAATGGTGGGATCGGAAATGGGGCAGGTTAAACCGTTTAAGACTGCCATGCCCAGGAAAACCGCGTTGATGGATGATCGTTCGGGAAGGCCGAAGGAGATATTGCTGAGCCCCAGTGTCTGGTTGACCCCCAGTTCATCCCGTATCATCTGAAGCGCCTTGATGGTTTCAAGCCCTGCCTGGTCATCGGCGCTGATGGCCATGGCCAGGGGATCAATAATCACGTCTTCCCTGGGGATCCCCGCCTCTTGGGCCCGATCAACAATCAGCCTGGCAATTTCAAGGCGTTTTTCCGCCTCTTTGGGAATACCGTTATCATCCATGGTAAGTCCGATAACGGCCGCATTGTGAGCCTTTACCAGCGGAAGTATCTGGTCCAGCTTGTGCTTTTCGCCGTTGACCGAATTGACCAGCGCCTTCCCCTTATATACTTTGAGGCCTGCCGCCAATGCCTTCGGGAGGGCCGAGTCGATACAAAGGGGTACGTCTGTCACGTCCTGTATGGCCAGGATGGCATCTCGTAACATTTTGGGTTCGTCGATGCCCGAAACCCCCACATTAACATCCAGGATATTAGCGCCCTCTCCCACCTGACGGATGGCTTCAGACCGGACAAGATCGAGGTTTCCCGCTTCAAGGGATGCCGCCAGTTCTTTCCGGCCCGTGGGGTTGATTCGCTCGCCGATGACCACCAGGGGGCGGGAAGGTCCGATGGTGACCGTTTGAGTACCGCTGGACACACTGCTTTCAACCGGTGTGGCGGTTTTGCGCGAATCATGAAAAAAGCGATCACCTGAACTTGATGTGAGACCCCGGTCAAACCGGCCATATTCAGCAGCCGTCTTTAAGGCCGTCCTGACGTTTTCATCCGGGGTGCCATAGGTCAAGCCGACGGTATCGATGGAAAAATTTTCAAGGGGCGCGCCATTGTCAATCAACCGCTTAACTTCCGCCGCAATCTCTTCCGGCGTGCCGTTCTTCATCAATACGGGGCTGATGCGGGCATTGAGCGCCACATGGGGGCCGCACACCTCCCGGGTTCTTTTCACATCCGACCCGAACCCGATCTCCATAAATTCCAGATGGTGAACCTTTGCATACCCCTCCAGCACCTCGTCAACGGATCCGCAATGGTGGATACCCACCGGATGGCAGGCATCCGCCACCTGGTTATCGTATTCCAGGATATGGGACGTATAGGTCTCTAAAGAAATCTGTTCAGCGGTGCAGTTGGGGAACACGTAAAGTTTGGGGTCACACATGGGGGTCACGTCCACGGCACCGGTGCCGGTTGTTTCGTGGTTGAATTTGAAAAGCTGAATAATGCAATCCGTACAAATCTGCATCAAATGGCGGCACAGTTCCGGTTTCTCAAAAAAATCAAAATAGAGTTTGTCGCCCCTTATCTTAAGGGCGAGGTTTTGAACACCGGTGGTGTTGATGTCCCCCACCACCTTGCCGTATTTCCCCTTCAGGTATTCTATCTGTTTAATCATCTCCGTCATGGGATGGGAATTGAAGATATCGGGCACTTCCAGGTTCATGATGTCATCTTCAGAGAGATTGAGCGGCATGGCCCAGGGAAGGGCATCGTCTTTATAAATGATCTCGCAACCAAAGATTGAGGGGAGCATCACCATTCCGAAGGTAATCAGGGGTTTGGGTTCCGGGTTAGGATTTCCCAATCCCACATCCCCGAATCGCTCATGAAGCCTTTTTTCAATCTCCATTCTGGTGGCGATTCTCATTTCCGGATCAAAGTAGTACTCTTTGCCAAATGATATGCCGTAATGCTTATGAAACCAGTCCGGGTAAAAACCGACACCCAGGGGGATGTGTTCTTTTTCCGTCATAATATATCTTTCCTTTAATGAAGATATGATACTGGATCTATTCCTCTGGAAAATTGGGCTCGCGCCGCTCGATGGCAGCGCTGAATCCCTCCACCGCGTCAGGCAGCAAGGCGCCGATGGCAATCATTTCCTTGGTATAATGATAAGCCTGGTCCTCGGTCATATCGATCTGGCCGTAGTAGACCTGTTTGGATACCCCCAGGACCACGCGGCTGCCCCTGGCAATCTGCTTGGCAAAGGCCCTCGTCTCTTCTTCCAGATTTTCGTCAGGCACCACCCGGTTGATCAGGCCCATTTCCAGGGCTTCTTGCGCGGAGTAAAGATCACCGGTGAATAACATTTCCAGACATTTCTTCTGGCCTACCGCCCGGCTGACCGCAACGGTGGGGGTGGAACAATTGTAGCCGATCTTTAGACCCGTCATGCCGAACTGGGCGCCCTTTTCCGCGGCAACCACCAGGTCGCATGCCGCGGCCAGGTGGCAACCGCCGGCCATGGCGATGCCGTGCACCTGGGCGATAATGGGCATGGGCACCTGGCGCATGACGCGCATCATCTTGTATGAGGTCTGGAACAGCGTTCGGATGGAGCTGGGCGTGCCGTTCAGCACCTCGGTGCGGTCATGCCCCGAGCAGAACACCTTGCCGTTACCCTTTATGATCACCACCTTGACTTCTCGGCCGTCGCCCCAGGTCTGTAGGCAGTCGGTGATCTCGTCCTCCATGGCCTTGCCCAAGCCGTTCATTTTGTCAGGTCGGTTAAGGGTCAGTATGCCGATGCGGTCCTTGATCTCGTTTAGGATGTATTGATATGCCATGTTGCCTCCTCAAAGGTATCCATCTAAGTTCCCGGCTGGCCGATATGTGCACCCGGCGCTTTATTGAGAGCCTACAATATTTTTTACCGAAATACCATCCCATTTAAGCGGTTTCACAGCTTTCTTTGCCCGCCCTCCCCTGGTTTTTTTGAAGGGCAAATTCCAGCCTTCCAATTGACTTTTGCATGATTGCTGCGTATAACTTTCGGCATTAGAACGGCACTTGCGCAGCATTGAAACGGCCAGACTTCCCGAAGCCGGATTACCATGCGATCTCATCACCCCGGTCTCTTTTATGGGAACGGCGGGCACACCAAAAGACAATAAGGAGGTTTCCCTTGCAAAACAAGCTTATTTCCATGCAGGAGGCGGTATCGTCCTACACCTGGGACGGAATGACCTATTGCCACGGTGCCGCTTTCCCGGTGGGTTCCGACTCAGTGGCCTTTGGCAGGGAGATGGTCAAACAGGGCAGGAAAGACCTGAACGTCATCTGCCACTGCGGCTCCAGCCAGGTGAACCTGCTGGCTGCCGTGGGGGCGGTGCGGCGTTGCGAGGTGGGCTTCTCGGGCCTGGAGGTATATGGCTTTGCCAATGGCCTCAACCGGGCCGTTACCAGCGGTCAGACCGTTATGGAGGACTACTCAAACGGCGCCATGGCCTTTCGGTTCTTCGGCGGTGCCATGAACTGGCCATTCGTGCCGGCCACGGTGAACATCAGTAACGCCCAACAGTGGTGCTCTGGCGACAGTCCCGACAGTTATCCCGCAACCGAAAAGATTCCGACCATAACCGCTCCTTTCACCGGCCGGACCCTGGGCGCCTTTCGCCCTCTGCGGCCGGCGGTTGCTGCCATCCACGTGACCATGGCTGACATATACGGTAACGCCATCATGCTGGGGAGTGAGTGGAGCCGATTTGAGATGTCCCGGGCGGCTGAAAAGGTGGTACTGGTGGCAGACCAGATCGTGGATACCGACTGCATGCGCCAGTATCCCAACCTGGTGCGCATCATCGCCGAGGTGGTGGATGCGGTTGTTTACTGGCCCATGTGCTCCTGGCCCCAGGCCTCCTGTGGGCTGTACGACAGCGACGAGGAGCACATGTTCATGATGAACAAGGCCATGAAGACCGAAGAGGAAACCTTAAAATACTGCAAGGAGTGGGTACATGCCTACAGCACCCCACAGGAATACCTGGACCTGATTGGACAGGACAAGATTGAGATGATCAGCGCCACCGAGACCGCCTTTTTGATGGATCCCTACCGCAAATGGATCAAGAGCGAGGCGCAGATCAAAGAACTGATGGACCGGAAGGAGGGCTAGAAGATGGAATACGCCAGGCTGGAATACACCAGGCAGGAGTTCATGGCCATCGTCACCGGCCGCGAGATCGCCGACGGTCAGCTCATCATCCTTGGAGTCGGACTTTCCATGCTGGCCGGATACTTTGCCCAAAAAAACCACGCCCCAAACCTGATGCCCTTTACCGAGGGCGGGGTCTATGGCTCCACACCGGTGGGGGGGCTCCCCTGGGGCATCGAGTGCAACCGCATCAGCGCCAACGCCACCAGCTTCACCAACGCCATCGACGCCCTGGGCTTTCTGGTGGCCTCGGGCCGTTGTGACAACGCGGTGATTGGCGCGGCCCAGGTGGATAAGTACGGTAACGTCAACACCACCGGCATCTGGGAGGAACCGCCCTGGAAGCTGGGAAAGTACACGCCTCCCCGGATTCGGTTGAACGGATCGGGCGGCGCCAACGACATCTCCGTTGGGGCAAAAAGTTATTTGATCATGGCCAGCCACGAGAAGCGCCGTTTCATGGAAAAGGTGGATTACATCTCGTCCCCTGGCTACCTGGATGGCGGCGATGCCCGTGAGCGCGCCGGTTTCGTGGGAGGTGGCCCCTCGGCCATCATCTCCACCCTGGGCATCCTTCGGCCGGACCCGGAGAGCAAGGAGTTCTACTTGGAGGCCTATTACCCTTTCACCACCGTGGAAAAGGTCAAGGAAAACACCGGATGGGACCTGAAGGTGAGTGACGAGTTGAAGATGGTGCCCGAGCCCAGCGAACAGGAGTTGGCCAACCTTCGGGAGGTAGACACCACCGGCAGTTTGCGCAAAAAAAGTTAGATTGCTGAAGGGAGAAGAATCAACAATGCTTGAAACAAAGGAAAATCAGGGTCAGGCCTGGATAAAGAACCAGGTCATGGCCCAGGGACTCTGCACCGGCTGCGCCGCCTGCGTGGGCCTGTGCCCCTATCAGGGATTCTACCGCGATCAGACCGCCATCATACATGAATGCGATCGGACCTGGGGCCGTTGTTCCGCCTACTGCCCCCGGGGACAGGTGGATTTAAACGGCCTGCGTGAAGGTATGTTTGACCCGGTGGACCTCACCCCGGAATTGGGAGCCGTCAAAGGGCTTTACATGACCCGCGCCAGCGATACAAAGTTACGGGATCAGGCCCAGCACGGGGGCACAGTGAGCACCCTTGTGGCGCTGGCATTGGAAGAAGGGCTCATCGACACCGCAGTGCTGGCAGACCAGGAGAAAGACCATTCCTCCGAAAGTGTGGCCGTAACCGACCCGTCCCTAGTTGCCTCACTTTCGGGGAGCAAGTTTTCCGTATCGCCCACCCTGGCAAAATTCAATGAACTGAGCCAGGGGGACCCCTCCAGAATCGGAGTGGTGGCCACGCCCTGCCAGGCGCTGGCATTGGCCCGCATGCGGGTAAATCCCCAACCGGGAGACGAAGCGCGGGTAAAAAACCTTGAACTGGTCATCGGGCTATTCTGCGGATGGGCCCTCTCCTTCAGAGAACTGAAACGGTTGATCAGAGAAAAAACAGGCGCCGCCGAAATCAACGGAATGGACATACCCCCCAGCAAGCACCGGATCATGGAACTGCAAACGGATAAGGGCATCATGGAGATCCCCATGACGGAGGTACAAGCGTGCGTTCGCGAAAGCTGCCGGTATTGCTATGATCTGACCTGCGAGTTCGCCGATCTCTCGGTGGGATCCGCCAGAAGCCCTGAAGGGTGGGAGGTGGACCGGGGCTGGAATCAGGTCTTGGTGCGAACTGAAAAAGGTCAGGAACTACTGGACCTGGCCCGATCCCGGGGGGTTCTGGAATTCAAGGAAGTCCCGCGCGGGAACCTGGACAAACTCAAAGCCGCGTCCCTGGGCAAGAAGAATACTTGCGTTGCCCAGCTGGAGGAGGTTTCGGGACGGAAAGATGATTTGATCTACGTCAGAAGGGAGGAGCTTCTATGTCAATAGTCAGCCATGGAGCCAAGGGTGAAACAGCACTGCTCATGGGCAATGACGCCATTGCCCGGGGGGCCCTGGAAGCAGGGGTCAGGGTGGTTGCCGGATACCCGGGAACACCCTCCTCCGAAATCATTCAGACCCTGGCCGGGGTGGCTTCCGATCACGGGCTTTACGTTGAGTGGTCCGTAAACGAAAAGGTCGGACTGGAAGTGGCAGCGGCCGGCTCATTCGCTGAACTCAGAAGCATGGCGGTCATGAAACAGGTGGGGGTAAACGTGGCCTCGGACTTCCTGCTTCACCTGGCCGAGTGCGGCACCCGGGCGGGGTTGGTGCTGATCACCTGCGAGGACCCGGGGGGACTTTCCAGCACCAATGAGGGAGACTCCCGCCACTATGCCAAAATGATGGAATTCCCCCTGGTGGAGCCGGGCGATTTTCAGGAAGCCAAGGACATGGTCGCCTGGAGCTTTGAACTTTCTGAAAAAGTGCGAAACGTGGTGATGTTCCGTTCGGTGACCCGTATGTCCCACGCCAGCGGTAATGTGGTGCTGGGTGAGCTCAGTTCCAATTTGATGGGCTCCGGCCATTCAAAAGCCCGGTTCCAGTTTGATGGCGACTTCATGGATCAGATGGGCGGGCCGGTGGTGACTTTTCCCGGCATGGTGGATGCCATGCACAACCGCCAACTGGAAAAACTGGCCATTGCCCGGGAGATTTTTGAAACGTCACCCTTTAACACCTATACCGGTCCCACCCAACCGGAACTTCTCATCATTACCAGTTCAGCCGCATCTCTTTACAGTCGTGAAGCGCTGGCCCTGCTGGATCTGGAAGAGCGGGTGGGTTTGTTGAAACTGGGTACCACCTGGCCACTTCCACCGCGGTTGCTGGCCAAACACCTCAAAGCATCTGAAAAAACTATCATCATAGAAGAAGGGATGCCCTTCCTTGAAGACAATGTGAAGGCCCTCTGGACTGAACTGGGACCCGAGGCAGGGACAAAGCAGTTCTTCGGACGTAAGACCGGGCCCCTGCCCCCCACCAATGAACTCAATCCGGACCTGGTGGCCCAGGGCCTGGCGGAAATCCTGGGGCTGCCCTCCCCGGTCCCCCATGCTGCCTACCGGGAACGGGCCGGTGAACTTGCCAATAGCCGTGCCCCTTTTCGGGCAATGACCTTCTGTCCCGGGTGCCCCCACCGCGCCTCCTACTGGCTTATGAATTGGGCGCTGAAACAGGACAACCGCAAAGGTTTTGTCTGCGGCGACATCGGTTGCTATACCATGGGGGCCATAAGCTGCGGTTTCAACACCTTGAAAACGTCCCACGCCATGGGTTCCGGCACCGGGGTGGCTTCGGGCTTCGGAAAATTCAGCCGCTTTGGATTTGACCAGCCGGTCATGACTGTTTGCGGCGACTCCACTTTTTTCCACGCGGTGATGCCCGCGCTGGTCAACGCAGTCCATAATCAGGCGAATATCATCCTGGTGGTCATGGATAACTCGGGCACCGCCATGACCGGCTTTCAACCCCACCCGGGGACCCTTTCCGACGCCGGCGGCGGCGCCCTGCCCGCTCTCGATATCGCCCGCATCTGTCAGGCCATGGACACCAAGGTGGTCATGGCCGATCCCTTTGACATGGAAGCCACCGGAGAGATCCTGCTGGACATGCTGAACGATGATGGTGGCGGCGTAAGGGTTTTAATCCTGCGCCAGGCCTGCGCCCTGAGCCCTGAGAAGAAGGGAAAGCGCCTCTTTGACATGACCGTTAATGAAGCGGCATGTATGGCCGAAGACTGCGGCTGCAACCGCCTCTGCACCAGGGTTTTCGGCTGTCCCGGGCTCATCTGGGACCCGGAAACCAAAACGACCCGTATCGACGAGGTGATCTGCGTGGGATGCGGGGTTTGCGCTGCCATCTGCCCCACGGGCGCTATTGAAAAAAAGGAGGTGGCCTGATGACTGCTCCCCAGTTGCCCTTCGATCCTTACAATCTCATCATCACCGGTGTCGGCGGCCAGGGTAATGTGCTTGCCTCGCGTCTCTTGGGGCGCATGCTGGTGGCACAGGATTACCATATAACAATCGGCGAGACCTTCGGCGCCAGCCAGCGGGGCGGTTCGGTCATGAGCCACCTGCGAATCTCCACCCGGTCCGCCTGGTCTCCCCAGATTCCCCACGGTAGCGCCCACATGGTTCTGGCCATTGAACCGTCAGAAGCTTTCCGGGTACTGGCCGTATACGGCAACCCGGAAGTTCAAGTGATCTGGAACACCCGGCCCATCCACCCGGTAAGCGTTATCACGGGCCAGGCGGTCTATCCCAGCCGGGAGGAAATCGCCCGGGGGCTGACCGAACTCTCGGCCCGGAACTGGCCCCTGGAAGCCACGGCACGGGCCCAGAGCATGGGCAATCCCATTTTGGGTAATATCATGATGGTGGGCGCGCTTTCCGCTGTCTCTGAATTGCCCCTGGGTTTCGAGATTTTCCAAAGGGCCATCGGCGGGATGATGCCGCCCCATAAGGTTCCCGTCAACCTGGAGGCTTTCTCCTGGGGCCGGGCGGCGCTGGATGGGGGGAGCACAAGTAACGAATGACGGGTGAGAAAACATCACCGGAATCGAAACCGGCAGCCACCCTGATTCTTGTGAGGCCCCATGGGGATGCCTTTCAAGTCTATCTCCTCAGAAGAAGTAAGAACGCCCGTTTTATGCCGGGGGTGCATGTTTTTCCCGGGGGCATGGTGGATCCCGAGGATTATGGTCTTGATACCTGGGAAAACTATCTGGATATGGCCCTTGAAGACATACAGCGAAACCTGGGCGCGGCTACCCTTACCGCTGAGGATACCCTCTCCTTTATTATCGCTGCCATTCGGGAAACCTTCGAAGAGGCGGGTGTCTTGCTGGCCCGGCGGAAAGGAAGCGATGCTGCCGGTCTTAAATCCTTGCTGGAATTACGGGGCATGGGTCGCCTCGAATCCGGGTGGTTCAAAACCCGTATGGCGGTGGAAGACTGGATTCTGTCGGTTTCGAGCCTGCACCGATGGTCCCACTGGATTACACCCCGGCAAATGAAGTTCCGTTTCGATACCCGTTTTTTCCTGGCCACAATTCCCGAAAACCAGGTCTGCCGTCCCGACAAAAAAGAAACCACCCATGGCCTGTGGATCACACCACGGGAAGCATTGGCAGGCAACCTCTCGGGCGAAATCCCCCTCAGTCCCCCCGCCGTGGTCACCCTTCATGATCTTCTGGCACATGACTCCCTGGATAATTTAATAAAAGGCGCATCCAATAGATCCTGGGGAAATGTCATTGAACCCCAATTGGTACCCATGGCGCAGGGTGCCATGATCATTGAGCCCTGGGACCCCATGTATGGCAGGGAGCATATCCGAATAAAAGAAACGATGCTTGAAGATGACGTCCTGGGTCCCGAAGAGCCTTTTTCCAGACTCTGGAACGATGGCCGATTGTGGCGGCCCGTCCGGGTAAAAAGCAAGTATTAACCTGTTTTATTTCCTGGCCACAGCATAGAATTCCACACCGTGCCTGCCCGGCGGACCTGTCAGCTCCGGGGCATTTGCCCAACCCGTTTCTTCCAAGAACAGGCCAAGTTCTTCGGGCCTTATACTCCAGTGCCACGGTTCTCCGGCGACCTTCTGAAGCCACAGCATTAAACCGGTCCATGGACCCGCATCCGGCCGGCCGTCTGTGCCGGTGGGGATATAGCTGAAGGCGATCCTGCTGCCGGCACCGGAGACCTCAAAACATTGGCGGAACAAATCGCGAACCGCTTCGGGAGAGAGGTACATCACAAGACCCTCTGCTACCATAACGGTATTCGCACCCTGCTCCCATTGCCGGTTGGACTTCAGGGTGTCCACTAATTTCTGTTTGCCAAGGTCTTCCGCAATCAGGACCAGGTTGTCCCGCTGTCCCATTGCATTTATTCCTTTGGCCTTGAGGAGGGCTGTGGCCGGGTGATCAATTTCAAAAAATTTGACGTCAGAGAACTCCGATGCCAGACGCCAGCCCAGCGTATCGTAACCGGCCCCCAGGACAAGAATTTGAGTGGCACCTGCGCCAATGCCGTCTCTCACCTGGCCTTCGCAGAAGGCTTTTCTGTGCGCGAAGGCCTCAAACTGGCCTGGGAGCATCCAGTCGAACGACTCGTAAATGGAGACCATTCGTTTCGAATGGGCCCATCGTAGCGTTCTTGCGCATGTGGCACCGGAAGCAACGAGCAGTTTCTCCGTAGCACGCACGGTGCCGGGAGGAAGAATGCTATCCATTCCCGGTTTTGACCCCAAGGTAACAAGGTTCAGTGCAACCTTGTACGCTGTCCTGCTAGGTTTGTCTTTACGCATGGAATCCCCCGAATATGAAATGAAACAGGGATTGACAGTTTTACAATTTTATGGGCTTCCCACTCACGCCTTAACCGGGTTCCGCAATATACCGATCTTCTCGATTTCCACCTCTATAACATCCCCGTCTTTCAGAAAAATCCGCGGATCCCGGGCGGAACCCACGCCGGAAGGCGTACCGGTCAAAACAACCGTGCCGGGCAACAGGGTGGTATCCTGGCTCAAAAAGGCAATCAAACGCGCAACAGTGTGAATCATGTGTGAAGTGTTGCTGTCCTGCATCACTTCACCGTTAAGACGCGTTTGTATATGGAGGTCTTGAGGGTCTCCCATTTCGTCAGGTGTCACCAGCAACGGCCCCAGCGGACAAAACGTATCGAACCCTTTTCCCCGACACCATTGATCCCCGCCGCCCAGGATTTGCCATCGCCTGGCGGAAACATCATTGGACACGGTGTACCCCAACACATACTTGAGCGCTTCCTCTTCGCTCACATCTCTTGCCGGTTTGCCAATCACGACGGCCAGTTCTCCCTCATAATCCACCTCCGGCCCCCTCATCTGGCACCTGGGGATACGGATGGGAGCGCCGGGATCATTCAGTGAGGCCGTGTTTTTTAAAAAAAGAATCGGGTAGTCCGGAACATTTTTAGAAAATTCGGCTATGTGGTCCACATAGTTCCGGCCGACACAGAAGATGTTTGTGGGAACCACGGGAGCCAGCAGATGGACCAGCCCGGCCTTTTCACGGGTCATCTCAAATCCGCTGTATGGATCACCCTTTAAGAGTTCCACCTGCCCGCCTGCAACACCCTCCTGAACCACATGGTTATGAAGGCCATGGCGAACCTGACCCTGCTCATCTTGAAAACGAATAATACGCATTGTCATCCCCCGTCATCAAAAGCATTTTTGTGTATCCTAAATTTAGCAATTAGCAATTTTTCACTCCCGCCAGTGCTGAGGTTGGCTTAGTACATCAGAACATGCCACTTTTCCTTGTACTTTTCCAATAATTCCAGCGCATAACGCTTGCACCATCCAAGCATCTGCATGTTCTTCAGGGATGTTATATGGGGCTTCGTAGCCAAGCACACCTGCCGGATTAAAACCGGAACGTGGATAATAGTCCGGATGCCCGAGGACAAAGACTAATTCTACACCTGAATCTTTCAGTTGAATTAACCCCTCTTTAATAAGCTGACCACCGATTCCTTTACTTTGGCAGTCTGGAAGAATGGCGAGTGGCGCAAGAATTTGGGCCGAAACAGATTCCGTAGTGCGTGTAACTTTTGCTTTTGTGAAAAGTATATGACCCATCGTTTCTGTATTATCAACAGCAACCAGAGAAAGTAATGGCAATGCTGTTTTATCACCCAGCAAGCCACTGACAAGATCCGCAATTCCTAGGCCATTTTTTTCACCAAATGCATGTGTATGAATGTTTAAAATGTCGGCATTGTCTGATGCTGTTGATCTTCTTATTTCCAACACTTTCTCCTTTTATTCATGGGTAACTTCCATTGCCGCCGCCTCACTCCGAGTAGGCAAACAAAGCAGGCGTGCCACCTGTATGCCAAAATAAAACGCTATCTGTTTTCGCAATTTTCCCAGAACGAATCAGATCAAATAACCCACCCATGGCTCTTCCGGTGTATACGGGATCTAACAATATGCCTTCGGTTTGTGCAGTCAGTGAAATGGCTTCATTCTCCAGGTGGCCAACCACGCCGTAACCTTCGCCAACGTAACTAGAATCAAGAATTAAATCTTCTTCTGAAAATCTATAATGACTACCAATGAATTCTGCAGTATCATTCGCAAGAGACAGTATAAATTGATTGAAAGGAATCTTGCCTGTTTCATCTTTGTCAATATTTATTCCTACTATTTGAAATGCCGCATTGAGACATTTTTTACCGAGCATCAGGCCAGCTTGTGTCCCTCCGGAGCTTGATGCGAAAACAATATGCGTGAGTGATTCATTTAAATTTTGAAGCTGTAGATCCAGCTCTTTTAATGCCTCTACAAATGATAACGCTCCGAGCTCATTTGAACCACCATATGGCACAATATAAGGCTTTTTCCCTGATTTTTTAAGTTCTTCAACAATTTGAGGAATATCTTCCCCTTTACGATTCTTACCCCCCCAATGAATATGGGCACCCAGTATTCGATCGAGTAAAAGATTACCACTCATAACATCCGGTTCTTTCCCACCTAGAATGAGATGGCATTCAAGTTGCAGGCTGGCAGCAGCCGCAGCGGTTTGCCGGCAATGGTTTGATTGTGCCGCACCCGCAGAAATAATCGTATCCGCACCATGTGCAAGAGCATCCCCAAGAATGAATTCCAGCTTCCTGGTTTTGTTCCCCCCAAAGGCAAGGCCCGTATTGTCATCTCGCTTCATCAATATTCTTGGGCCGTCAAGTGCCTCTGCTAACTTGGTAAGCTCGACCACCGGTGTTGGGAAAAACCCCAGGGATTGTCTTGGTATGTTTTTATAAGTCACAGATGCCTCCAAATCCAGTTCTCGCTGAAAAGTTGCGAATAATGATCTTCATCTATGTCTTTGCAGTTACCCCAGAGCCGCCCAGGCCAAATCAACATAGTAGGGGAAATGGTCTGAAGCATACCGCCCGTCAAACCGGTCGTGAACAATCTTTGCTTCCACAACAACCGGGGGAACGGTGGTCAATATCCAGTCGATTCGGCTTTTACAGGGGGCTCCCGTAAAGGCGTGGTACGTGAAGCTCTCTTCTCCCTCCGGGCCGTGAAGGGTCTGCCACGAATCTGAAAGCCCTGTTGATTCATTTGCCAGAACCGCGTGGGTTTCGGAATCGGGCCCATCATTAAAATCTCCCATGAGAAGCACAGAGCCAGGTTGATTGTTCACCCATCGCGCGATGATTTTCGACTGCTTGACCCGGGCGATTTGGCCCATGTGATCCAGATGGGTGACCGCCACCGAAAAGACCTGCGAGGATTTCACATCTTCCACCCTGGCCGTACTTAACATACGGGGAAAAGCGCTGTCCCAGTTCTTGCTGCGATGGACTTCGGGTGTTTTGGAAAGCCAGAATTCTTCACCTTCCATGATACGGAACCGGTCTTTTCGAAAAAAAAGCGTGGGGTACTGGCAGGTGTCATCCAGCACGCGGGAGGGTGCGTGCATCCGGTAACCTGGAAGGCGCTCATGGAGATAATCCAGTTGCGAAACGCGCCCCTCCTGGGTCCCCAGAATATCCGGCGCATACTGCTCAATCAACGCCACCACCAAATCGCGCCGGTATGTCCAGGCGTTACGGCCATCCTGATCGTTTTCAAAACGAAGATTGAAGGTCATAACCCGCATGATTTTCTTGATATCCTCCCTATTCTAACGCGGCATAGCCGCAGTTATCAGTTGTCAGATCTTATTTTCAAAACAGAAGGGATCGATCTGCATTCAGAAGCCTCCTTCAGGGAATTGAGAATAGATTATTACCAGCAGGCTTTTACTGACAACTGCCAACTGATAACTGACGACTTTCTTGTTTTCTGTGACAGAAGACAAGGTACTAACATGCATTTCGTCTAATGGGGCACAATACTTTTATGGGAAACATTCCAGTACTCCACATGTGGCCGGATGTGCAGCAGGCCCAGTTCCTGCCCCAGTTCGTATATGAGCACCACACTGAAACAGGCCACGATGACATATCCCAATACCCGCACCTTTCCCCGGCCATATTTGATCAGCAGCCACCCGGGTAGAATGCCGAAAATCAAATCGATCCCCACACCCCCCACCAAACCGATGGCATCCAGAAACACATCCGGATACGCGAGCGAAATGATCAGCGGCGGAAGAAAGGCCACAGCCGCGGCAACGGCCCTGCTGGATGTGTGGAGGTATGTGGTGGTCAAGTCGCGAATGAAACTGGTCAAGGCAGTGCCATTGGCCATGTAGGCGGCGGTCATGGCCAGCAGCGCGAAAACCAGCGCGGAAATGGTGAAGGCATGGGATTCAAGGAGATGTGAAAGGGGTACGGTTGCAGGCTGGTTGCCATGAAACGCCGCCAGGACCGTATCGGTTCCGGGCCCATCCAGCGGCAGTGCGGCGATCACCACAAAAACCCAGATCAGATTCATGATGAGACCGATGAAGGTCCCCAGGAACATGGCCTTTCGGATGGCCCGCTGGTCGAAATCCATGTTTCGGCAAATGGACGGGATGATATTATGGAAGTGAAACGCCGTTACCACAACGGGAAGGCTGGCAGGGAGGTAATGCCAGTCCGTAAATCGCAGGCGTGGGGTTTCCACATGCTGTGCACAGTAAAAAACAAGTGTTCCGAAAGTAACCCACATGAGGATCATGATCACGGCGTTTCCCTTTCGCATGAGTTTCATTCCGAAAAGAGTGAGAAAGGTTGCCACGCAAAAGAAACAGATCATGACCAGGGGCGTTGACACGGGTTTTGTGAAAAGGCCCTGTACAACGGATTCGGTACCGCTGATGTAGGCCACCAGGAGACCGTAAAGGATAATCATATTGGCAACAACGGTAATCCATTTCCCCACGGTTCCCAGTTCTTTTTGAAAAAAGGTGGGCAGATCCGCGGTTTTGCTTTCAGTCAGGCTTTTCTGCCCGGCAAGAATCATTGCCGTCGTTAACATCAAAGCCCACATGAGGAGGATGCCCAGGACGGAAGGGATAAACCCCGACAGCCCGGTTTTGATGGGCAGTGCGAGAATGCCGGCGCCCAGCATATTGCCCGTGACAACAAACGACATGGACAAAATGAGCGACAGCTTGCTTGTTTCTTTCATGGAGTTATCCCTGTTTTCGAAACGTCCTGAAACATCAACATTCCGGCATGCAGACCGCCAGACCGCCCAGGCCGGTTTCCTTATATTTACAGCTCATGTCACGGCCGGTTTCCGCCATGGCCTTTATCACATAATCGAGACGCAGATCGAAATAACCGGGCTTCTCCAGCACAGCCAGCATATGGGCGGTGTAAGCCTTGACCGCACCGACGGCGTTTCGCTGGATGCAGGGAATTTGAACGTAACCCTTGACAGGGTCACAGGTCAGGCCCAATTGATGTTCCAATGCGATGGCGGCAGCATGAACGGCCAGGACCGGGTCTTCCTGAACAGCATAGGTGATCATCGCGGCCGCCATGGCCGTGGCCACACCGATCTCCCCCTGACATCCCACCTCCGCGCCGGCAATGCTCGCATTTGTCTTACAGAGAAAAGCGACCACGGCTGCGGTCATGAGCCCCCGTCGAAGGTTTTTTCGCGGAATTCCGAGATTTCGCTTCAACAGGCAGTAAACCGACGGTATCACACCGGCAGCCCCGCATGTGGGCGCTGTCACAACCCGATGCCCGGCAGCATTTTCCTCGGCGGCAGCGAGGGCGTAAGCCAAAAGCAAGGCAATAAAACGGCCGGCAAAACCATCCATGGTACAGCTGTTTCGATAGAGGTAGGCGGCATTCCGCTGAACTTTAAGCGGCCCCGGCAGCAGCCCTTCACCATCCAGACCGCCATCGACCGATGCTTCCATGGCATCCAGGATCAGATCAATTCCGGAAATGATCTCCTCTTCCGATGCGCCGGTTATGGCCTTCTCATTCTGCATCAGAGCATCGTGGCCGGACACCCCGGATTCTTTCATCATCTTCCCAAGCTCAATAGCACTGTTGAACCCGTAGGCCGGTTCTCCCCGCTCGGGGGCGGTCCATCCCTTCCATTGGAGAAACCCTCCGCCCACAGAGTAATACTCTTTTTCAAAAATCGCGGCCGCGTCTTTGTCGAGCAGCCGAATTACCAGGGTATTGCTGAAAGGGAAATCATGTTGGACCTTGTCGTAAATGACCTCCCCGACTGCCATGTGAAACGCCTTACCCCCGATGTTGATTGGATCAACGGACTTGTTTTTTTGTAAATGGAGCCCATCAATCAAGTCAGTCGAACACGTCTCCGGCGGGTTTCCCATAAGACCGGCCACCACCGCCGCATCCGTCCCATGCCCTTCACCGGTGGCACTCAAGCTTCCATAGAGGCGGACTTCAATTTTCTCCGCCCGTTCCAGTTTCTCCGGAGACAGGTGTGCGGCTTCCTGCGCAAAGTCATGGCCCGCTTTCATGGGAGCGATCGTATGCGATGATGAAGGTCCGGGTCCAATCTTGAAAATATCAAAAATTGAGAGCGTGATGGATGTCATTTGATACTTACCTGTTATTTGCTTTTTTCTCAAAATCCGGTCCAAAAAGGCACATTACCCTTTTCTGTCCACCGATATAGCCCAAACCCGGAGATTCATCAAGTAATGGATGCGGACAATTTTTGCGTTTTTGTTGGCATTCCCGTATACTCCGACGGCAAAGAGCGACCATCAATCACATTGTGAGACCTTTGAACCATGAATCCGCTCCCCTACAAATGGAGAACCCAACTCTACCCTGCCGCAGCCATGCTTATGGGTCTCGCACTGGCACAAACCATCGCCACCATTCAAGTCTATCTTTCCAACCATTCCCTTTACCATACCCTCACAGCCATTCATGGGGCAGGATATCTGACGCTTCCCAGTCAACCGACCATGGGCCGCCTTCAAGAACTGACCACCGCCCTCTGTGGCGGGCTTTTCTTCACCCTGAGTGCGGGAGCAGGCATCTGCCTGCTGTCATTTGCCGCAGCATGGTTATGGGACCGTGTTTGCTTGCACAAAACCGTTTTCCTGGGTTTAATGCTCCTTATGTGGATGGGACTTTCAGCGGGCGTCAACTGGAAAGGATTTTCGCCCTTTACAACCCTTTACTTTGTTGTGATCCCCCCGGTGGTGTTTGCCGGCACCCTCAAATGGATGCCCCGTGGAAACGGAAAACAGCCCTGGCGCAATGGGTTGTTGCATATCATCCCGATTATGGTGCTGGGGGTTCTGTGGGCACCCCAAATGAAAGGAGATCTGTTTACCAATATTCGGGATCATCTTTTACTCTCCAACCCAGCCGGCGAAAAGATTGTCAATTTTTACTACCAGTATACCTTGTACCCAGCCGAAGTCCTCAAGCCCCTGGACCGGAAGTTTCTCAAAACCTGCACCATTGAGGCCATCCCCGAGGGTCCGTACAAAAGCGAACTACGGAAAAATCTATCAGCCCATGACTGGATCGAAACAGAAAACATAGAAGATGTTGATCTGGTCTTAACCTGTTCAGGCAACGAGCTTTTACTGGATGATGGAAGCGGAACGGTTCTGAAGACTCCAAAAAAAGATTTCCTGGTCCATCCGGCAGCCAACCTGAAGCGTTTTTCATGGGCGGCAGACAGGCATGGTTTTTTCCGTCAATTCACCTTTTATTCTCTACTGATGGGCTTTCCCATAACCTTGTATATTTTTTTATACTCACTTCTGTTTTTGATACTCTGCAGATGGATTGGACCGGGGATCGCTTCATTGGCATCGGCAGGAATCTGTTTCTCAGCAGGCCTACTCATGCTCTTGCCGTTTTGGCAGACCAATTCACAGGAAATCGTCCATAAAAAACTGAATCGGGCACCCATGTTCAGTAATGGGCAGAAAGAAAAAGATTTATGAAACCACGCATTAAAAAATATGACATTTCACGGGAGTATTTTTTCGCCGAAGGATGTTTCATAACTGAATTATCAAATACGCCCGATGATCCGGAAGTATCTATTGCACGAGTGCGTGTAGAGCCGGAAAAAAGAACAAAGTGGCATTATTTGCGAGGCGTAACAGAGCGTTATGTAATACTTGAAGGGATTGGCAGCGTAGAAGTTGGAAATCTTGGGCCGCAGGTGGTAAATGTGGGCGATACCGTTATGATCCCTCCAGGAGAACGTCAAAGAATAAGCAATACGGGAGAAAATAATTTAATATTTTTGGCTATCTGCTCTCCCCGTTTCGAGGAATCAGTGTATGTGGAAATTCGGGGGAAGCAATAGAAACTACATTCTGGCAACGAGGCTCGCGGGAGCCATCTTCATCAGGCGACCCACTATATTCCAGGGGTAGACCGGCACGGTTGAGGATTTGACTTTTTTCTCTATCAATTGAGCGATAATGCCCGCTCCCTTTTCCGGTGAAATCAAAAAGGGCCTTCTCTTGAGCATCTGATTGAGCGGCGTGTCGATATACCCCGGGTATAGAACCGTCACGTGAATGTTTTTTCTCAGAAGTTCCACCCTCACCGTTTCCAGATAAACGGCAAATCCCGCCTTCGAGGCGCTGTAGGCAGAATTCCTGGGCATTCCTCGGAATGCGGCCACAGAGCTCGTACCCACAATGTGCCCTTTCCCTTTCTCCAGGAAATAGGCCGCCGCCGCATCCACCGTTGCCATGGCCCCCATGAGGTTTACTTGAACGGTACGACGGATTTTTTCAAAGTCGCCGCGCCCTACCCTTTCCCCCAGGCCAATGCCGGCATTGGCAAAAACAATATCCAGCCCGCCCAGTTCACGTGCCATTTCATTAACCGCCTTAAACACGTCATCATAATCCGTCACATCCAGCGACCGAACCGCCACAGCCGGCGGGTTATGGATGAATACAATATCTTTTCGGATCTGCTCCAGCCGATCTCCCGAACGGGCTGTCAGTGCCAGAGAATACCCTCTTTTGGCCAGTTCAAAGGCCAGGGCCTTTCCGATGCCTGAAGACGCGCCGGTAATCATTATGGATGGCATTCAATACTCCTTGAGTGGGGGGTGTGAGACGGTGGAAAAATCATAATTCACAGCACTTTTCCTGGACCCGGTTTCGAGATAAACCGTAAGGGATTCGGCATTTTGTGTCAAGGCAAAACCATGGTCCCTATAATTCCATACCCAGCAGGTCCGGTGAAAGCGAAAAAATAACACTTGAACTAATCACGCGCCATATATTACCATCATTCCCACCAAGAAAACTATTCATAGAATCCGTGTGGAATAACCTCCGACCGAGGACAGAATGGATACGAACCCTAAGAACCCCTATCTTGAAACCAGGATGTGGGGTTTTTTCTATTTTGAGGGTATCTGGAGGACCTCCTGATGGCCAAAAAACCAACCTACGATGAATTGGAACAAAGGGTAAGGAAATTAGAAAAAGAAGCCTTTGAGCGTAAGCGGACCGAGGAAGCGCTGCGAGAGAGTGAGGCTCAGAAAAGAGCAATTCTTGATGCTACCATTGATACAATCAGGCTCGTTGACAAGGATATAAAGGTGATTTGGGCGAATAAAGCAAATACCATAGAACTGGAAAGAGGTCTTGAACAATTGGTGGGAAACACCTGTTATGAGGCCCTTTTGGGAAGAGACACCCCATGCCCAGAATGCCCAACCAAAAAGGCGCTTGAAAGTGGTAGAATTGAACATGCGGTAATACCCCAAACGGATATAAAGGGATTCAAGGGGAGGTCGTTCTGGGAAGATTATGCCGTACCGATTAAGAATAAATCGGGTGATATTGTGAACCTCATCCAGATTGCCCGGAACATTACCGGGCGCAAGCTGGCAGAAGAGGCGCTGCGGGAATCTGAGGAAAAATTCAGGCTAATTTCTGAACAATCTTTGTTGGCCATCGGCATCATCCAGGATTGACATATCCTCTATGCCAACGAAATGTATTCCAAGCTTACCGGATATTCCCTGGAGGAGATTTATGGATGGGAACCCAACGGGTACGCTGACGGTATCCATGGAGAACCGATACATTGATAGACCCGGGGGAATCCATCTTGGTCATAGATGATGTGGAAGAACAAAGGAACATTGCCTCGGGAATGCTCAAAGAGCTGGGTTATTCGGTGAAAATGGTTTCAAGCGGGGAAGCGGCTGTTGAATATCTGAAAACCAACAAAGCTGACTTATTGCTATTGGACATGATTATGGACCCAGGCATGGATGGGCTCGACACCTACAAGAAAATCCTTGAACTGCATCCCGGGCAGAAGGCGCTCATAGCCAGCGGGTTTTCTGAAACGGCCCGTGTTAAAGCGCTTCAAAGATTAGGTGCGGGAGCATACATCAAAAAGCCGTTCCTGCTGGAAAAGATCGGGATTGCAGTTAAAGAAGAATTGGGAAAGTAACAGTTCAATATCTCAAAGCCCTGGGACTTTACGATTAAGGCAAATATCATGAATCAAACAAATCATTCCCGAACACCAAGGATACGCCTCAATTTGATTCAGAAACTCATGTGCCTTTTCGCAATTCTGTTTCTGCTGTTCTTTCTCCTCACCGGTTTCATCACGCAGCGGATTTTTGAAAAGCAGATTGTCAGCAATATGGAAACATCCTTCAGTATTCTGATAAGAGACCGGGCAAAAAGTATTGAAGAGCATTTCCGAAGGTTGGAAAACCTTGGTAACAGATCCGCCCATATCATTGAAAAATGGGTGTCGAGAACCCCTTCCGAGGACGAACTGCAGGAGTTCGGACATAAGTATCAATATATCGACGGCGCGCTCAGGACAAATGTTAATGCGTTTCCCTCAAATGACATCTCCGCCATATTTCTGTCGAACCTCAATGAACCAAATGATGAAATCAGACGGATAATCATTGGAACAGAGAGATATTTTGAAGAATATGCAAAGGGGACCATGCCGTTTGTATTCAACATGTATCTGATTACCCGCCACCAGTTAATACGTATTTATGAAAAGGATTGGGCCCTCGAAATAGAACCGGATCACGATTTTACCAAGGATATCTTCTACTATATTGCAGATCCTGAGCACAGTCCGGATCGAACGGCTCAGTGGACTTTTCCTTACTATGACTCCATATGGAAACACTGGATGATCAGCCTGATTACCCCCATTTACATCCATGACCAGTTCTTCGGCATTGTGGGACACGATTATATTCTCGATACCCTGTACGATGAAATTCTGAATCAAAAATACTTCAATACCGGTTACGGTTTTATCTTTGATGTGAACAGGAACATCATTGTTCACCCCGGCCACCTCAAGAAACTTCAGGAAACAGCCGACATGGGGACTCAGCTCCGTTTCAGTGACTTGGGGGATAAGGAATTTGCCCGGGCCATAAGGGAAATCGTTGAAAATGGCTCTCCGAAACAACTGGTTTCCATAAAGGAATTTCATGAAAACGGGAAATTAAATTATCTTTTCGCATGCAAACTGGATCTGGTGAACTGGTATTTCGGAATCGTGGTTCCCAATGATGAAGTCGTAGAGATGTTATCGGAATTCCGAAAGAGTTTCTTCGTTGGCGCAATCGTGGTCAGTTTGATTCTTTTCCTCGGTGTGGTCCTGATCATCTGGGTATACGTGGTTTCCCCCATAACTGCCCTGACCAAGGTGACAAAGGAGGTTCGTAAAGGGAATCTCGGCAAGAAAGTGGCTGTAAAAGCGCATGATGAAATCGGTGAACTTGGCGTCTCGTTTAACGAAATGACCGGCAAACTTGCCCGGACCCTTGAAGATCTGAAAAACGATATTTCCGAACGCAAACAGGCGGAAGAAGCCCTGCGCAAAAGCGAGGAAAACTATAAACAGCTTTATGAAGAAACCATGAAGGCTGAAGAGGTCTACCGGTCTCTTTTACACACGTCAGCCGACGCAATTCTCATGTACGATTTAGATGGAAAGGTTCGTTACTTAAGCCCCGCATTTACAACTCTCTTCGGGTGGACTCTGGAAGAACTGAAGGGACAGAGTCTCCAATTCTTGCCCGAATCTGAGAAAAAGGAAAGTATGGCAGGCATCATGGGGATTATTGAGTATGGGAAAGCCATTCAGGGTTTTGAAACAAAACGTTACGCAAAGAGTGGCCGTCTCATTAATGTAAGTATGAGCGGGTCCCGGTTCAATGACGATAAGGGGAATCCGGCAGGGATACTCGTTCTTATTCGTGATACCTCCGAAAGAACGAAACTCGAAGCCCAGCTCCAGCAGTCCCAGAAGATGGAGGCCATCGGAATGCTCGCAGGAGGCGTGGCCCACGACCTCAACAATATCCTGGGTGGCCTTGTAAGCTACCCTGAATTGTTATTGCTGCAACTCCCCCGGGACAGTCCTTTAAGAAAATCAATTTTAACCATACAGAAGTCGGGAGAAAAAGCAGCAGCGGTTGTTCAGGATCTGTTAACGCTAGCAAGGAGAGGCGTTGTTGTCACTGAAGTGGTCAACCTCAATGACGTTATCGCCCAATACCTGAAAAGCCCCGAATATGAAAAGCTTCAATCCTACCATGCCGGCGTTATTACGGAGACCCATCTGGAAAAAATCATCCTCAACATATCAGGGTCACCCATCCACCTCTCCAAGACCATCATGAACCTGGTTTCCAACGCTGCCGAAGCCATGCCCGAAGGGGGGACCCTGACGGTATCCACGGAAAACCGGTACATAGACAGGCCCATAAGGGGTTATGATGATGTAAAGGAAGGCGATTACGTGGTTCTCACGGTTTCCGACACCGGAACCGGCATTTCTCCCGATGATATGGGGAAGATATTCGAACCGTTCTATACCAAAAAGAAGATGGGAAGAAGCGGAACGGGCCTGGGCATGGCGGTCGTGTGGGGAACGGTAAAGGATCACAAGGGATATATCCATGCCCAAAGCACTGAAGGCAAAGGAACGACATTTACCCTTTATTTTCCGATAACCCGTGAAAAATTGCCTGAAGACAAATCCCATCTCGCCATTGGGTCTTACAGCGGTGATGGGGAATCCATTTTGGTCATAGATGATGTGGAAGAACAAAGGAAAATTGCCTCAGGAATGCTCGAAGAGCTGGGCTATTCGGTGGTATCGGTTTCAAGCGGGGAAGAGGCTGTTGAATATCTGAAAACCAACAAAGTTGATTTATTGGTATTGGACATGATTATGGACCCGGGGATGGACGGCCTCGACACCTACAGGAAAATTCTCGAAATTCACCCGGGGCAAAAGGCAATAATTGCCAGCGGATTTTCTGAAACAAACCGTGCAAAAGAAGTCATGAGACTGGGTGCGGGAGACTATATCAGAAAACCGTTCCTGCTGGAAAAGATAGGGATTGCCGTTAAGAAAGAACTGGAAAAGTAGGCAATATTCGTAATCAAAAATGCCAAAAAGCCAATAGCTCGATTAGAGGCAAAATCTTAAAGAAAAATAAATGTCGCTGCTGTGGGAGAAATTAAAAATTCCCGATTGTCAATTCTTCTATACGCCTGCAGGGAGTTCAAGCTATGGTTAGACATATTAGACAACACAACCTCCTGATTCTATCCCTGTTCCTATTAATTACTGTTTCTCTGGCTGCCAGCTTACAAGCTGCTCAACCTGATGATACCGCAACCGGCGTAAAGCATGATTCGGTAACACTGAAAACAACGATACCGCTCACGCCCGAAGAAAAGGCCTGGCTGAGCGAACACAAAATTCTAAGCGTCGCCGGCCCCAAAGCTTTTCCGCCATTTCATTATTATGAAAAGGATGGGACTGTTAGGGGAATCGCTTCCGATTACATAAGATTTATCATGGAGTTGCTCGGTGTCCAGATAGACGTACAGAGAAATCTGCCGTGGCCTGAAGTTTTGAGAAAAGCCCGGAAAAAAGAAATCGATGTCATCTCTTGTGCTGCAAAGGCTGCCGAACGTGAGGAGTATCTTTCCTTTTCGAACCCCTATCTCACTTTCCCCTTCGTGATCGTAAGCCGGAGGGATGGTCCGTTTATCAGTGGGATAGACGACTTGAACGGAATAAAGGTGTCGTTGATAAAAAAAGTGTCTACCTATGAATGGCTGAAGCGCGATAAAATTGATGTTATTCCATATTTTGTAAATACCCCACTCGAAGCTTTAAAAGCTGTATCCCTGGGGTTTTCTGATGCTTATATCGGGAACCTGGCGGCCATTAGCTACCTGATTGAGAAAAACGGCTTGGCGAACCTCAAGATTGCGGCGCCTACCGCTTACGGCAACTACAATTTGTATATTGGCGTCCGTAAAGATTGGCCGCAACTGGTTTCTATCATTAACAAGACACTTGGCGCCATGACCCCGGAGCAACATGCTGCAATTCGCAACAAACTGCTTCCAGTAAGGTATGAACATGGAATCAGAAAGGCCGACCTCCTGAAATGGATCCTGGGAATTACTGGGATTGCGGTGCTAATCCTTATGGCGATCCTTCTTTGGAATAGGACTTTAAACAGAGAAGTCCGCGAGCGAAAGCAAGCAGAGGAGGCGCTGCGGGAGAGCGAGGAAAAATATCGCTCTATGATGGAATCTATGGTCGACCCGGCGTATATCTGCTCGCCTGATTTTCGAGTTGAATATGTGAACGCGGCCATGCTCAAGAGGATCGGGGGCGTTGCTCTTGGAAAACCATGTTATAAAATGATACATGATTTCGATGAGAAGTGCACGTGGTGTATTCACCAAGAAATTCAGCAAGGTAATAAATGCTCGATGGAAATAATCAGCCCCAAAGACATGCATACTTACAGTATTTCCTATTCTCCCATTCACCACGTAGATGGTACCGTCTCGAATCTGGCAATTTACCGGGATATTACTGAAATAAGAAACATGGAACAACAGCTCCAGGAAACCCAAAAGATGGAAGCCATAGCCACTCTGGCAGGTGGCATTGCCCATGAATTCAACAACGCCCTGATGGGGGTGATGGGGAACATCGAACTGCTCAAGTGGGATTTCCCTGAGGATAAAAGGAGAGCCAAGTATTTTGACGTCATGAATGAGTCCGGTCATCGCATGTCCCGTTTAACCGATCAATTGCTGGCCTATGCAGAGGGGGGGCAATATGAACCAAGGGATCTGAAACTCGATGATTTTATAATAGAAACACTGCCAATTCTGCAACATGACCTCAACCCTGAAGTCAGGGTGAAAACCAGATTTCAAGAAAATATCTCGTATATCAGGGCTGACCATACCCAAATGCAAATGGTCCTGTCAGCCATATTGGCCAATTCAAATGAAGCCATAGAAGATGAGGGCCTTATTAAAATAATTGCCGAAAACAAAGATGTTGACGAGGATTTCACGAAACAGCATCCCGGTCTAAAGCCCGGGGTTTATGTCTGTCTCACTATCGAGGATACCGGTAAAGGCATGGATGAGGAAACAAAGACCGGGATATTTGAACCCTTTTTCACCACCAAATTCCAGGGTCGAGGTATGGGCATGGCCGCTGTGTATGGTATCATCAAGAGCCACGATGGCGCCATTACGGTTGACTCAAAACCGGGAAAAGGGACTGTGGTCCGTATCTATCTTCCTGCCGTTGAAACAAAGGAAAAAGCCAAGGCAGTTAAACAACCCAAAAGCGAAATCGCCATGGGCGAAGGCACCATCCTGGTGATTGAGGATGAAAAGCCTCTGCTGGATCTGTTCAGGCAGACATTGGAGAGACTCGGCTATCGTGTGCTTCTGGCTGGAACAGGAAAAGAGGCCGTTGAATTTGCCAAAACCTTTGACGGCCAGATTGACCTGGCACTCCTGGATATAAAACTGCCCGATATAGACGGCGGCAGTCTTTACCCGCTTATCATGGAGGCAAGGCCTGATCTGAAAACGATCGTGTGCAGCGGTTATTCCATTGACGGGCCCGCCCAGGCCATCCTGGATGCGGGTGCCGAGGGATTCATCCAGAAGCCGTTTTCAATTGCACCTTTTGCTGAAAAACTGAAGGAGGTGTTGGAAGGGAAATAGGCGATAAAACGAAATGGTCTCCTTGTCAGCTGAGGTGAGGCTTCCCCATATTATCGCCCGATTAAAGGCAAAAACTGAAGGAAAACCAAGCTAATAACCTCCCTTACCGATAAATAAGCCTTACCATACGAGTGCTTTGCCGAGACCCTTATTTGTTCTGGCCATTGGTCCGACGAATAAAAGGCAGCATGGATGGAACAGCGTCTTTGCCCACATAAGAAACCAGAATACGATGCCAGACAGGCATTTCCACAACCTCCAGAATCGCTTTGTTCAACGGTCTTCGGAGTGGGCTGTCCGGTGGAAGTGGCAAAGCGAGAAATTTCGGGTGAAACGTGTGGGGCAGCACCGTAAGCTCTTCCCGGTAATCTTCCTGAACGAGATACTGCAACGTTGAAAAGTCATAAACAACAGCATCGATCTTTCGTTGATAAACTGCCTGTAAAGCAGCATGCACCGTCTCAAAAGAATGATGTGCGATACCCTGCTTTTCAAGATAGAGGGCACTCCTTGACGGAGGAGTAAGGCAACCCACCCTGATATGATGCAAATCATCCAGAGTATATCGTGTCTTTTTAAGCTGTATGGTGGTCAGGGAAGATGTTATGCTTGCGGTGAAGGAGGTCAACAGGATAACGGAAACAAACATCCAGATGTATACCGCAAGTCGACCCATTTTTGTTCGAGGGACGTTCTCACCATAACCCACCGTTGTCATGGTTTCCGATGACAGCAAAAATGCATTCCCGATACCCCTGAAAAACCCTAAACCGTTTTTTCCACTATCTATCTTTCTTTCACAAAACCAGAACAGCATGGATACAAAAAGCAGAATGGCCGTCAACACAAATACCAGCTTCAAAAGATAGAATGAAAATACGTCTTTTATAAGGGCCACCCACGCATGGATGCCCTTTGGTTTCGCAGTCGCAACCCCGAATGCACTGAAATAGTAAGGCACCGTGAAGTCAACTTTATCTTCACGACTTTTCGTAATCCCAAAAGCGGTCGCCGCCACATCGATTTCGCCTGCCAGGAGGGCGGGAATAATCTGCTCTAATGGCAGTAATTTTATTTCATAGGTCCAACCGAGGTGCAACGCAGCAAGGTGCCAGATGGCCCAACTGATACCATGCCATTGTCCTTCTTCGGTGCGCAAGGCAAAGGGCGGGATCGGGTCAATGCCCACAACCAATGTCTTTCCTTTTTCCAGAGTGCGCCCCGGCACCGCATCAGGCGCAGCAACAGCTGCGAACGGGAAGCTGAACAAACAGGCCAGTAAGAATATACAGGAAACGATTGTTTTCAAATCAACAGAACCTTTCAAGACCCGATTTTTGGATTAACCGTAAGGGATTCGATATTTTATGTCAAGTCAAAACCCGTATGTGAAGTTCATTGGAATTTATCCCTTTTGTGATGAAAAACCGCTTGACAATAATTGGCGATTGGCATATTGGGTTATTGGACTAACCAAATAATCCCATACCCGTGTTGTGTTATGAAACCCACTGCATTTTCACTTCTTGAGCACCCCGTAAAAGAACGGCTGGCTGACCAGATTGCAAGACAGATAAAGAAACTGATTTTCTCAAAGAACATCGAGGTCGGCCAGAAACTGCCGACGGAAAGAGAGTTGGCTTCAATCCTCAGTGTCAGTCGCGTGGTGGTTCGCGAAGCCTTGCGATCCCTGGAGCAATCAGGGTTTATTGAAATTCGCCCCGGCTCCTCAGGAGGGTCCTATGTATCCAACAAGGTCTACAAGCCGCTCTTTGATTCCATTTATGACCTTTTTGAAGACGGAAAGCTTAATCTGAAACATTTCTACCAGGCACGGGAAGCCATTGAACGGTTCAGTGCCCAACTGGCCATGGAGAACCTTGAAGATGGGGATATCGAAGCGCTTGCTAACATCAACGAAAAGCTGAAAACCTCCCTTTTCAGTAATGCGACCTTTCACGAAAACAACATGGCCTTTCACATGAAGATGGCGGATATTTCCCGAAACCCCCTGGTCAAACTGATCGTCGGGGCGCTTCTCAGCTCGTTAAAAATTCTGCTCCCCGAACGCTGTCAGTCACCGGACTTTATCCGGGCCACCTATAAACGTCATACCCGAATTATCGACGCCATGAAAAATAAGGATGTAGAGAGCGTTATGAACCTTCTTGGGGAAGATACCAGCTTCACGGCCAAATTGAGCGGTCCTTTCGGATTGGAACTGAGAGATCCTCATCAACCGGCCCCGGAGAAAGACGGGTAAATGAGATCAACAATGAACATTTAGGAACCTGCCATGTATCGGCAATGCAAATCCCGCTTCAACCATCCTCTCATGCAGCGGGTCCGGTGGAAACGGAAGGCCACGGGGGAGCATTTCAGGGTTTAGCGCAACATTTTCACGAATTTCTTAACTTCATGGCTGGAAACAGGAAGAGGACAGGCCCTCTTCTGATGAACATAAACCAACAGAAAAAGGAGGCTAGGAAATGAAAAAGGTATCGTCAGTCAAAAAGAAATGGTTCATGCTGGTCATCGGGTTTGCGCTGTTATTCCTCGTGGGTTCAATGGCCCATGCTGAGAAATACAAAGTCGAAATTTCAGGGCTTTGGGCCGGTACCAACCCCTATTCGGTGGCTGTTGCCTGGGCCAAACTGATCAACGACAACAGCCAGATGGTTGAGGCCATCGCACGTGAAGGGCGCGGTCCCAATGTGGACATGAAATCCATTATCAAAAATCCTGAAAAGGGAAAACATCTGGTCTTTTTTCTGGTGGAAGATTCGGTGTGGGGTGCATCAGAGGGGTTTAAAGGCTGGAAGCAATTCAAGGGAAAATATAATTTTGATAATTTCCGTCACCTTTCTCTCATCGGGTTTACCAGTGATGTTCTCCTGACCCTGGATCCTGAAATCAAGAATATGAAGGATTTGAATGGAAAGTCCGTTGTCATTTCAAACGTGTCGGCCACCAGTGCCAAGGCGGTGGGCTTCAAAAAAACCTTTGAACTGGGGGGTGTCAAACCGAAATACGAATATCTGGGGATGAAATCCATGGTGTCATCACTGAGAGACGGCCTGGTGGATGTGGTCCACGGCGGCGTTAATGTTTTGGGCCCCGGAAAATTCGCCCCCTCACCCTACCTGCGGGAATTGTTTGCCACCAAAAAGGTATACCCGGTATCCCTGAACAAAAAAGATGTTCTGGAAATGAAAAAAGAGACCGGCCATCCGGGTGCTGTGGTGACCTTTCCACCCAAAGCCATCGATCAGTACCAGAGCGGCCCGGTGGTGGCGCTCGGGAAATGCATGACTTGGGGCGCCAATAAGGACATGCCCGATAAGGTGGTGGAGGAGATTCTTCGGATCTATCTGGCAAACATCAGCAGTTTCGGAGAGATCACACCCGCCGCCAAGATTCTGAACAAGAAAACCATTGCTGCCATCGGCGTCCCCGAAAAGCGGTACCATCCGGGTGCCGTCAAGTTTTTTAAGAAAAACGGCATCAAGATGACATCTCTTAATGCACTGGGGATCATGGACTGACGGTTTCCATTAATTAATCAACCCGCTATGGGAATGGCGCCGCGAAAAGCGGCCCATTCCCATTCATCCGGCCCATCATCTATTTCTGAAGAGGTGATGTCTTGACACAGAGCGCCCCCTGGACCCCTATTCGGGTCATGTTGACCGTCCTGACCCTGGGTCTTGTAACATTCCAAATGGTCTCATCCCAAGTCCTGTTGATGTCGACCATTCCTTATCTCAGCATCCACATCGCCCTTTGTTTCCTGATCACGGTGGCTGCGAGCATGGCGGGCTCAAAATCCGGGGCTTTCACCTTGTGGACCGGCATCCTCGGTATTGTGACAATCCTCGCTTTCACCTATATTCTGTTTAACTGGGAAGGAATCCAGGAAAGAGCCTATTTCAACACCTATCTGGATCTGACCGTCGGGGTTATCATTATCTTTCTGGCCTTGGAACTGACACGGCAGGCATTCGGTTTGTTTCTTCCCATCCTCTCCATCTCCGTTGTGGGTTACGGCTTCCTTGGGCCGTACCTGCCGGGTCCTTTGAAAAGCCAGTCCATGCCGCTGGATCAAACCATCAGCAATCTCTCCATCTCTTTTGAGGGAGGGGTCTATGCATTCCTTCATATTTCAGCCAATTTTCTCTTTCTCTTTATCCTGTTCGGCGGGGTGTTGAATGCCACGGGCGCCATCAAATTTTTCATTTCCATTGGAAAGATCGTCATGAGCAAGATCAGGGGCGGCGCTGCCATGATGGCAGTGGTCGCCAGCGCGGGCGTGGGATCTGTTACCGGTAGTGCGGCGGCCAATGTTGCAGTTACGGGCTCCTTTACCATTCCCCTAATGAAAAAGAGCGGATTCAAACCGGCAGAGGCAGGCGGCATTGAGGCGGCTGCATCCAACGGTGGACAGATTATGCCGCCCATTATGGGAATGACCGCATTTGCCATGGCGGGGCTGGCAGGCATCCCCTATGTGGACATCATGAAAATGGCCCTTCTCCCTGCGGCCATATATTTTATGACCATCGGCCTGTATGTCTATTTTCTGGCCGGCAAACGGGGCATGCGGGTGGAGGAAGCAGCAGTTTTGGAAGATAAAATGGATCTCAAGGAACTGGCCCTTTCTTCCATCAACTTCATTGTTCCACTGGGGGCCATTGTGGTCCTGCTCATGCGAGGCTTCTCAATCAATTATGTGGGGTTCTGGGCCATTGTAATCACGGTTGTCATCTCCCTGATCCGGAAAAAAACGCGGCCGTCGCTGGCCCAGTATATGAACGGGTTTGCGGAAGGGGCCCGACAGGGGGCCGCCATCGGAACGTCGGTTGCCTGCGTGGGACTGATTTTAAGCACCCTGAGCATGAGCGGCATCGGGGTGAAACTGATTACGGGAATCGAGGAGTGGAGTCACGGGTCTCTGTTTCTGGCCCTGATTCTCATATGGGGCATCTCCATTATTCTGGGAATGGGCGGCGCATCCATCACCTCTTACATTATTGTGAGTGTTTTTACCGTTCCTGCCCTCAAAAAGATGGGCATTCCCTTTGAACAGGGGCATTTCTTTGCCATGTTTGTCAGCGTATTTGCCTTTCTTACCCCCCCTGTGGCCATGGTTTCGCTGATTGCCTCAAAAATTGCCGGGGCCAAATATATACCCACAACCATTGAGTCCACCAAGGCGGCCCTGGCCGGTTTTCTGATCCCTTTCATGTTCATCTATTGCCCGATCCTTCTGTTTCAACCGAGCGGAAACATCCTGTACGAATGTGCGGGTCTGGCAGCGGTGATCATTCTCTTTTTTGCATTCGAAATTTCCTTTGTGGGGTATTACCATAACCGATGTACCCCCATTGAAAGGTTCTTTTTTTTAATATCCGGCTTTCTGTTGATGATCTTCATTTTCACGCACAGCTACGGGGCCCTGACAGCAGGCCTGATGGTATTTGCCGGTGGAATAGTTCTGCAGAGACGGAAAAGAAAAGATTGATAAGTTCATACCGACCGGAAATCACCAGGGAACGGAGGAGAAGATGAACTGGGCACAATATATCAAGACCCACGGCCTTCTGGAATGGCCCTACCCCATCAGGTACGGCGAAGAAACAACCGTTCCATCGGATGTGTTGATTCTGGGAGGCGGCATCGCCGGATGCTGGGCCGCCATCAGTGCCGCCCGCATGGGTCAAAATGTTGTGCTGGTTGAAAAAGGCGCCACCCTGAAGAGCGGTTCAGGGGGCTCCGGTTGCGACCACTGGCTCAACACACCCCATCCCGGATCATCCATCACAGCTGAGGAACTGGTTCAATGGGAGCTCGACATGACCGGTGGATACACCAACGCCCTTTCGAGATATATTGCGGCCCGGGAGAGCTACGACACCCTCCTTGAGCTTGAAAAGATGGGCGGCGTCATCCGGGACGTTCACGATGATTTCAAGGGCGCGCCCTTTCGAGACGAAGAAACGAAATTTCTCTTTGCCTATGACTACAAAAGCCGGGTTCATTTCAGGGTTCGCGGGAGCACCTTCAAAGGTTCCCTGTTCAAGGAATGCAAGAAACTCGGTGTGAAAATACTGGACCGCATTATGGCCACAGGGCTTCTGACGGTAGACGGAAAACCGGGCAGCCGGGTCATCGGGGCCACGGGTTTTCACTGCCGGACCGGTGAATTCTTGATCTTCCGCGCCAAAGCCGTGGTGAACGGCCTTTCCAGGCACCAGCGGAACTGGTGCTTTTCCACCGAAATCCGGGGGAATGCCAACTTCCGACCCACACAGATTGTGGGTGACGGCCACGCCATGAGTTGGCGGGCCGGCGCGGAGTTCACCATGATGGAGAAATCCCTTCCCACATCCTTTGGCAGTCCCCATGCATTCCAGCCTTACAGCCACGGGAACGCCCTGAACACCTGGGTCCCCTGCTCCCTTGTGGATGCCGATGGCAAGGAGATTCCCTGGGTGGATCGCGACGGAAAGATACTGGAAACCGTAGGGGAGCGGTGCATGCCCGCACCGGGGCAGAAATTCATGGGAGAGCGGACCCCCGTCCATGAACACAAACGGCCGGAACCCATACCCGACCTGGAAGACCGTATTCGCAAAGGAGAGTTCCGCCTGCCCCTCTATGCCGATCTCTCCCGCATGCCCGAACATGAACGTCGGGCCATCTGGGGCCACATGGTGGGAGAAGAGGGAAAAACCCGGATTCCCGTGCATGTCTACTATACGGAAGCCGGATTTGACCCCACAAAGGACCTGCTTCAGAGCTATCTATTTCTGGGAAGTGATCCCATGCGGGGAAGCATAAGGCCCCAGGACCGCACGGGCGGCGAGATCGGCGATGCGGGGGGCCTCGTGACGGACTGGAATCTCATGACGAACCTTGAAGGATATTTCGCGGCGGGCGATGCTCTTTTTGCGGCCAATTACCACTATCATGCCGCCACCACGGGCCGGTATGCGGGGAGAAAGGCGGCTGAATATGCGAAGAAATCCGCCTGCCCCGGTTTAAACCGAAAGCAGGTGGATAGCGAAAAGTCCAGGGTTTACAAGCCCCTTGAAAACCGTGAAGAGATCGAATGGAAGGAACTGAATGCCGCCGCCTGCCGCATCATGCAGAACTACTGCGGAGAATTCAAAAATGATGAACTGTTGGATCTGGCGCTCATTTCCATCAAAGAGCTACAACAATACGATTCAGACCGCATCTCGGTGGACAACCCCCACAAACTCATGCGGACCCTGGAGGTGTACAACATCCTCACCTGCAACGAAATGATCGTTCTCGCATCCATGGCCAGAAAAGCCGACTCCCCACAACTGGGATTCAAGCGATTGGATCACATGAGCGAAGACCCTTCCCATTGGAAAAAATGGATCGTCCTTAAAAACCTTGATGACCGCATTTCATCCCGAGAGATGCCCCTTGATTTCTGGAAACCCCTTGCGGAAAACTATGAAAGGCACGGTTGAAGATGGAAAAAGAAAACTCCATGCCCCAAAAAAAGATCTATGCTTTTCCCAACGCCTGTACACCGGGAAACCCCGTGACCTTTGATGCGCAAATCTGTAACGGGTGCAATCAATGTGTGGATGTTTGCCAGGTGGACGTGCTCATCCCCAACCCTCTAAAAGGAAAGCCGCCCATCGTGCTCTTTGCGGAGGAATGCTGGTACGGCGGATGCTGCGAAGGGGTCTGCCCCAGGCCGGGTGCTATTCAGATGCACCTCCCCCTCACCCAGCGGGTCCGGTGGAAGCGGAAAAAGACGGGAGAACATTTCAGGGTGTCCAGATAGCTTCAGAGGGACACCCCGTGACGGCAGTACTGCATTTGCTCCCCTTTGTCCTGCATATTTTGGAGGTTGACAACCGACAAAGATAATAATATATTAAACGCACTCATCGGCCATCCCATCAGGGTGTAAGAGCCGAAGGAGATGGGCCTGCCGTCCGAGCAGGCCTTTCCTATTTGATACGGTTTGAATATTTTCTTTTAAAATCATCCCGCTTGTATTTATTATCCACATAGAACGATGTAATCAGCCTGCACTTTCCATCAGGATACTTTTTCATAATCACAACAAAATCATATTTTTCAATCCAAACATAAGTCTTTATTCTCTGATCACCCTCTTCATAATCCCAGGCAAGCACCTCAGGTTGCAAAGGATTTTCAATCAAAGGTTTTATCCACGGCAATCGCTCGCATCTTCGAAAATCCGGAAGTCTTTCCCCTTCAGTATCTTTCCGATTGACTGGATAAAATTTCCGCTTTCGGCGGGGAATCTTTTTAGGTTTTATCTCGCGTGTTGTCAGGTGCCAGAAAATTTTCTCCTTGCCATCTTCCATATCCTGAAAAATCCAGACATTTTTTCCCATGTAACGGAGATCATAATCTCGAATATCCCGATAAAATATATGGTAAAGCATGTCATACGTATTGGCTGTCCAAGGATTGACCAGCGCCTTTTCCGGCAACCACTCAGACATTTTCGAACCCCAAGGGATTTGGCCGCCAGATGCAAAGGTTGAATTTACGTGCTGTCGGCAAGGTATTTTGTTTAAGGGTCAACCCCGTCCGTGTTTTGATTAAGTGAACAATCTCATTCTTAGCGGAGCTGCTCGAAAGACCGCGGGCATGATAGGAAACAGCGCCTATCAGAACATCTACCAATTGCATAAGTCCGATGTCATGTGAATGGACATGCTGAATCCGTTCAATGATTTCTCTCGAGAAGTCATAATTTGCATTGCTCAACACGTTCCGCAGCCTGCGAAGTTTCATCCTGCTGCGAGTATCTTTGATATCGAGATAGATATGATATCTCCTGTTCGTGGATATCAAATTTCTTAACAGATAAAAATACATCTTGTAATACCAATCATCGTGGGTCTGCTGGTAAGCAGCATGATGCAAAATCAATTTGTCTGCTATAACCCATGCACGAAACCCCATTGTCCTGTTGTCAAAAAAATAGTTGACCAACTCGACGTAGAAATTAATCTTAGAGGGAGAAACCTTTGTCCATTTGATCTCGAAAAACCGGGAAAGGTTATGCCTTTTCTTCAAATCGGCAATGGCTTGATTATGTTTCGCGGTATTGCTTTTGAAAGTCCATAAGGCGCCAAGAACCATGGATTTCTGGTCATCATTCGGCAAATGGCAACTTTCATCGCAATATATGTTCATAACAGAGTTCATAACTCACCCATGACGTTGTTAATGGCAAATCAGATCATGAAATACATGACCATCTCAATCGGGCTTTGCAAGAAGTTCCCGCAGTCTCAAAAGCGTTTCTGAAACAATTCTGCCTTGTTCCTCAATGTTTGAGAGGATCTCAAACGGCGTTCGGGTGTCTACCTTGATGACGGCATTTGGATTTACTGCCTTCAGGTCATAAACGGCGGCATCGATGGCATCTGCTTTAGTCTGGGCTTTGCGAGCCGATTTTTCCAGAGTTTTGATGTCTTTTTTGACTTTGTTGAGTATTTCCGGAGTGGCCTTTTTCTTTTTAAGGGCTTTTAGCTGTTCCTTTTGTTCTATAATGCGAAGCTTCAGCTTTTCCACATCAGCCTGATAGGGTGCCATTTCTTCGCGGGCCCTGGCCCTGCGTACCGTGAAATCCATGGTCCAGGAATAACGGCTCTCCCCTTCCGGAGTACCCCGTTTGGATAACAGGCGGGCAAAAGTGGGAAAAGGTTTATCTTTGGTTTCCTCATCTTCACGCCACTCGCGGGTGAGGCTAATGGGAAGCCGATCATCACCCACGATCTCGCCGGATCTTGAAAAACCGAAATGGCCTAAAGTCATGGGGGATTTCTTTCCAACCTTGAGATGAGAAAGATCATAATACCAAACCTTCTCTGTTGTTCGCCCTTTGGTAAAAAACAGCAGATTGGTTTTCACGCCTGCGCCTGCCGTGGTAAACACCCCGCCGGGCAAACTGACAATGGCCCAAAGGTCGCACTCATCCACCAGCTTGCGCTTGGTCTCCACAAAGGCACTTTCGTTGGTGCGGAACAGCAGTCCTTCATCAAGAACAATGCCGCAGCGGCCTTGGGGCGCCAGCTCCGCCAGGATGTTTTGCAAAAAAAGCACCTGGGTGGAACCGGTTTCAAAGGAAAAATTCTTCTGAGCATCTTTTCCCTCCTTGCCACCGAAGGGCGGGTTGGTGAGGATGATGTCAAATACCGGTGGTGCGTTTTCAAACAAAGCGCCGTAGGTGGTGCGGTTGGTGAGCGTGTTGCCGTGCCACAGGTTTGGCTGGTCGATGCCGTGCAGCACCAGGTTGGCAAGCGCAATGGGGAAAACCAGGTTTTCCTTTTCCCTGCCGAAAAAGGTATCGTGTTTCAGGGTGTCGATGTCGGTACTGGCCGGGGCATTGCCCATCTTTCGGGCCATGTGCTCATAGGCCACGGCCAGAAAACCCCCGGTGCCGCAGCCGGGATCGTATATGGTTTCTCCCGGTTTCGGATTAATAGCATGGACCATGGCGCGGATCACTTCGCGCGGGGTAAAAAACTGCCCACCATCCGAGTTTTTCTCCCCCATTTTTAGGAGCAGGTCTTCATACACCTGGGAAAGGGTGAAGAAATGGGTATCTTCGATGTGGTCGATGCTGATTTCGTGTACTTTGTCCAGGATGTCCCTCAGATTGGTCTCCGAATCCACCCGCACCCGCTCCACGGCAGTCATGATGCGGCCGATGATGCGCTGCTTCCGGGAAGCTGAAGGGTTGGGCTGGCCGGTCTGCGGGTCCATATCGAGCCCGTGCATATGAGGTAACAGTCCATTGTTGATATAGTCGAAAAGTCTGCCGTCCCCTTTGGCGAACAGCTCTTGCCGTTTCCAGCCAAAGGATTTGCCGTCAGAGGTTTGGGGGTGGTCTGGGTTGTCGCTGTAAGGAGCGGCCCAGTCCTGCCAACGGAAGGGAGCGGCAAGGGCGGGAGTGAAATCACCCCCCACGGCTTCGGAGGCCTCCCGGTTACGTTCTTCCTGAGCATCCAGAATCCGCAGGAACAGAATCCAGGTCAGTTCTGGTACATATTGCAGAGCGCCGGCGCAGTTTGAGCGGCGCATAATGTCGCAGATGCTTTTTACAAAGGCTGACAGGGACTGGGTGGAGTTGATGGATTTGGGCGGCTTTTTTCCGTTGGTGTTTTTGCGTTTGTTCTTCTTGATTCGAGGCATATTTAGTTTATCTCAAAGGCTTGGGCCAGAATTTTTGAAGGCATCAGGTTAAGTTCATTCAGTTTCTGTTCAATAACTCGTCGCATGGGTTTCAGTTCATTCAAAGCTCTTGATGTCGTCTTTTGAATATCATAATCGGGAAGATCTATTTCGCCTTCGGCCAGACGATTGAACAGCATTCGTTCCCTGACAGCGCCCCGAGCCAAAGAATTGATGCATTGTTCGCCCAGAGGGGATCTCAACCAGTAATAGAACCAGCAGGAATCCACAACTTCTTTTTTGCCTCTTAAGGCGACATAATCGGGGCTGGTAATACCGGGGGCATCATCGTTATCCACAAAAGCGATCGAGCCGATGAGAATACGCATGGGATTGTAAAAAACAGTTCCCGGAAAAGCTGGTTTATATCTTTGGGGCTTTTTCCCCGGAGGTTCCTTTGCGGGCGCCAATCCTTCACGGGTAGCTCCCAATACGGGATAATCAGCCCAATTCTTTCCGATCCCCGCTTTTATTTCTTCCAGCACAACTCCGAGACGGTGTTTCTCAGATTTGTTTCTGTTGATACTGTCAAAAATAATGGAATCTGCGAGTTTAGTCGTTTCACTCAGTTGTGTTTCTACCACCCTGCTAGCCTTTTCCACTTCAGCCAGTTGGGCTTTTAGCTGAGCGGCTATGCGATTTTGTGTATCAATAAGCGGTAGTTTAAATTCATATGCAAAAAGCTGTTTGCGATTCAATTTTGGCATTCTCGATCGGGCTGATGCTGCGTTAGCAAATTCAGTAAAAGCATCCGATACAAGGAGGGCTCTTAGGAAGGCCGGAGCGAGGCGGAATTGATCCGTCTTAATAGGATAAATGTCAGCACTGCATAATCCCTGAAAATTCACAATAGTCGCTTTACGCAAGTATGGTCGCAACTTCGAGTAAAGAACATCTCCTCTATCAAATTGATACTTACCACTATCCATGCCATCTTCAAATGCTGTACGAACATTGATCATTTCTCCTGTCAGAGTGAGGATGTTTTCTGCGCTTACATGTGGCAACGATGAAAACTCGGCCAATGTTGGATCAACAATTCGAGCTTCAATCCACGAAACTTCTCCAAGCGTTACCACATCACTCATGCCGCAAACAACCTCCCTTTAGCATCCCTCATCACATCCACCGGCTCCCCGATCATCTTGAGCGCCGCAAGCCCTCCAGCCATTCTAATCTCCGGAACTTCCCATAAGGCCGGAGTTTCCAGAGCATCGCTCCCTCCGATTTCGAATTGGTAGCCCAGGCCTTTTAGCACTGTAGCTGCCTGGGGGTCAACACCATCGAACCAGCTCTGATTTCCCGTGAGATAGAATCGATTACGCTCTTGCCGCTTGAGGGCTCGCGCATGGTAGCCATGGTGGGCAAAAAGATCGTACAGGTCAAAATCAACCATATTGTCCAGTTCCCGCAGTAGCTCGGGACTGAAGTTATCGCCCAGCAGATGGTTGATCAACCGGCGGCGCTTTTGGGTTTCGATCCAGAGGCCGCGGAATTGATCCAGGTTGTGGGCTTCCCTCAACACCTTTTGCAC